>JAJFFW010000012.1 GCA_021776435.1 Parvularculaceae bacterium | reverse complement strand
TTGCAAAGAATTTCACTGCTCGCTGACGGATCCATGATCTTTGCTGTTTGTGCAGCCCTAAAATGAAATCGACTTTACGCACGGGATCTGGCGCTTGCGACAGGCAAGGCGGGTTTTAGAATGTAGGTCGAGAGCGGATAGTCGGACGCCGGTGCGCGGCAATCCGAATTACTCGTGGGGCCAGCTCTCAAGAACTTCAACGAAACGGGTTAACCACGCATTGGTTTGTGCGCCGTCGAGAACACGGTGGTCGATGGTCAGGGAGACGAACGCCATGGGACGGATCTGCATGGCGTCAACGCCATCGACCGTTCGCACGACAACGCGTTTTTCCAGCTTGCCGACACCAAGGATTGCAGATTGCGGCTGATTGATGATGATTGGCGAGGCGACCAGTGAGCCCGA
This sequence comes from Parvularculaceae bacterium, assembly GCA_021776435.1. GTDB lineage: Bacteria > Pseudomonadota > Alphaproteobacteria > Caulobacterales > Parvularculaceae. Next base: position 33,400 of record JAJFFW010000012.1, on the reverse strand, counting down.
AGTGCCGTGATTTGAGATGGAAAACGTTCCTCCACGGACATCCGCGAGAGCTAATTTCCCCTGGCGAGCATTTTCCGTTAATCGCTGCAACTCTTTCGAAACACCAAAATGTGACCGTGCCTGCGCTTGCTTTACAACCGGCACAACGAGACCCTTCTCACCGAGGGCCACTCCCACACCAATATTAATATCATTGTAAATATCAATATAGTCGCTGTACCAACGACTATTGACAGCCGGCGCCGCTTTCATGGCCTCTACGCACGCGGCTATGATGTATGTTGTGAATGTAAGCTTGGCGCCTTTTTTCAAATATTCTTCTTTATACGCATTACGATGGTGAATGATCGCTGAAAAATCCGCCTCGAACACCGCCGTCACATGAGGGGCGGTTTGTACCGACATGGACATGTGTTCAGCGATGCGCCGGCGCATGGAGTCATGCCCGATCCGTTGCAAAGACCAGGGCTCACTTTGATCGACAGGAATATTCTCTTGCGATTTTGAGAATGCGACCACTGACGGCCCAGAACCATTTGCGTTTTGCTGTTTCAGAAACTCTTGCACATCACCGCGCGTCAATCGCTTATCCCGGCCGGTGCCGCTTATATGGGATGGTTCCAGGTTATGTTCTTGAACAAGGCGGCGCACAGACGGGGAGAGGCGATGTTCTTTTCCAGTACTCTTAAAACTGGGGCCCTGTTCAGGCGACTGACTGGCAGGGCCACTCTCTTTCAAAACAAAAGCGGCATTTTTCTCAGACGTCTCACCGCTGAAGGCGCCGCCACCGTCCAGACGCCCAAGGACAGCGCCAGGTTGCGCTTCACAATCGGCATCAATCAGAATTTCAGAAACGATGCCTGACGCCGGCGCAGGCACTTCGACCGCGACCTTATCGGTTTCCAGTTCGACAAGCGGGTCCCCTTCCCCGATCGTTTCACCAATTTTTTTATACCAACTCTTGACGATTGCTTTGGTGCCTTCCTGTTCAACAGGAGCGATAACATCGATCATCTCGGTCATGTCAAATCCTGTTCCTAAAAGGTGCAAAGCTCATCGATCCTCTGGCGGATCGTTTCGACGTCAGGCAAAACACTGTTCAACAGGATGGCGTTATGCGGGCTTGGAATATCTGGCATAGTCAGGCGCGAAACCGGCGCGTCGAGGTCGAGGAATGTTTCGTCCGCCACCACTGCCGCTATTTCGCCGCCGAATCCGCCCGTCCGCAGATCTTCATGAACGATCAGACAACGATTGGTCTTTCGAACTGAGTTTAAGACGGCTTCCTTGTCCCAAGGTACGAGTGTGCGTAAATCAATCACGTCAACGCCGCGTCCAGAAGCCACGGCGGCCTCTTCACAGCGTTTCACCATCGCTCCCCAGGTAACGATGGTAATATCATCTCCCTCTTTGGTAAAATTTGCCTGGCCAAACGGCAAAACATAGTCGTCACCCGGATAGGCCCGGCGCGCCCAGGGGTCATCAAGCATCGCACGATGTTCCAGCATCATGACGGGATCGTCGCCGCGTAATGCTGAACGCAGCAATCCGACTATATCCTCCGCATTCGAAGGAACCGCTACTTTCCAACCCGGAGTATGAACGAATTGAACTTCATTGGTCTGACTATGCCATGGATCGCCGCGTTTATAATAACCAATCGGCATGCGCACAACCATGGGTGCGGCGAAACGATTATGGGTCCGCCAACGCATCGAGCCGCAATCATTGATTTGTTCGATTGCTGGTTCCGCATACTTTCGGAACTGGATTTCGGGAACAGGCAGAAGCCCCGCAACAGCCATTCCGACGGCGCGCCCGATGATTCCTTCTTCCGAAAGGCTGGTGTCAAAGACGCGATCATCGCCAAACTTTTCATTGAGACCCAGTGTGACCGCGTGCACGCCGCCTTTCGGACCAACGTCTTCACCAAAAACCACCATTTTTGGATTGAGGGTGAGCTCATGATCAAGCGTTTTTCGCAACGCCGTCACCATATTGATTCGAGACCCTTCAGGTCTCGGCGTCGGATCTCCTGATGGGAGCGCTGCATCACCGCGTAACCCGCCCATGAGTTGGGGCTCGGCTTCGGAAAACACATAATGCGTCACAGATTCCGGCTTGCTTACTGCGATCGCCTCAGCTTTCTCTCGCGCAACTTCGACGGCATCTGATGCATTCTTTCCAATCGCGCTCCATTCGTTCTCGTCCATTAATGACGGAACGAGATGCGATTTGAGTTTCGGCAACGGATCGCATTCCCATTCGGATTTCACGAAGTCTTCTGACTTATAAGCCTGTGTATCCTGCAAACTGTGTCCCTGGAGACGCGGCACCTTCAGCCTTAACAAACAGGGGCCATCCCACTCTCTGACATAATCGACCGCTTCTTTGATAAGGTTAGACGCTTCAACCGGATTTGTTCCGTCACCGGACAGAGTTTTCAGGTTTGTAAAACTCGCTAGATTGGCTGCGATGTTCGCGCCTGGTGTCTGGAATTCAGACGGAACAGATATGCCATAGCCATTATCTTCAATATAAAACAACATCGGCAGCTTCTGTGTCGTGGCGATGGTCAAAGCCGACCAGAAACCATTGGCCGCCACAGATGCATCACCGCCAAGCACAACGCCTATCGCACGGTCATAGCGTTTATCTTGCAATGTTTCTTTATGGTACTTCAGCGCCTGCGCCCATCCGGCCGTTGGCGTGTATTGAGCGCCAACACCACCGCACATCGGCAACGCGGACGGGCCATTTTTATTTGGGTAGTTGAAGACAACGCCGATATCGCGCCCGTCAGAATAACCGCCAGAGCGCGCCATTGAGGACCCAAGCGCTTCAACCAAATCAACGCCCAACGTTAAAAGTATCGGCCGTGATCGATAATATCCACAAATCGCATCATGCTGGTGGGTCAGCTGAGTGCCGAGAAGCACTTGCGCCATATCGTGACCACGAGCAGAAAACTGATAAAGAACTTTTCTTTCCGGAACGAGTTTTCTCTCCTCCAACGAGTCCAGTTCGCGCGATAAATGCATGAGATAAGCGACGCGCTTCCAGTCATATGCTGAATCGATGTGATTGTGTTGAGGGTGTGATATCTCAATGGCAGCCTGAATGTTTGGCACTTTCGTTCCACCTTATGATCTGAAATAGCGCGGCGCTAAACCGCGCCTGCTCCCCAAAGAAATAACGCTATTATATCCTTTTTGTCAAAATTGCTTTGTTATTACCCCAAAATTAAGGAAATAATTGAAATATTCCTTGCGCTTTAGTCTATTTATTGAAATTATTATCAACCTGATGAATCTTACAAAATCTCATATCGATATTTTACGCGCCATTCAGGCCGATGCGACGCTCACGCTCGAGCAACTGGCGGAGATCGCATCCATCTCCCACACGACGCTTTGGCGACGGATGAAGGAACTGGAAGCCAATAATATCATTCGGAGTCGCGTAACGATTCTCAACCCGGAGGAGACCGGCCACACAATTTGCGCCTTTGTTTATGTGAACATTGTCTCACATGACACAAAACATCGGAGCCTTTTTGAAAAACTCGTCGAGGTGACGCCCGAAATTATGCAGTGCTTTTCTATAACGGGGCCCAATGACTATATTCTCAATATTCGCGTTAAAGACATGAAAGTATATGAAGCGCTCTTGATGGATACAATCTTGGCCCATCCCAGTGTTGCCTCCGCTTCATCAAATATCGCACTGCGTGAACATAAATTCACGACGGCATTGCCGATCTGAAACTATCGCAGGCCTGCTGCTTAGAACACTTCACGGGTGAGTTCATTGATCTGTCTGAATTACAACGTTGCCGGCTGTGTATCGCCCAGATCATATTCAGGTTTTGATTTCAGCGCCGCATCAAAATCCGGCTGTTTTTCACCTTTGATCACATAGATGAAGAACCGTCGAATATCTGCGCCTATGGAATAAAGCGCCGGTACGAAGAACAACGTTACGAACAATGCAAAGAGAACACCGAAAGAAAGGCCAACGCCAACAGGCACAAGATATTTTGCCTGGATTGAACGCTCCATCATCAACGGCAAAAGACCGACAAAGGTGGTGAGCGAAGTCAGAAGTATCGGTCTAAATCTCTTTGTTCCAGCTTCGACCAGGGCTTCGGCTCCGTCCATACCCTTATCCCGCAACTTGTTGATGTAATCAATAAATACGAGATTGTCATTCACCGCGACACCGGCCGCCGCCATGATCCCCAGATAGGAAAAGAGCGATAAGGAAAGGCCCATGATCAAATGACCAACCATTGCGCCGGTAAAACAAAACGGTATCGCAGCGAATAAGATGAGCACCGGTTCAAAATAGGATTTGAAAGCGACCGCCACCAGAAAATACGCAACCCCAATAGCGATAAGACCGAGGATGAGAATTTCCGCCATAAATTCCGCTTGTCCCTGCGCCCGGCCGATATTGCCACGGGTGACGGTGGGATGGCGCGCATCAAACTCAGCAAAAAACTCCTCCGAAAGCGCCGAACGAATTTCTTCAATCCGTTCCGATTCAACTTCAGCACTAACGATCACCGCACGTTGACGCTCGCGACGTAGAATGCGTGTTATGCCATCCGCGAACTCTATATTAGCGACCGTATAGAGTGGCAGTTCGCGACCATCATTGGTGCGGATACGCATGTTTTTCAAATGGTCCAAAGATTCCCGATCTGATCGAGGGTACCGAACAAAGACCCGCACGTCCTGACCGTCGCGCGGCAACCGCTGCACTTCCTCGCCGTAATACCCCTGGCGCACCTGACGTGCGACATCCGCCGTAGTCACGCCCAGCGCTTCGGCGCCCGGCTTGAGTTCGAATCGCAATTCGTCTGTCGAAGATTGGGTGTCATTGACCACATTATAAACACCACTGAAACTGCGTAACTTCGTCATCAAATCATCCGCTGCTGCGTTCAGATCCTCAAGGCTTTTCGAATTCAAAACATACTCGATCGGCGGACCGTCATTGTTATTTTGATATTCAACGGAGATCGTTTCTGCATCAGGAACATTACCAATCAAGACACGCAGGCGTTCAGCGGTTTCCTTCGCCGTCAAAGTTCTCATTTCAGGAGGAACAAGTTTAACGAGCGCCAAAACTTGATTATCGAGCGAGCGCGTATACCAGTTCTCAATCAACTCGCCTTCACCGTTGGTCAAATCATTGATCTCATCAACGAGATTGCCTTCGGCGATTTGAATCTGTTCAAGCACTTCCAATGTGCGCGCATAGGGCGTTCCCTGCGGCAGATCGACGGTAATCTCAATTTGGTCTGATTCAATCTCCGGCATAAACGACGTCCGAACAATACCGTTGCTCAGCAATCCAATCGAAAGGATCATCGCCGCTACAAAACACATCGCCGTGAGGTATCTTTTCTTGATTGCGGCTGTAATTGCCGGGCGATAAACATTGCGTGCAAACCAAACCACACTATCAGCAATTTTATTTTGAAGCCTGATAAGCTTGTTTTTTGAACTTACGGGTTTGAGATGCGACAAATGCGATGGCAAAATCATCAACGATTCGACCAGAGAGAACGTCAAGGCGAGGATAATGACCAATGAAATCGCCCGTGTGAATTCCGCTGTTCCTCCACCAACAAACATCCACGGCGCAAAAAAGATCATTGTTGTTAGCACGGCGAACACGACAGGCATGATAACCATTTTGGCGCCGTTAATCGCAGCCTCAACACCGGTCTCACCATCTTCAACCTTAGAATGGATTGCCTCACCGACGATAATAGCGTCATCGACAATAACGCCGATCACCAGCAAGAAGGAAAAGCTGGATATCATATTAAAGGAGACATTAAACATCGGCAGCAAAGCGATACCGCCAGCGAAAGCGATCGCGATTCCTGCCGCAACCCAAAATGCAATAATGGGTCGCAAAAATAATATTAACGTAATCAGTACAAGAATGAGTCCAGTGATAAAATTTGATGAAATCGTGTCAATACGACCGGAAAACGCCTCCTCCTGATTATCCCACACCGTTAGAGATATACCGGCAGGCGCGTTCTCACGCTCTTTTTCGAGATATTCGAACACCTCTCGTGAAATTTTCACGACATCCATACGTGGCCCGCTCATTACCTGTACAAGGATTGTGCGCTCACCATTAACGGTTGCGAGGAGATTAATTTCTTCAAAACCGTCCTTGACCGTCGCAACATCGCTCAAGTGAACAACAGCCCCATTTGCCAATTGACGAATGATGATATGTTCGAAGTCGGCCTGGGTATCCGCTAATTTACGTGTTCGAAGCTGCATGTCGCCAAGGTCTGAGCGCACATTGCCAGCGGAGATATTGACGGAGGTGCCGCGAACAGCCTCCACAATATCCGAAAAAGTCAGCCCATAACGACGGAGCGCTTCTTCCGAGATTTCAATCGAGACCTCTTCTTCGCGCACGCCGAAAAGACCAACAGAAGGAACGCTTGGCAAAAGCGCAATCTCGCGGCGGATTTTGTCTGCATATCGCTTCAATAGGCGCTCATCGACATTGCCGCGCACAGCTATGCGTACAATTTCGTTTTGACTTCTGAACAGATTAAGCTGAGCAGGTTCAGCGGCGGCTGGAAAGGTGCTGATGGAGTCGATCTCGCGTTTTAAATCCTGAAGAAATTTCGCCTCGTCAAGATCATCATCGCCAATGACCCAGAGTTCTCCAAGGCCTTCACTAGCCTGAGACCACAAACGATCTATGCCATTCACACGGCTGACGGCTTCTTCGATGCGGACAACGATTTGTTCTTCCACGTCCTGAGGTGAAGCGCCAAGCCACTGAACGGTTATATGAGCGCCAGGCAATTCTACATACGGATCGAGTTCACGTTCAATTCGGGAAAAACTAATGGCGCCGGCAATTAAAATTGCGATCATTAACAGATTTGCGGCAACACCATTCTTGGCCCACCAGGATATGACGCCATTCATGACGGACCTCTAATTTTCTATGGCCGCAACGGTTGCAGTATCGCCATCAACCAGCCCCGCAATAGCAATCACCATCCCATCAGCTACGCCACGCACAGGCGACGTAATCACGCGTTCGCCAGCGCGTACGCCGCCCACGAGAATGGCCTGCGTTCGATCAGAACTCGCCACCACGACATGACGGATTTCAAGAGTGTCATCTTGGCGCGCAACATACACTTCATCTTCACCACGCAGAGCCGTGCGCGGAATAACCACAGCATTGTTAATCTGACGCCCCTCAATTTCAGCCGTGACGAACAGGCCCGCCGCGAGCGGGGCGTCACCATCAGCGCCAGCCCCATAAGGATCATCCACTTCCGCAAAAGCGAACAGAACGCGGGTTTCACGATCATAAGCGCTGTCCGTTCGCACGATCCGGCCACGCCAGGTCCGAGGCGCTCCAGAGACCAGCGCCGTTAAGATAACATTCGGGCCCAGTGCGTCCGCCGTTTCACGAAAGCCCACTTGGAGACCCAGCCGTCCAAGCTCGGAATCCGTAAGTGGAAGCGCGATACGCATCGTATCAGACGAGTATATCTCGCCCAAGGGCGCGCCAGGGGTCACATAGTCGCCGATATCGACTGACTTCGACCGCACACGGCCTTTAAATGGCGCGCGAATACTCGCGCGCGTGAGCTGGAGTTCCGCTTCCCGAAGCGCGGCCTCGGCAGAGGCCAGACGCGCCGCCGCTTCAGCCATTTGGGGTTCACGCAAGGCAAGCGAAGCGCCTTCACCTTTACCGAGTTCCTCCCAATCACTGCGGGCAATTTTGGCTTCGGCTTCCTCACTCGCGTAACTGCTGCGCGCTTGCGCTACGCTTGATTGCGCTTGGATAACACGAAATTCATATTCCGCGGTGTCGATACGGATTAAGACATCGTTTTTTTCAAAGGCGCCGCCTTCGATAAATTCTGGTGAAATGAATACTATCTTGCCGCTGAGCTGAGGGGAAAAAGTGATTTCCCTGAGTGGCGCTGCTTCCCCTTGGGTTTTAACGGTCAGGCGCACGTCTTCAGATACAGCTTCAGCAACAACTACCGGCGTCGTTTTAATGGATTCATCTTTTTCTTCAGGAACCGGTTTAAACGCTCCCATAACCAAATTGCCCGCGATGGCGCCCACAATGACGAGAGCTGGCAGCACAAATACAATCAGCCTCCTGATGGCCAGGCCGATATTTTTTGGTCTTTTTTTTATCAAACGATCAATCATTGTCTCTACTTCCGAACTCACCTATTCCGTCGACGATGCCTTACGCGAAGGCGCTTGTCGCGCCAGTCACCAGCAGCCCGACCGTTACTCAATGAATTTTTGGTTTTGTCTGCCGGTGTCCGTCTATGGAAACAGTTCTGGCTAATCGCCCAGATGTGTTCCCCATCTTCAATGTGCGCCTATTTCTTTGGTTTCGCTACCCCGGCAGCACGGCAATTGGGGCGTTCTGACGTTTTCCACGCACGGTTCGTCTATTAATTCACGAGGTTCATTTTTGAAGGCGTTCGGAGTGACGAGCTTCCAATATTTCCAACATATCTGTCGATACGGCCAAACGTTGCATTTGGCGCATCCACTTCACCGCACGCGGAACCGCCGCTGCGGGTTTTGTTCAACCCTCTAGGTTAGTAAGGGTATTGTCGATTGCGTTGTTCCATTGATTTAACAACACCTCATTCGGCGTATGCCGCAAACCGAATTTAGTCAGCAATTTAAACCGTGAAGACTCTGCACCGCCAAAACTTGCGGCTACACGCGGGCGCCAATACTGAACTGAGTCGGCAATGGCCGTTTTCGCGCCTTCGCTCAATAATTTCTTCAAACCCTCTTCACCAAGTTCTGCGTGACGTGTCTCACGTAGTAATATCTGCTGATAGGTTTGCGCAAGCGGCTGGTAAGAACAACGCGAAAGCTCTTGTAGCTGAAAGACTGTCGCCGTGCCCATCAATACATTCATGACAACAGCATCGACCCACCCTTCGATAGGATAGTGCAATACATTAAGACGCATATCGCCTTTCAGGCGCGTGACGCCAAGATCTTCGCTACGATCAACGCGCGCGTCCCAGGGGTGAATAGTTTGGTAACGCGCCGTGTTTGCCCCAAACTCGCCCATAATATCCAATACGCGCTCGGCGTGATCAAATTTTTCAAGAACAATGCGCGAGGCGGCGATGCGTTCAACAATTCCTGGCCCGCTATTGATCATGCCAGCAAATCCGGCGGCGCCAGCAAGCTCGGAATCAACGAAGCTAGCCATCATCCGTAAAAGTTCGGCTCGATAGCGGGGCGGCGCATTGTCGGGGGCGGTAAGCTTACCGCCTTTTTCTAGATAGTCGGCAAAGGTTTTATCATCAGACAAAGGTCACCCCACCTACTGATTGTAATCAACGACGATCTTGTCGCTTAATGGATAGCACTGGCAGGTTAGCACATAGCCGCGCTCGACCTCATAGTCTTCCAACGCATAGTTGGCTAGCATCTCGGCTTCCCCCTCGATGACTTTCGCTCGACATGTGGAACACACACCAGCTCTGCAGGCAAAGGGCGCATCAAGATTGGCCCCTAGCGCCGCTTCCAGAACCGACTGTCCCGACTTCGCCATTTCAACTTCGCGCCGGACCCCGTCGAGCATGATCGTCGCCTTGCAGGTAGCAGACTGCGAAGCCCCATCAGCAACAACCGCCAGCTTCTTCGCTTTCCCCGGTTGTGCGGACGCAAATAATTCAAATTTGATACTGGCCTCATCCAGGCCATGCGCCTTCAAAGCATCGGAAACGGCGAGCATCATCGGTTCAGGCCCACAAATGAACGCCAACTCACCACCTTCCACATTCAGCCACTGATCAAAAAGCGCATCGCATTTCTCACGTGTCAGCAGACCGCTGAAGAGGTCAATATCTGCTTCATTTTCGAGAATGTGGATGACATTGAAACGACCCATATGGAGATTTTTTAAATCCTCCAGTTCTTCTTTAAACATGATCGCCGCCGCGGAGCGGTTACCATATACCAGCGTGAAGGTGGAAAGCGGTTCTTGTTTGAGAACAGTCTTGATGATGCTGATCAATGGCGTGATGCCGCTGCCGCCCGCGAAGCCAAGATAGCTTCGCGCTTTTTCCGGAACGAGAGCAGCGTGAAAGTTGCCCATCGGTTTCATCGCATCAAGCGTGTCTCCGACCTGTAATTCATCATTGGCGAAAGAGGAAAACCAGCCACCCTCAACTTTTTTAATTCCGACGCGCAGTGGTCCATCATCAACCCCGGAACACACGGAATAGGATCTACGCAATTCCTCGCCGTCAAATTTGCGGCGGAAGGTCAGATACTGGCCCTGAATGAAATGAAAATCACCGCGAGAAGCCGCAGGCGGTTCCAGTGTAACAACAACAGAGTCACGGGTCTCGCGATGAATATTCGTTACCGTAAGGGGAAAGAACTGCGCCATGTCTGCGAGGAGCTCCTGCAAATAGTTTTAAAATTTCTTGAAATAGTCAAATGGTTCAAGACAATCCCTGCACCGATAGCTTGCTTTGCAGGGTGTAGAACCGAACTGGCTCACACATTCCGTGTTTTGCGAATTGCAACGAGGGCATTCGATTTTTAATAGCTGCGCTGCACTCACGCGCAAGGCGCCGGCGCAAGAGGCGCCATCTACCGGTGGCGCGATGCCATAAACTTTGAGTTTGTCGCGTGCTTCTTGCGTCATCCAGCCGGTGGTCCAGGCGGGTGAAATCTGTGTCTTGATTTCGTGGTTCAATAGACCGCGGGCCCGCAACGTTTCGGAAATTTCCATTGAAATGACAGATGTCGCAGGACAGCCGGAATAGGTCGGCGTCACTATCACAATAAGTTTTTCGCCTCGCCATTCGACATCGCGCACAATGCCAAGGTCAACCACCGAGACCACTGGTATTTCCGGATCTGGCACCTCTTTCAGCCAAGTCCAGACTTCATCGACCGAAGGACGCGCAAGCGTTTCTGTCATGACCGCCTCTACCAGCTGACGCCTGGATAGGCGCGCTGTAAATGTTGCATTTCCGCGAGTAACAAACCAAACGCCTCGCTGTGCAATCCCGTCTTCCCGCCCTTTTGCATGTAAGCGTTTGTGGGTATTGTAAGTGTCGCCTCATCAAAAACACTAATGATATAGTCACTATACTGCGCTTTGAGCACACTTAAATCCGGCGTCACCTTCTGCTCGCCAAGAGTACTATCGATTGCATCAGGCGTTACAAGCTCACCTGTATATTGCCAAAGAGTGTCGAGCGAATCTTGCATTCGACGGTGGCTTTCTTCACTGCCATCACCAAGGCGAATGACCAGATCAGTCGACCGGTCCAGATGATATGCTGCTTCCTTTACTGATTTCTCTGCGATCTCCGCAATGCGCGTGTCTGAAGACGCTTTCAGGGCCGTCAACATTGGGTGATGCCATGCGTCAAAAAGGAATTGCCTCATTAACGTATGACCAAAATCGTGATTTGGTTGCTCAACCAAAAGGCCGTTTTTAAATTCACGACCATCCCGTAGAAATGCGAGGTCATCAGCACTTCGGCCTTTGCCTTCGATCTCCCCCGCAAAACCAAGCCAAAGTTTTGTTTGCCCAATTAAATCCAAAGCCGTATTGGCGAGCGCGATATCTTCTTCCAGAATCGGCGCGTGACCGCACCAAGCAGAAACACGCTGGCCAAGGATGAGGCAATTATCGCCCATCCGAACTGCAAATTCGAAGGTAGGGTTGTCCGTCATCACATGCGCCCAACTTCATCAGGGATATCGAAAAAAGTCGGATGGCGATAAACCTTGGTATTGGCCGGTTCGAACAAAGGCCCCTTCTCGCTTGGCGCGCTGGCTGTAATATCGCCGGCTTTCACCACCCAAATGGAAACGCCCTCGTTACGGCGAGTGTATACGTCGCGCGCGTGATTGACCGCCATTTCCGCATCCGGCGCGTGAAGACTGCCGACATGGCGATGCGACAAGCCGTGCCGTCCACGAATAAAAACTTCCCATAATGGCCATTCATTTGACATTGAGGCTCTCCTAATTCGCGGATAGTTTGCGGGTTTCTTTTTTCTTCGCATGCGCCATCAATCCGTCGCGAAACCACGCTCCGTCGCTCCATGCCTTATTTCGGGCGGCCATGCGCTCTTTGTTGCAGGGACCGTTGCCAGAAATCACCTGGAAAAACTCTGCCCAGTCGACCTCACCGAAGTCATAGCCGCCTTTCTCTTCATTCCATTTAAGATCGGGGTCAGGGACTTGAAGGTCTAAGTACTCCGCCTGCGGCGCGGTTTGGTCAACGAACTTCTGACGCAATTCGTCGTTGGTGTCCTGTTTGATTTTCCACGCCATGGATTGCGCTGAATGGACTGACTCCGTATCAGAAGGTCCAAACATCATCAGTGACGGCCACCACCATCGATTAATGGCGTCCTGCGCCATCGCTTTTTGTTCGGGCGTTCCCTCACAGAGCTTCATCATGATATCGTAGCCTTGACGTTGATGAAAACTTTCCTCTTTACAAACTCGAATCATCGCACGGCTGTAAGGACCAAAAGAGCATCGCTGGAGCGGCACCTGATTCATAATTGCGGCGCCGTCAACCAGCCAGCCAATGGCGCCGATATCCGCCCAGGTCAGGGTCGGGTAATTGAAGATAGAGGAATACTTGGCCTTACCGGATAGCAATTGCTCCGTCATCTGATCACGAGAAACCCCAAGCGTTTCCGCAGCGCAATAAAGATAGAGTCCGTGCCCCGCTTCATCCTGCACTTTTGCGATCAAGATTGCCTTGCGCTCGAGGGTCGGTGCGCGCGTGATCCAATTGCCCTCAGGCAACTGACCGACAATTTCCGAATGCGCATGTTGGGAAATTTGCCGGATCAAAGTCTTGCGATACCCTTCCGGCATCCATTCTTTCGGTTCGATCTTGATGTCCGCGTCGATACGCTTTTGAAAAGCACGATCTTCCGGCGACATTTCTTCCAGGGATTGAACCTGTTTCCCCGTGGATTTTATCTCTTGGGCGTACATCAGTTGTCTCCAAATGATCACTGCCGCCATTGGATGGCCGCAGCGGATATCTAACACTCATCCGGCAATATTATACCATAAAATTAACCGACCGGACGGTCTACGAATATATTGTCTTCTTCGCTCACTCGATGCGCTCTAAACTCGTTCAATAATTGACGCGATCCCTTGACCAACGCCAATACACATTGCGCACAAGGCATAACGGCCACCTGTACGTTGAAGTTCTTCCGTTGCGGTCAGCACCAACCTCGCGCCCGACATACCCAACGGATGGCCAAGGGCAATCGCGCCCCCATTTGGATTTACGTGATCGCCATCGTCAGGCAAGCCAAGTTCTCTCAACGTTGCGAGAGATTGTGATGCGAAGGCTTCATTGATTTCGATGACATTCATATCAGATATTGAAAGTCCAACCTTGGCGAGAACGGCTTTCGACGCCGGCGCTGGACCAATACCCATTACACGAGGCGATACGCCGACGACCGCTCCCGCGACAAAGCGCGCCCGGGGCGTCAGGCCGTATTTCTCTACCGCCGCTTGGGATGCAACAATAATCGCTGCCGCACCGTCATTGACGCCAGATGCGTTGCCAGCAGTAATAACGCCATCCTTTTTAACAAAGGGTCGGAGTTTAGCGAGCATCTCCAAAGTCGTTGCACGGGGATGCTCATCGCTGTCAACAATCTTTGGATCGCCCTTGCGCTGTGATATTGTCACCGGCGTGATTTCCGCCGCCAATCGCCCATTTGCCTGCGCTTTGGCAGTCCGTTCTTGACTACGGAAAGCAAAGGCATCCTGGTCTTCGCGCGACACACCGAAATCCTCAGCAACATTTTCCGCCGTTTCCGGCATTGAGTCGATCCCGTACTGATCTTTGAGAATTTGATTGACGAATCGCCACCCAATCGTTGTGTCAAACATTTCCGCACTTCGCGAAAACGCCGTTTCGGCTTTTCCCATGACGAAGGGGGCGCGAGACATCGACTCAACACCGCCAGCAATCATAAGGTCCGCCTCGTCCGCTTTGATTGCCCGCGCAGCAATCGTGACTGCGTCCATGCCAGAACCGCAAAGGCGATTGACCGTCGTCCCGGGCGCCTTCTCGCCCAACCCGGCGAGAAGCGCCGCCATTCTTGCGACATTTCGGTTATCCTCCCCAGCCTGATTGGCGCAACCGAAAATAAGATCATCGACAGCGTCCCAGTCAACCTTAGGATTGCGGTCTTTCAACGCCTTAAGCGGAATAGCAGCGAGGTCGTCCGCGCGCACCATCGCAAGCGCTCCACCATAACGCCCAATTGGGGTACGGATCGCATCGCAAATGAAAGCCTCAGTCATTCTCCGCCTCTTTGTTTTCAAGAATTTCACCGCCAGCCGTGCGCGAGAGTCCTTGAAACACGGCTATTATTCTCCCGTCGTCACCCTTTACGTGCACTGTATACACGCCGGTCCGGGCCTCTGCTGCGTCTAAGCGCGCTTGCGCGGTCAGTTTTTCGCCCAGCTTACCGGCGCTCAAGAATGTGATCGATGCATGTTGTGCGAATGTTCTCACATTTGCCGAATTACAAGCCCAAGCAAAGACCGTGTCCGCTAACGCGAAGATCATACCGCCATGCGTTGTGCCTAAACCATTGAGCATATCTTCGCGAACCACCATCGAGGCGCACGCCCAGTCTGCGCCGCTATCTTCCAACTTTAAATCCCAGGCCCGAGCCGTCCCTTCAAGACTGTGTAACTTTTTCGCGATTGCTTTCGCGAGTTTATCCTTTTCTGTTACCGCCGCCATGCCACTGAACCCTTTTCAGCCATACGTCTTCGCTTAATTGACCGACCGAGCATTCGATTATATGACTAACGCAATCGATGCAATTACATTTCATCAGACTTAATTCAGGGAGATCGCGATCAAGCGATATCATCCATGGCGCATGAGACCATCCTTTTCACCATCGAGAACGGCATCGCGCGATTGACTTTAAATCGGCCTGACCGACTCAATAGTTTTACGGTCCAGATGCATGGCGAAGTCAGCGACGCATTCGATCAGATCGAGAAAGACAATTCTGTCCGCACACTGCTTATTACTGGCGCCGGGCGAGGGTTTTGTGCGGGACAAGACCTTACAGACCGAGCCGTGGCGCCCGATGGAGATAATGTTGACCTAGGGCAGTCTCTTGAAGATCGTTACAATCCGTTGATCCGCCGCATAACCGGATTGCCTATGCCGGTTATCTGCGCCGTGAACGGAGTCGCCGCCGGCGCTGGCGCCAACATCGCATTCGCCGCCGATATCGTGCTCGCCGCAAAGAGCGCCAAGTTCATTCAGTCCTTCGCCAATATTGGTCTAGTGCCTGACTCGGGCGGCACATGGAGCTTGCCACGGCTGGCAGGTCAAGCGCGTGCACTCGGATTGGCCTTAACGGGTGAACCGCTGCTCGCGGAAAAAGCGGAAGAGTGGGGTCTCATCTGGAAGGCTGTCGATGATGGCGCTCTCGCCAGCACAGCTAACGATCTAGCGATTAAATTCGCTTCCGCGCCGACGCGTGGATTGGCGGAAACAAAGCAGGCGATCAGATCAAGTTGGGCCCACTCCTTGGACGAACAGCTCGATATAGAACGCGACCTCCAACGCAAACTGGGCAAAACAGAAGATTATCGTGAAGGTGTTGACGCCTTCATGAGCAAACGAAAACCCGCTTTCAAAGGTCAATAAATTACCAAATAACGGAGAGAATAATGTCAGCGCCAATCCTGAAGAATTATGCGGCAGATGAATGGGTGGAAGGCGATGGCAATCTGGTTGCCATCCCCTCCGCGGTGACCGGCGAAACGGTGGCGAAGACGAGTTCTTCCGGTCTGAACTTCGAGGCAATGTTAGAACATGGACGCACTATCGGCGGTCCGGCCCTTCGCCAGCTAACCTTTCATGACAGAGCCTATATTCTAAAAGATCTCGGCAAAGCCATCATGGAGCGCAAGGAAGAGCTTTACGCGCTGAATTTCCATTCAGGTGCAACCCGCAAGGACGGCTGGATCGATATTGAAGGCGGCGCAGGCACGCTATTTTCCATGTCGTCAACAGGCCGGCGATATTTACCTGACGACCGGATTCTAATGGATGGTCCTGCAGAACAAATCTCTCGCCACGGCACATTTATGGGGCAACATATTTACACGCCGCTTCAGGGCGTCGCAGTCCACATCAACGCCTTCAACTTCCCAGTCTGGGGCATGCTCGAGAAACTGGCGCCGACATTTCTCGCTGGCATGCCGTCGATCGTCAAACCAGCGACCGCGACTGCGTATCTCGCCGAAGCTGCTTTTCGGATCATGATTGAAACCGGGCGCCTGCCTGAAGGCGCCGTACAGCTCATCGTTGGATCAACGGGAAACCTCTTTGATCATCTCACGGGGCAAGACGTTGTTTCCTTCACCGGCTCAGCATCGACAGCAAGCAAACTCAAAACCCATCCACGTATTACTGGCCAGAGCGTACGTTTTGTTGCGGAGCAGGACTCCCTCAACGCTTCAGTGCTTGGCCCTGACGCCACGCCTGATACACCGGAGTTTGATCTCTTTGTCAAAGAAGTGGTCCGTGAGATGACGGTCAAGGCTGGCCAGAAATGCACCGCGATCCGCCGCGCTATTGTTCATCGGAGCGTACTCCGTGCGACGGAAGAGGCGCTCAAAGCACGTCTTGTAAAAATTGTGGTCGGTGACCCCGCCAATGACGAGGTGCGGATGGGCGCGCTGGTCAGCCAGGCCCAACGTGACGATGTTCGTGAAAAGGTTGCAACGTTAACAACCGAGTCTGAAATTGTATTCGGCGATCCGTATAATGTTGATGTGATCGGCGGGGACATTAAAGACGGCGCATTTATTTCACCAATTCTCCTACGCTGCGATAATCCAGGTAAGGCCATTAAAGCCCATGAGGTTGAAGCCTTCGGTCCCGTTTCAACTTTAATGCCCTATGACGACGTCCACGACGCGATCCGTCTGTGCAATCGTGGAGAAGGCTCTCTCGTCATGTCTCTCTTCACCCACGACCGTGACGTTGCGCGCGACTTCGCTCTTGACGCAGGCGCTTATCATGGCCGCATAGCTATCATCAATCGTGACAGCGCCAAAGAATCGACCGGACACGGATCACCCCTCCCCGTCCTCGTTCATGGCGGCCCAGGGCGCGCCGGCGGCGGCGAAGAGCTCGGCGGGGTGCGGGGTGTGAAACACTATATGCAGCGAACAGCGATTCAAGGATCGCCCTCCATCATCAGCGGCGTCACCAATAGCTGGATGAAAGGCGCTGATATCGACGCTGGCGCGCCGCACCCATTCCGTCTTAAATTTGGTGAACTGGAAATCGGAAAGACGATCGAAACAAAATCACGTACAATAACGCTTGATGACATTGAACACTTCGCCGAATTCACTGGCGATACATTCTACGCTCATATGGACGAAGACGCCGCAAAAGCAAATCCGTTTTTTCCAGGCCGGGTGGCGCATGGGTATTTGATCCTCTCCTTCGCAGCCGGTCTTTTTGTAGATCCAGCGCCAGGGCCGGTCCTCGCGAATTATGGTCTCGATGAGCTTCGTTTTCTGACCCCGATACCCGCCGGCGACACCATTAAAGTACGCCTGACCGCCAAATCGAAAAAGAAACGCAATGACGACTATGGCGAGGTAAGATGGGATGTTCTGGTTACGAACCAAGATGACGAAGCCGTTGCAAGTTATGACCTGCTCACCATGAACGCAATATAGTGTTGAATTCTATGCAGCACGACACTTACGAACCCATGCTCGACGATAGCGAGCGCTTGTCGCAAGGAGAGTTAAGAACACTACAGCTCAGTCGATTAAAGAGTTCCATAACCCATGCCTATGAACATTCAAAACCCTACCGCGTGAAGTTTGATGAAGCTGGGGTACACCCCAATGACATTCGAACGCTCGCCGATCTAGAAAAATTTCCGTTTACCACGAAAGCCGATTTGCGCGCACATTATCCGTTTGGTTTCTTTGCGACGCCGATGAGGGAAATCGCGCGCGTTCATGCCTCATCCGGCACAACTGGCCAACCAACAGTGGTTGGCTATACAAAATCCGACATCGAAATTTGGTCATCCGTCGTAGCGCGTTCTATCCGCGCCGCAGGTGGACGCCCTGGTATGAAAGTGCACATATCCTATGGGTACGGTCTTTTTACCGGCGGGCTCGGGGCACATTATGGAGCTGAATCTCTAGGGTGCACAGTTATCCCCATGTCGGGCGGTCAGACCGAGAAACAGGTGCGTCTCCTGTGCGATTTCAAACCTGACATCATTATGGTGACGCCGAGTTATATGTTGGCCATCCTTGATGAGTTTCGCAGACAAGGGATAGATCCACGAAAATCATCTTTAAAAATAGGCATTTTCGGAGCTGAACCCTGGACTGAATCCATGCGTAGAGAAATTGAAGACGCCTTCGCCATTGACGCAGTCGATATTTACGGGCTTTCGGAAATCATCGGCCCAGGAGTCGCCAATGAATGCGTGGAGACGAAAGACGGTTTGACTGTTTGGGAGGACCATTTCTACCCGGAGATTATTAACCCCAAAACCGGTGATGTCTTACCAGATGGAGAGCTTGGCGAGCTTGTTTTCACGTCACTGACCAAGGAAGCCATGCCGATCATTCGTTATCGGACTCGTGATTTGACGCGCCTACTTCCGGGAACCGCCAGAACGATGCGACGTATCGAACGCATATCGGGTCGCGATGATGACATGCTCATCATTCGCGGCGTTAATATATTCCCGGCGCAAATCGAAGAACAAATCTTAACAGTAGCCGAACTGGCGCCGCATTATCTCCTAGAAATAACCCGACCGGACCGCATGGACGTACTGACCGTAAAAGTTGAAGCACGCGACAATCAATCACAAGAAAACAAACAACGCGCCGCTCAAACTCTGGCCAAACGAATAAAAACACATATTGGGATTTCAATTCGGACCAAAATAGTTGAACCACACAGCCTTGCCCGTTCCGCAGGAAAGGCAAAGCGTGTGATTGATTTGCGATCAAAACCTTAGACGGAGACACACATGACCAAACTTATTGCACTTTACAAAAAGCCTGATGACCCGGAGGCATTTCTCAAGCACTACCGTGAAATTCATATTCCGCTTGTGGCGAAAACGCCCGGCTTGCAAGAAGCGACAGTCAACCTGGTGAAGGGGTCACCAATGGGCGGTGATCCGGAATTTTTCATCATCGCTGAAATGCGCTTCCCTGATCGTGAGACATTCGACACAGCGATGGCGTCTCCCGAGAACCGCGCCGCCGGTAAAGATCTCATGTCTTTCGCCAAAGGGTTGGTCACCTTGCTCGTCGCGGAAGAAGACTAATCGACAAACTGTCTGTGACGACCAACTCCCCCCAAAGAGTTGAATTCGCAGGCATGTGAGAAATGATATGGCGAGAAAACAAGCTTCGGATTACGAACAAAAGCGTGAAGCGATTACTGACCAGGCCGTGAAATTATTCGCGCGCCACGGGTTTAATGGTGCGTCTATATCAGAGCTAGGTTTCCCTGTGTAATGTTTCTAAATCTCTCATATATCATTACTACGGTTCAAAAGAGGAAATACTATTCGGTGTAATGAGCGGCGTTGCCCCCTCCACTGCTTTTCTCCTGCCGCTTATAAAGTATGATCGACTTAATTCCATGCTGGGATCGAAAAATGGTCTATTTGCCGCCTAGAAATTTTATCTGACAAAAGAAACCTAGAAAACTAAATACGGCTTTTGATACAGGCGCCAAAGATGATAAAAACACTAAATGAGGCTTTCC
This sequence comes from Parvularculaceae bacterium, assembly GCA_021776435.1. Taxonomy (GTDB): domain Bacteria; phylum Pseudomonadota; class Alphaproteobacteria; order Caulobacterales; family Parvularculaceae. Next base: position 13,501 of record JAJFFW010000012.1, on the reverse strand, counting down.
AGCGGATGGAGAACCTTTACAGATCCATCTGTTGGATCGGGGCGAATGATTAGCTATGGAAAAGCAATGAGTCAGCCATTTTTTGAATTAACACGTTGGCGGTTCATCCCTGACACTCCCAGTATTGAGTTTTCATTCCACTGCTCCGTACATGGCGATTTCACAGAGACCTTAAGCTTTCCTTATTCCGGCGTCAGCCTCGAAAAGTTGCAGACCGAAGAACTGGGTCACATCATTACGCTGCTTCATTGTGCACTGGGAACCAGTTATTATAAATTAAGCGGTTCAAAGAAAATAACCATTCGATCAGGGCCGGTGACTCTCACTGGCAAAGGAATTGTCTCACGTATCTATGATGAAGGCATGTCCGAATTCCGCTATCGAAACAATTTACCGGTTTCTCCAAAATTAGATATTCAATATATCAACCCTCCGCACCAACGACCGCTCGCGGATGAACGACCCGAACATTTTGACATCGCGCACGAGATTCGAAATCGTTTTGATTATCCTCAAGTCATTTTAGCCTTTGGTGGTGGAAAGGACTCATATGTCGCACGGAACATAGTAAAACGCGCGCAATATAAATTCCGATCATCTTCTGTTGCAACGTCACAAAGAGTAGCCAATGTTTTAACTGAGCTAAATGCTGGCAATGAATTGGATATTATTCAAAGGACTCTTGATGCTCGCCTTTCCGCCGCCACGGCGCAATCAGGTTTAAATGGGCATGTACCGATCACTGCAATTAATTCATTCGCCTTGATCATCCATGCGGTCATCACTGGGGCAGAAATGGTGGTGTTCGCCAACGAACGATCAGCAGATGAACCAACAATTGATCGAGACGGTCTGTCCGTAAATCATCAATACTCGAAATCTTTTGAGTTTGAACAATTGGTCAGCAGCGATATTAAAGCTATAACGAATGGGCGTTTGACGTATTTTTCACTCTTGCGACCCGTTTCGGAGTTGTGGATAACACGCTACTTATCCAAAATTGATGATGCGCTCAACAATTTCACAAGCTGCAACAAGAATTTTTTCATAGCCGCGCAAACCAAAAAGAAATGGTGTTGTGAATGCGCTAAATGCGCGTTTACATTTCTGACCCTGGCGCCATTTTTACCCCGGAAGACGTTAGAGAAGATTTTTCAGGGCAATCCGTTAGAAGACCCGACCCTTTTGGACACTTACATGGAAATGCTTGGCCTCAAGGACAACAAACCATGGGACTGTGTTGGAACGACGGACGAAGTAAAAGCGGCGCTTTGGCGTCTGAGCAACGAACCGGAATGGAAGAATGCAAAAATAGTTTCATCATTGGCTGCATTAGCAAGCGCGGATGACCCTGAAACGCGTTGGGATAACCAGTTTACAATTGAAAATTCAAAGAATGTACCCAAACAATTCCACCAATATTTTTATGAAGAACTTTAATGAAATAGAAGATGTTTACGTACATGGATGCGGTGTCGAGGGCGCCGCAGCTGTTCGGTATTTTTCAACCCTGCAATCAAACAAACAGATTATTATCATTGACGGTCAAGTTGATCATATCCCTGATGAACTCAGGCGGATCGTCACAGGCGTCATCACTGAAGACGACTTTGCAAAACAGATTGCTCAGTTGAATTTGGATCACTTACTGTATCTAAGATCCCCTGGCATAAAACCAGATAATCGAGCTTTGTCGGCTTTGTACGCTTGGGGGGGGAGATCAATCACACCCACAGGGTATTGGCTGAAGAATCAATCCTCTAATCAGGTCATTACGGTCACCGGCTCCAAGGGAAAGAGCACGACTGCGCATATTATCAACAGTTTGATAGAATGGAGTGGCCATTCCAGTCGGCTCGTGGGGAACATTGGCGCCCCCCCGCTTTCAGAAGAAACCATAACCGCCGATTATTATGTGGCGGAGCTTTCCTCATTTCAACTTTATGACTTTGATGCGACACCTAGTCTGCATGTCATTACAAACATTTTCAATGAGCATACTGATTGGCACGGTAGTTTTGATGAGTATGTAAAATCGAAACTTCAGCCTTTATTACGGCATGAACAAACAGAGTGCCTTATCGATCTCGCTACTCTTGATATTGCAAAACGTCATTGCACTGCCGATTACGTAATACAAGAAAACTATGTGATCCACTCCCAACCAACACCAAAACAGCGCCTTATTCAAATCATGGGTTTAAATGAAACTTTGGACGTAAGCGCCCTTAATCAACATTTTGCATCTGAGATATTAACAAAAAACCTTTGCACTGCAATTGCCGCAACATTACACAAAAAACTATGGACACCTCGTCAATGTTTTCTTGTTGTCAAAGAGCATCTTCATTCATGGACACCGTTGCCACATCGTAAAGAAGTATTGGTAACCAACGATGGGCGGATTTGGATCGACGACTCTTTAGCCACAATACCGGAGGCGACTCTTTCGGTCATGGCCGAATGGTCAGACCGTAATATTTTTCTGATTGTAGGGGGTAAGGACAGAGGACAAGATTGGAAACGGTTTGTTTTTGAAATTTCCAACTCAAAGAACGTTACGCCCATCATATTTGGAGAAATCAGTACTAAAATACACCATGCTGCAATGACTATTTCTAAAACCGAACAGTTTGTTTTTAAAGACGGCTTACCAGACGCGATCGCCTTCGCTTCAATGCGCGCGCAGGTGGGCGATGCAATAATTTTTTCACCCGGCGCCGCGTCATCTTCCCCCTATAAGTCCTACCGGGAACGTAGCCAGTTTTTTCGCGAATGCGCATTGAAAGAAACGATGTGAACGCGGCGCCACCAAAAACCTTCCATTGGGATCTCGTGTTTTCATTTCTGCCTGAATGCTTTTTCCCTTCCCAGACAACACTGTCTTTTCTTCACAAGCATAAAACCGACGAGGAAGAACGCATGGATTTGCGCCACAGATCGGTAGACGCCCGATTGACCATTCATATCACCCCGAGAGGGCGCAAAGCGCTCGATGGTGGGGCAAGCTTCGTTGCTTCATGAATCATTCCTTCCATTTCAGAATTGTCTGTGGTGACCGAATGCACATCAAAACCGGCGGATTCTTTCACGAATGACCGGACAATCATGGGATATATCCCATATTTTAATGAATTATTACTTGCGGGTTAAAATTTGATGTGGGATATAGGGTGTGTTTTGCCATATACTGGCTATGCAAACCCGAACCATCACTGGAATTAAGGGAATTATCCCACGATGATAGACAAGCAGATCTCCGAACTCGTCTGCCGCGCCGAAACCTATGCCGGGAGCAACGACCTGTCGCTCTCGACGGTGTCGCGCAAACTCATGAATGACGGCAAGGGTTTGGCACGATTAAAAGCGGGAGGGCAATGCACGCTGAAGACCTTGAGGGCGGCGCTCGAAAAGCTCGCTGCACTCGAATCCATTGCATTGAAAAAGCACCCCAACGGATCTGATGACTCAGGGCTTTCTTCTTTCGCTCCATCCTCACGTACCCCATCAATTCACATAAAAACCATCACCCACCTCGATCGGCTTGAGGCGGAGAGCATACACATCATCCGCGAAGTTGCAGCCGAAAGCGAAAACCCCGTGATGCTGTATTCCGTGGGAAAAGATTCTGCGGTGATGCTGCATCTAGCGATGAAAGCCTTTTATCCCGCGAAGCCGCCCTTCCCGCTGATGCATGTGGATACGACCTGGAAGTTTAAGGAGATGATCGCCTTTCGTGATGAAATGGCGGCGAAACTCGGTTTCGATCTCATTGTCCATGTCAATGAGGATGGAGTGCGTCAGGGCGTGGGTCCGTTCACGCATGGATCTCAAGTTCATACCGACATCATGAAAACCCAGGCGCTGAAGCAGGCGCTTGATAAATATGAATTCGACGCGGCGTTTGGCGGTGCTCGCAGAGACGAAGAGAAATCCCGCGCCAAGGAGCGGATTTTCTCTTTCCGGTCCGAACATCACCGCTGGGATCCGAAAAATCAGCGCCCTGAACTTTGGGACATCTACAATACGCGCATCAATAAAGGCGAAAGCATTCGCGTCTTCCCGCTCTCCAACTGGACCGAACTTGATATCTGGCAATATATCTATAAGGAAGATATTCCGATCGTGCCGCTCTACTTGGCGAAAGAACGCCCGGTTGTTGAGCGCGACGACGTTCTTATAATGGTTGACGATGATCGCCTTCCGCTGAATCCCGGTGAAAAACCCGAAATGAAAACCGTTCGTTTTCGAACGCTCGGCTGTTATCCGCTGACCGGCGCGGTTGAATCGACTGCCGCAACATTGCCTGAAATCATTCAGGAAATGCTCTTGACCAAAACATCCGAGCGACAGGGCCGCATGATCGACCACGATCAGGCTGCATCCATGGAGAAGAAAAAGCAGGAAGGGTACTTCTAATGTCGCACCAATCAGCCCTGATAGAAAAAGACATTCTCGGCTATCTGGACGCCCACGAGAACAAAAGCTTTCTGCGTTTTATCACTTGCGGCAGTGTTGACGATGGGAAGTCCACACTCATCGGCAGGCTGCTCTACGACTCAAAACTGATCTATGAAGATCAGTTGTCACTGCTAGAATCCGACAGCAAAAAACAGGGCACGCAAGGCGAGAAAATCGATTTTGCTTTGTTGGTAGACGGCCTCGCCGCTGAGCGCGAACAAGGCATCACCATCGACGTCGCCTATCGTTACTTTTCTACCGATAAGAGGAAGTTCATTGTCGCGGATACGCCGGGCCATGAACAATATACGCGCAACATGGCGACCGGCGCCTCAACGGCTGATCTCGCCATCATCCTGATCGATGCGCGAAAAGGTGTGCTCACGCAGACGAGACGTCACAGCTATATCGCTTCATTGCTTGGCATTCGTCACATCGTTGTGGCGATTAACAAGATGGATCTGGTTGATCAGAGCGAAACTGTCTTCGATAAAATCGAAACGGAATACAGAGCTTTTGCAAAGACCCTCGGTTTCGAAACCATTTTGTGTGTTCCGATCTCGGCACTCGACGGCGATAATATCGCGACGAAAAGCATACGCACACCATGGTATCACGGCTGCGCGCTGATGCCCTATCTCGAAACCATCGACGTCGCCTCCGACCTCAACGGCCAACCCTTCCGCATGCCCGTGCAATGGGTGAACCGGCCCGACCATAATTTTCGCGGGTTTTCAGGAACGATTTCCAGTGGAACCGTGCGGCCGGGCGACGATATCGTTGTGCTGCCTTCCGCCAAACGCTCGACTGTCTCTCGGATCGTAACAGCGAATGGCGACCTCCCCGAGGCGAGCGCGGACACGGCCGTGACCCTCACCCTGGCCGATGAAATCGACATCAGTCGAGGCGACATTATTTGCGAGGGGAAAAAACCCGCAGAACAAACCGATCAGTTCGCAGCGCATATCCTCTGGATGCATGACGAAGTCTTGTTCCCGGGGCGGCAATATTTTCTAAAAACCGCAAACCGCCTCGTGCCGGCGACCGTCACCGAGCTCAAACACAAGATCAACGTCAACACGCTCGACCACCAGTCCGGCAAAACCCTGGAGCTGAACGAAGTCGGGTTTTGTAATGTCTCCACCAGCCACCCGATCGCCTTCGATCCTTATACCGACAATCGAAAGACCGGTGGTTTCATCTTAATCGACAAACGCACGAATACGACAATCGGCGCCGGCATGATCGATTTCTCGCTGCGCCGGGCGCAAAACGTCCACTGGCAGGATCTCGAAATTCACAAACCGGCGCGCGCCGCCGCCAAACACCAGCGCCCCTGCGTGCTTTGGTTCACCGGGTTGTCAGGCTCCGGCAAATCTACTGTCGCCAATCTGGTTGAAAAGCGCCTGCATGATCTGGGGCGCCACACCTATACGCTTGACGGCGATAATGTGCGCCACGGCCTCAACAATGATCTCGGCTTTACCGACGCCGACCGGGTCGAGAATATCCGACGGGTCGGCGAGACCGCAAAACTGATGGTCGACGCCGGCCTCATCGTGCTGGTCTCGTTCATTTCGCCTTTCGCAAGCGAGCGGCGCATGGCGCGCGATTTGTTGGAGGACGGAGAGTTTATCGAAGTTTTCGTTTCGACACCGTTGGAGGTTTGCGAACAGCGCGATGTGAAAGGACTTTACGCCAAGGCGCGGCGCGGCGAGATCAAACACTTCACCGGCATCGACAGCGCATACGAATCGCCGCGTAACGCCGAACTGGTGCTCGACACGTCAGAAGTTCCCGCGCCCGATGCGGCGACTACCATCGTCGAATACCTGGAGAGTAGAGGCTATTTGAAAGGGTAAGACGGTCCGCAGAAAAGGGGGAAATCCAATTTAAATCAAAGGGTTGAATTTTCTGCACAATTGAGGTTGTGCGCAGATAGTTCGAATACGATTTAGTAAAATTTACTAATTGTGGATCAGTTATAAGGGGGCAAGACAATCTCCTCAAACAGCCATGTAGGCCCGGTATTCTGAAAACCGCCCTTTCGATCCATCTGCTGGCACAGCTTCGTATTTCAACAAACGGTGACCTTCTTCGTGGGCGTCTTTGAAAGCCACACGGAAGCAAGCAAGTAGGGTGCATCAACCGAAGGGCGATGCACCACCTTTTGTCGAGGGTTTCAGTGGTTTGCCGAATGCCTTCTTGTATTTATGCCACGTTGAATACAGCCAGTCGTCGGGGTTCGTGACGAGCCCATGCTTCAGTCTCGAACGGCCGGTCCGCGGCGAACCGCGGCGTAAGCGCGCCGCAGAAGATCGACATGGCGCGTCAATAGCCGACTTGACCGGTCAAGCAAGTTGAGACCGTGAAGAAAAATGCGCCGCCCGGAACACGCAATCGTCGGTAGTTGGGCATGTGTATCGCTTCACTTCCGCCGTGCGGTCTGTTGAGAGGAATGGTGCATCGCCCTTCGGTTGATGCACCCCACATGTTCTATCTCGGCGACAACTTAACACTGTTACCAATAGTGTCATGGTTTTCGACACACAACCGCCCGAAAACGACCCTTAGGCAGCGACCGGCACGCCTTTATTTTCAAAGAAGGTGCGCAGCTCGCCATTTTCAAACATTTCGCGGACGATATCGGAACCGCCGACGAACTCGCCTTTGACGTAGAGTTGCGGCACCGTCGGCCAATTCGAGAAGTCTTTGATATTTTGGCGTAATTCATCAGAGGCGAGCACATTCTCTGTGCCGTAATCGACGCCGAGATAATCGAGCATTTGCACCACCGCGGCCGAAAACCCGCATTGTGGGAATTGCGGCGTCCCCTTCATGAAGAGCATGACCGGATTGGCGTCGATTTTGGTCTTGATGTCAGCGAAGGCAGGGTTGTCGCTCATAATGATCTCCGTTTGTAGGTGTTAGCTATGCGTCCGGTGTGTTCCGGTCAAGGGCGAGCGCATCCGCCAGCGTTTCCAGATGCGCTTTTTGGTCTTGTGTCAGCGCTTGATCTGCGATCGCAGCACTGTCAGCGAGATGGCGCGGTCTTGTGGTCGTTGTAATGGCCATATCGATATGGGAGTTGGCCAGCGTGAAGCCGAGGGCCGCCTGGGCTGCGGTCAGCCCGCTCATTTCATGAAGAGCTTGAGCCGCTTGGCCCCGAGCGCGGGAAAGCGTGTCTTGTTTGTTCACAATCGCACGCGCCACCGTCCAAAGATCGGCAATCGAGCGTGGCAGAAAGAGATCCTTACGGTAAAGCCCCTGGGCTAGCGGCGCGATCGCAACCACACCGACACCCTTTTGCGCCGCAAGCGCGAAGACCGGTCCATGGGCGCGCTGGAAGAGATTATAAACGCCCATGATAACATCCGCCGCACCCTCGTTCACCGCATGCTCCAGTTCGGTCCCGGCGCCGCACACACCGATGGCGGCGATCTTGCCCTCTTCCTTCAGACGAGAGAGCACCGCACGGGTATCGTCTATCTGGCGCGTAGAGGGTCCGTGGAGGTAAAGCAGGTCCAGCCGCTCGCGATCGAGACGCTTTAAGCTGGTCTCCACATCCTCGCGAATAGCCGCTTCGGAAAAATCCTTATAAGTGCGCCCACGTCGATCAGCCCCCGTACCGGTCTTGGTGCTGATAAAAATATCGTCGCTGCTGATATCTTTAAGCGCCGCGCCGAGACGCCGCTCAGCCTCGCCGCCGCAATAATGCGTTGACGTGTCAAAACAACGAACTCCAAGATCGACTGCCTGGTGAATAAGTCCAATCGCCTTGCGCCGGGAAAACCAATTCATGCCCCACGCGCCGGAGCAGCCAAAACCAAGGCGGAGAGACTCAGGAGAAATTCGCAACATCATGCCTGCTGTTTAACGGCGCTCGCTCACCATATCTAGAGCAGTTCGATATCCTCCTCCTTTCCTTTGCGTCAGACATCCCCGGGCGGGTTGATGACCTCGCCGATCAGTCGGTCAATGCCTGCGCAAGAGCGTTGCACACGCTCATGAATTTTGACACGCTGACGCGTTAGGGCTCGACTGGCGTAGATTTCTATCGGTGGCGAGGCTCAACGCACCATTTGGGAGGGCGCATGCGGTACGCGATTGGATTCATTGGGTTCCTGGTTTTGGCGCTCGGCATCTATTTCCTATCGAACATTATTCCGGCGTCAGGTGTCTTCGCCAATCTTGAATCCACACTGGTCGATCAGTGCAGACGTGTCGATGTGGCGCCGGGAACCGAGGACGTGACCATCGATCCGATAACGAACCTGGCCTATATCTCCGCCGCCAATCGACGTGACTGGTATAACGAGACGGGCCACGAGGGAACCGCACCAACAAATGGAATTTACGCCTTTGACATCAACGACCCTTCGACATTACGCCGAGTCTCCCCGGAAGGATTTGAAGATTTTCTACCCCACGGCCTCAGCCTATGGCGCGGTGACGACGGAGAGCAACGCCTCTTCGTTGTGAACCACCCAACGGCGGGTGGAGAGTTCATTGAGATCTTTGACGTCGCCGAGAATGGCGCACTCACCCACCTCGAAAGCGTTTCTTTTGACGCCATGCACTCACCCAATGATGTCGTCGGCGTCGGCCCCCGTCAATTCTACGCCACCAATGATCGCGGTTATGAAACAGGCGTGATGGCCTCGCTTGAGGCTTATCTGGCGTTACCCTTTGCCAGTGCGGTCTACTTTGACGGCGAGCGTGGCCGTATCATCCAGGATCATCTCGTATACGCGAATGGCATCAACAAATCCGCTGACGGAGAAACAATTTACATCGTCGAGTTCCTGAAGCGTCGTATCGGCGTTTATCGGCGCGACATTGAGACCGGGGCGCTTACGCATCTCAAAAACCTGAAGGTTGGAACCGGCCCGGATAATGTAGAAGTGGCGACAGACGGCGCCTTATGGGTTGGTGGGCATTCAAAAGTGTTCGACTTCCTAGCGCACGCCAAGGACGCCTCTGCTATTGCGCCTTCACATGTCGTGCGGATCAACCCTGAAACGGGCGAGAGCAAAGATGTTTTTATCTCCATCAACGGAGAGATCAATGGCTCTTCCGTCGGCGCCGCCACCGCTGACACATTGATCGTTGGCGCGGTCTTCGACGGCCATGTCATGGTCTGTCCGCTGTAGGTTTCCTGCACATTACCCGTCTTCCCGGAAGCCGAAAACATCGAAATCTCTGATTTCGCCTCTGTTTTCGAACTATCCGGGATCCAGAGCGGTGAGTACGGAGCAAATGGCTCTGGATCCCGGATCGAACACGTGCAAGCCAAAACCTTCGGTTTTTGGGCGCGAGTAGCGTCCGGGATGACCAGAATCTTATTTATGAGTCGGTGATCTTACGTCTACCCCGCAAATATCGCATCAATGCGCCGCTGCGCGATCGGGTGATAGCCGGGACGCGCTCTGGAATAAACACCTGTCGCCCAGTCACGGCGGTCATTATCAACAAGCGTTTGATAAAGCCGGTAGATGAACTTGCCCCGACCCACCCGCATGAGAAACGCATCAAGAGGCTCAAATGCCGGCCCATAGTCAGCAGCGATTGCTTTCATGAACCAGGCAAAAGCAGTTTCCGCATTCTGCGATTGACTGAGAGAATACTGTGCGTCAAGCGTCGTGAACTGATCAAGTGTCATCTCCGCCGGTAATGTGTTGAGGAAATGCAGCCATTCATGGGTTGTCCACCCGGCGCTTTCGATAGACTCCACCGCACCGCCTGCTAACCACGCGGCTTGTTGCGCTGAAACGTTTTCAAATGCATCCGAGTGCGGATTTTCCACGGTGTCTGGCAGCCCTGGCTCATAAACCCAGGCGTCGATTTCCGATTTCGTGACAGCGTCTGGATTCATCGCCCATAAATTTTTCTCAAAATAGGTGAGGAAGTCTTCCGTTGTGATGCTCTGGAATGCGAAATGGTTGAAATATTCCCGGACAAACGCGTCAAATGTATCGCGACCAAAACGCTCTTCCAAAAGCTTGAGGAAAAACATACCGCCCGCATAAGACACCTGACTGAAGGCGTCATCAGGATGGCCAAGATCAGCAGGCATTTTCAAAGCGGTCAGTTCCGGACGCTCAGCGTCAGCCATATCCCTTTTCAGGCTCGCCAGATCAAGCGACCGTTCCATTACGGCGCGTTCTTCGCCATACAGCGCTTCCATGACACGGTTTTCGACATAGGACGTGAAGCCTTCATTAAGCCAGGCGTCACGCCATGTCGCATTGGTGACGAGATTGCCAGACCAGGAATGCGCCAGTTCATGAGCTACAACATTCGTAAGGCTCTTGTCTCCGGCGATCAGAGTCGGCGTCAGGAAGGAAAGCCGCGGGTTTTCCATGCCACCAAACGGAAAGCTTGGCGGCAACACCATCATGTCGTAACGCGCCCAGCGATAAGGTCCGTAAAGTGCAGCGTTCGCTTGTTCCATTGCAGGCGTGTCTTCGAACTCTTCGGCGGCGGCGGTGAGAATATCGCGCTCCGCATAGACCCCGATATGATCGTTGATTGCTTTGAATTCGATATCACCGACGACGATCGCTAAAAGATAGGATGGAATGGGCTGCGCCATATCAAAAGTATAATCGCCGTCCCGAACACCCTCTTCGTCTTGGCGCGCACTCATCAAAGCAAGCAATTCTGGCGGCGTGCGTAAAGTCGCTGAATACGTCATCCGCACAGCGGGCGTATCTTGCAGAGGCGCCATGGTGCGCGCAAAAAACGGCTGGTTCTGCGAGAACAAGAACGGGTGTGTCTTGCCTGCGGTCTGCGCAGGCGACAACCATTGCAGACCCTCGGCCTCCGGACTCGTTCGATAGGCGACACGCACTTTGTCAGCCCCATCAGGCAATTTAATTTCGAAGCGCGATCCGACTGAAGCATCGTCCGGCCCCATCGTGTAATCGGTCGGCGCCCAATCGCCGTTCACCAATGCGTCTACAGACGCAATCGTCAGGTCGTTGGCGTCCAAGACGAGCGTCACGGCGTCCGCATTGAGGCGCTCAAAATCGATTTCAGCCGTACCGTCAAGAACCTTCTCATCGAACAGAACGTCCAGATCGAGATCGACATTGGTGACCCGGACATCATTGTAATTGGCGTGCGTGAACGCATCGATCGCCTCGCTGACCGGCCATGTCGGTGTATTCGCTTCGGCCCCTGCTCCATCTGCTTTTTCATTTACCGCAGACGGCGCTTGCGTGTTCTGCTCACCGGAACAAGCAGAAAGTCCAAGAACAGCGCCAAGCGCGATGATCGATGCTGTGCTGGTAAAATTCATGAAGGCCCCTCAACAATCAAAAGCGTTCTCAGGGAAGCGATCAGAGGCCTTCCTTCGGAAACGCAGCAAAAAAGAATTCAGAACCGTTTCGCAACATTTTGAAAATTATAACGGCGCTGGCTGTCGCTGAACCCTAAAGGGAGGCAGCGAAGACAGCAAGATGAGCAGAAGCTTCATGACGTAGGCCCCCAGACATCTATGCTATTGGCGCGATACGTGCCAAAAAATGCAATGACAATAACTAGGCTGGACTTGGGCGCCCGCCATTCGAAGAGAGATGGAGAATAACCATGGCGGAATCCGGTGATGGCGCTTCCGGCGCCCAAAAACGCCAATGGTCATCGCGCTTTGCATTTTTGATGGCGTCGATCGGCGCGGCCGTTGGACTTGGCAATCTCTGGCGCTTTCCATTCCAGACCGGACAGAATGGCGGATCGGCTTTTGTCATCATCTATCTTATTTGTGTTGCTGTCGTCGTGTTCCCCGTCATGCTTGGAGAGCTAGCGGTTGGGCGCCATAAGGGTCTGTCAGCAATCGGATCAACCAAAAGCATTGCGCGAGACGCCGGGCGTTCGTCACTCTGGGGCGTTGTCGGCCTGATCGGCGTTCTGGCGAGCTATCTGGTGCTGACGATCTATGGCGTGATCGCAGGCAAAGTCATGGCCTTTTCCGCTATGGGGTTTTTGGGAGAGTTCGCGAGCGGCGCTGAGGCGCTGGCGCAGGGCGGCACGCTCTATGCCGGACCCATGCAGGCCTTCTTCTGGCAGTCGATATTTATGGCGTTGACGATATTCATCGTGGCGCGCGGACTCCATGCCGGTATCGAGCGGTTCACCGTTATCTTGATGCCATTATTTTTCGTCATGCTGGCGGCGCTGTCGGTCTATGCGCTCGCGACCGGGGCAACTGCAGAAGCCCTCACCTATCTTTTTACGCCGCGCTTTTCAGAACTGACCCCTGACGTCGTGCTCGCCGCACTGGGGCAGGCGTTTTTCTCGCTTGCTGTTGGCGGCGCGGCAATGCTCACCTATGGGGCCTTCCTCGATAAGGATGAGGACATCGCCGCTAATGGCGCGATCATCGCGGCCTCGGACACGCTCGTCGCGATTGTCGCGGGCCTGATGATTTTCCCGATTGTCTTCGCTTTTGATCTTGATCCGGCGGCAGGTATGGGGCTGATCTTCAACGCGATGCCGGCGGCGTTTTCGCAGATGCCGAATGGCTCACTCATTGGCGGCGCCTTTTTCTTCCTCGCCTTTATCGCGGCGCTGACCTCGTCAATTTCGATGTTGATGCTGGCCTCCGTCGTCGGCGAGGAACAATTGGGGATGAAGCGCCTGACATCCGTTATCGTGCTCGGCGCCTTCGCCTGGGCCGTCGGCGGGGCAAGCATAATAATCCCCCCTCTAAGTGAGTGGATCGACTTTACCGCTGGCAGCATCGCCATGCCGGTTGGCGGGTTTTTAATCGCTGTGTTTGCCGGTTGGATCGCCTCGCGCACCATCATGCGCGGCGAATTGCCAGGTCTAAGCGAGCGCATGTTCAAAGTGTGGCGCGCCATCGTGCGCTACCTGGCGCCCGTCGGGGTGTTGGTGATTTTAGTGTTGGGGTTAATGGCGCATTTTGGTGGGGCCTAACAGCGTTTGTCTTCGAGTTGACAGGGAGCTAATATTTCCGGTTGATTAGCCCGGTGAAAACCGGTTGCCCCCGCTCATCCCGACGAAAGCCGGGACGCCG
>JAJFFW010000110.1 GCA_021776435.1 Parvularculaceae bacterium | reverse complement strand
GCGCTCGCCTCCGGTCATGAGCAACGCAATTCTCCCTGGGCTGGCTCAAGACGCAGCTTCAACGCCGGATATGGCGTCAAGTCGGTTGAAGACATCGAAGCGGTCGTCGCCTTTTTCGAGGCGCGCCACGGGCGGCTGCATGGGTTTCGTTTTCGCGATCCGTTTGATTATAAATCTTGCTCTATCACCAAGACACCGCAGGCGGACGATCAGCTCATCGCGACAGCCGACGGAGTGATGGCAGACTTTCAGCTTGTCAAACGCTACGACAGCGGCGGCGCCTCTTATGTGCGCGCGATCACCAAGCCGGTTTCGACTTCCGTTGTAATCGCTGTTGATGGTCTGATGCTGCAATCCGGCGTCGATTTCACCGTCAATGACACAAGTGGGATGGTCAGCTTTACGATCGCGCCCACGGCGGGAGTCGTGATCACCGCCGGTTTTCTTTTTGATACGCCGGTCCGCTTCGATACCGATGACTTGCGCGTCAATCTCGCCGCCTTCAAAGCCGGCGACATCCCGTCCATTGCGTTATTGGAGGTGCTGATCTGATGCGTGCGCTCGATCCGGCTTTCAAATCCCATCTTGACACCGGCGCAACAACGCTCGCGACGTGCTGGCGTGTTGAACGGCGCGACGGGGTTGTTTTCGGTTTCACCGATCATGACCGGACGCTTGTGTTTGCCGGGACGTCTTACGAACCGGAGGCGGGTGCTTCGGGTTCTGCGATAACCTCGAGCGCCGATCTAGCGATCGACAATAGTGAGATCGAAGGCGCTTTATCTTCTGATCATTTGAGAGCGGAGGAGTTGGCGGCGGGCCGGTTTGATGGCGCTACGGTTGAACTCTGGCGGGTCAATTGGACTGCGCCCGATGAGAGACTGCTTCTCAAGACTGGAGTGATTGGGGAAGTGACTCGCGAAAACCTGGCGTTCACCGCTGAAATTCGCGGCCTCAGCCATGTTCTCGACCAGACGGTGGGGCGTTTGTATCAACGCAATTGCGATGCGGTGTTGGGGGATGCGCGTTGCGGTGTTGACCTTTCCGATCCGCAATTGCGAACCAGCGCCACTGTTGTGCAGGTTGTCGACGAACAAAAATTTATCGCTGATGGGTTCGCCGGGTTTGAAGACAACTGGTTTGCACTCGGATTGTGTTCCTGGACGAGCGGCGCCAATGCGGGCGGGTCCGCGCATATCAAAACGCAAGCTGTGGGCGTTACCGGTACGGCTATTGAGCTATGGCTGCCGGCAGGGGCGGCGATCACCATCGGCGATACATTTGAGACGACAGCCGGGTGTGACAAACGCTTTGAAACCTGCCGGGACAAATTCGACAATGTTGTCAATTTTCGCGGCTTTCATCTGATGCCCGGCAATGACTTCGTCGTGAGCTATCCGTTGCGCGGTGAAAAGAATGACGGGGGCAAAAGATGACGCGGCAAGCCGAATTTCCGATGCGGAACGTTTCGCGATCCTTCGAGGCCCGGCCCCCTCATCCTGAGGTGCGACCCCGGATTAAATCCGGGGGAGCCTCGAAGGACGGGGGCCGGGCGCCTCAGGATGAGGGCGTTGTTTGTTGCAGCAAAGAAAATCCTCATCCTGAGGAGCAGACTGAAGGTCTGCGTCGCGAAGGATGGGCTGAGGGGCGAGCGATTGCGAGAGACGAAATCATCCGCGCCGCCCGGGATTGGATCAATACGCCCTATGTTCATCAGGCCAGCGCCAAAGGCGCCGGCGCCGATTGCCTCGGTCTGGTGCGCGGTGTCTGGCGCGAACTCTATGGCGGCGAGCCGGAAATCCCGCCGCCTTATACGCCGGACTGGAACGAGCGTCGTGGCGATGAACCGCTTCTCGGCGCCGCGCAGCGCAATATGGCCGAGCGCCTTCATGCAGACGCAAAACCGGGTGACGTGCTGATCTTTCGAGTCGCCGCTGACGGGCCAGCCAAACATTGCGGGATCATGAGCGCGCCAGATCGATTCATTCATGCCTATGCCGGCCGTCATGTGTGCGAGAGCTGGCTTTATCGCTGGTGGTTATCGCGTCTTGCTGGCGTATTTATCTTTCCGGGAGCAGACGAATGGCCCAATTGATTTTAACCGCCGCAACGGGCGCCGTATCCGCCGCCGGCCGTGCGGGAATTGGCGCCTTTCTGGCGCGCACCGCTGCGACAACCGCGGCTGCCTTCGCCGCCGGCCAGGCCGACCGGCTGATCTTCGGTCCGCATAAGCGCAAAGTCACAGGCCCCCGGCTTCAAAGTTTTTCTGTGCAAGCCTCCACCGAAGGCGCGCCGATCTTGCGGGTTTTCGGCCGGGCGCGGGTCTCGGGACAGGTCATCTGGGCGGCGAATTTCAAGGAAACCGTGTCGGAGACCACCGAGTCATCCGGCGGCAAGGGTGGGCGGGCGCGCACCAAAACAACGCTGACGGAATTTCTCTATTCCATTTCATTCGCCGTAGGTTTGTGTGAAGGCGAGATTGATCGCATCGGCCGCGTCTGGGCGGATGGAAAACCGATCGATTTATCCAAACATACGATCCGCGTCCACAAAGGGGCGGAAACCCAGCTTCCCGATCCGTTGATTGAAGCCACCGAAGGCGCCAATGGTGCGCCTGCTTTTCGGGGGCTGGCTTATATCGTCTTCGAGGATCTGCTGTTGAAAGATTTCGGCAACCGCATTCCCCAGCTATCCTTCGAGATTGAAAAGAGCCTGCGCCAGACCGATCCGAATGTCATGGAGAACGCAATCACTGCGGTCAATCTCATCCCTGGCTCGGGCGAGTTTGTGTACGGAACCAGCAAGGTCTCACGGGTCGTCGGGGAGGGCGTGACGGTTTCCGAGAATGTTCACAATAATTCAGGTCAGACTGACTTTGTCGCTTCGCTTGATGCGTTGCAGTCGGCGGCGCCGAATGTCCAATCTGTCTCGCTGGTTGTTTCGTGGTTTGGCGATGATTTGCGCGCCGGGGTCTGTCAACTCCGTCCGGGGGTCGAAACCCCCGATAAAATCACCACGCCGTATGATTGGCAGGGTGGGGGTGCGACGCGCGCGCAAGCCCATCTCATCAGCCAGATCGGCGCCGCGTCGGCGTTTGGCGGCACACCGTCCGATAAAGCGGTGATCGAGGCCATCGTCGAGATGAACCAACGCGGCCTCAAGGTGATGTTTCATCCGTTCATTTTGATGGACATTGCTCCGGGCAATGGCTTGCCCAACCCTTCTGGCGGCGGTGAGCAGGCGGCGTATCCGTGGCGTGGACGGATCAGCGTTGGCGCCAATGACAAGACTGCGACTGCGGCCTTAGACATCGCCCAGTTTTTCGGATCCGCCGCTGTCACTGACTTTTCGCCCGGCGCCGGCGCCGTCACTTATGCGGGGCCAGCGGAGTGGTCGTTCCGGCGGATGATCTTGCATTACGCGCATCTGTGTGCGCTGGCGGGCGGCGTTGATAATTTCCTTATTGGCTCTGAGCTGCGCGATGTCACCACCGCACGGTCAAGCGCGACTGCGTATCCGGCGATTGCCGCGATGCAAACTCTTGGCGCTGACGTGCGCGCTGTTCTCGGTCCCTCAACCAAGATTTCCTACGGCGCCGATTGGTCAGAATATTTTGGTCATCAGCCTGCGGACGGGACGGGCGACGTATTCTTTCATCTCGATCCGTTCTGGGCTGACGCCAATGTGGATTTTATCGGCGTCGATAATTATATGCCGCTCGCCGATTGGCGCGATGGGTTTGCGCATCTCGATGCGCTTGGCGGCGCGGCGGGCCCTTATGACTGCGCCTATTTGAAATCCAATATTGAAGGCGGCGAGGGATATGACTGGTTTTACGCCTCTCAGGCCGACCGCGATGCGCAAGCCCGGTCGCCGATCAGTGACGGCGCTTATGGCGAGGACTGGGTCTTTCGCTATAAGGATTTACGCGGGTGGTGGGAGAATGCCCATCATGATCGGCCTGGCGGTGTGCGGGCCACGAACGCCACCCTGTGGACGCCGCAATCAAAACCGATCGTCTTTACGGAATCCGGCTGTCCTGCTGTCGACAAAGGCGCCAATCAACCGAATGTTTTTGTCGATGCGAAGAGCGCCGAAAGCGCCCTGCCGTTTTATTCATCCGGCGCCCGCGATGATCTTGCCCAGCGTCGTCTGATTGAAGCGCAAGCGCAATATTGGCGTGACGGCGTCAATAATCCGATTTCTACGCTTACTGGCGCGGCGATGATCGATGATGGCCAGATCTATATTTACGCCTGGGATGCGCGCCCCTTTCCCGACTTTCCGGCTCGCAGCGATGTCTGGGGCGACGCCGAGAATTGGGAAAAAGGCCATTGGCTGACCGGACGGCTTGGGCGCGCGCCGCTTGATCTTCTGGTGACGGCGCTGGCGGCGGAGACCGGGTTTACGAATGTTGACGCCAACAGACTTCAGGGATTGATCACCGGCTATGTCATCGACCGGCCGATGAGCGCGCGTGAAATGATCGATCCGTTAGCGGATGTGTTTCAATTCGACATGGTCGAAACGGCGGCGACGCTGCGGTTTCAGGCGCGTAACAGCGAACCCGATTACATCTTGAACGAGAACGACCTCGCCGTTCGAAAGGGGGCTGCATTTTCCGTGACGCTGATGCAGGAGGCCGACCTGCCGTCGGCTTTTCGGCTAGGCTTTCTTGATGAAGGCGCCGATTTCTCTCCGGCGGTGGTTGAAGTGCGTGATCCCGGCGCCCGTCCTGCTCGCGAGACCGGGGTCGAAATTCCAGTCGTCCTGCCGGTTGGTGAGGCGGAAGCGCGGGCGCGTTCCATTCTCGCTGACGCGTGGGTGATGCGAGAGACCATCGGACTGGTCCTGCCGCCTGCGATGCTGGATGTCGAACCGGGCGATAGTGTGCTGTTTTCCGCGTCCGGTGTGTCTCGCCGGTATCGTATCACTGAAATTACCGACGCGGCGGCGCGTACGGTTGAGGCGGTGCGTGTTTCGCCATCGGTCTATGCGGCGCCGGTGGGCGGGTTGGCTTTCAAAGCGCCGCCAGCGCAAGCGGTGTTCACTGCGCCTGTCTGGGAATTGTTTGAATTGCCGCTGTTTGATACGACCGCCGATCCGTCACGGCCCTGGCTGGCGGCGTTCGCTGATCCGTGGCCGGGGGGCGTTGCGCTTTACCGGGAGATGGGCGCCAGTGCGCAATCTCCCGCGCCGTCTTTAACTGCGACTGCATCGGCGCGTGCGATTATGGGCCGGTTAGAGACGGCGCTTGCGCCGGGCGCCTCGGGGCGGTGGGATCAAAAACCCGTCCGTGTAAGGCTTTCCTTTGGCGCACTGGCGGCGCGCGACCGGATCGAGGTTCTGGCGGGCGCCAATGCCTTTGCCGTTCAGTCCGCTGATGGCGATTGGGAAGTCGCGCAATTCGAGACCGCGACCCTTGAGCCGGACGGCGCCTGGACGTTGAGCGGGTTATTGCGCGGGCAGGCGGGGAGCGAAGCGCAGGCTTTGGCCGGGGCCGCAATCGGCGCCCGGTTTATCGCTCTGACCCCGGCTGTTGAGCAGGCAAGTTTCCCGGTTGATCTGCGCGGCATTTCTTTTGACTGGTCGGCAGGCCCCGAAGACGAATTGCCGGGCGGCGCCAATTTCACGTCCCGCGCCCTTGTTTTTCAGGCGCGCGGTTTGAAGCCGCTGTCGCCGGTTCATGTACGGGCCCGTCAGGAGGGCGGTGACATCCGGCTTTTGTGGATCCGCCGCACCCGCATCGGCGGCGATAGCTGGGAGGGGGAAGACGTTCCGCTCGGCGAAGCCTTTGAGCGGTACCGGGTTAAAATTTATGACGACATCAACGGCGTTCCCACGTTGATCCGCACCGTCGAAACCGCGTCGCCCGATTTTCTGTATGCCGCTGCAGACATCCTCACCGACTTCGGCCCAGCGGGACCGGGCGAAAGCCTGACGTTATCAATCGCTCAGCTCTCCGATGTTGTGGGGGAAGGGGAGAGTAAAAAATCAGAAGTAAAAATCGCATGATTACAACAATATTTGAGAACGCTCATGTTGACAGCATCCCTTTATATCTGTTCCGTTCTTTGAACCAATTTCGTTATAAGAAAATTGCCGAGCGGGGGCGCAGCAAGTGAGCTGGATTCGTGGATTAAATGGACTGCTAGGCATAGTGTTGATTGTGGCGGGGCTTACTCTTGCCCACATCCCTTTCATCGTTATTGAGCAGGCGCCGACATCGGATTCATTTCGGTTGCTGCAATTTCATTTTATTCTGACGGGCGTTACATCCTTGCTTGTCGCTCGCTCGCGCGAAAATGCGCGCTTTGTTTTGTTATTGGCGTTTTATCTCGCTGGGATAAATTTTTGGATTGGTGGCTGCGCAATATTTGCCGGGCAGATTGAGCATCTCTGGACGTTGATATTTTCTGTAGTCGGGTCATTTAACCTTGGTCAATTATTCACCCAGCCTGATGACGGCGCTGGCGAAGAATCGGCATCGCTCAATAATGGCGAAAACGACCGTGTTGATGAGGGACTTGATGATAATGAAGATTTTTATCCCCTCATCAGACCTGATATTTGGAAAATAGAATCGCCAGGCGCTGGCGGCCTGATTAAATCTATTTTTGGGGTCGCCCTTTATATCTCGGCAGTGATTTTGATCATCACGCTAATATTTCTCTATGGCAAATTGCTGCAGATGGTCATTTTCGACGACGCTGTCATTAGTTTTGCCCGTATCGGGAAATCGTTAATTACTGCCTTTTCTGAGCAATGGCCGATAATAGCAGCCTACGTTGTCGTTCTCGGGAGCGTCTACATAATTCAGGCGATCTTTACGACCTTCTCTGCCAAGAGCGACCTTGGACAGTCCGATGACGTGAATCGCGCTCTAAATGACCAAGAGCGCCGTTATCTGGCGGATGGCCTGCAAGCTATTCTGGATTATCTGAAGAATAAATCCTTTGGCGTGTTTCCGCGAATAGCTTTGGTCGCCTTCGTGGCGCTGCCGATAACAACGATGTTAGCGGCGCCATTTCTTTTATATTTTTTTGAGGAATACATGTTTACCCACGCGGTGGCGGCTCGGCTCGAAGGGTTGAATGTTCTTGTTCAAAACGGGCCGGCTTTTTTCGGCGGCCTGGCGGCGGCGTTTTTCTTCGGCGTAGCGATCGGTTGGGCGACTATTCAGTGGATAGGCGGCAGCCACATATTGCTTGCGCAATATCTTCAGGCGAAAGCAGGCTGGAACAGTATGAGCTCCAGTGATCGGACTGCGGGAGATCATCTCAAAATTCTTACGCGATTTGTGCGTTTGCGCCGTCTCGACGTGAAAGAAGAATTTCTTCCTGGTGATTTTCTATACCAGGCTTTTCGCGAACGCGCTGGTCTGGTCTACCGGACGACGATGTTTTTGGGGTTGATGACAATAATTTTTACAACGGCAGATATTCGCTGGTTCCAGATTGTGCATACCGAGGGCATTCATTACTCGCGGTATTTGGAACCTTGGGAGACACAGGTGGAGCTTGGCGATGTGGATCGCGTTGAACTCAGATGCTTTAGATTTGATGCTGATGATGACGAGGTCGCCAAGCTTGGTGTTGGCTATCGGTTAAAAAAAACCGGTAAGTTTTCCGTTGAGGTTTTGTGGCATGAAGAGCGGACACCCGAATTTCTGGATCGATTGGATACGCTTGACGCAAGCCTTCAAGAAGCTGGCGTACCATTTGTACGCGCCCCACGGGCTGGCATATTGTGGGGCGGTAAATCCGGATATCTCGATGATTGTGGTGCACAAGTTCTGTCGGATATTGAGCCTCCAGTGGCTGCCCGTCTTATTAAATTGTTGCGAGCAAATTGAAAATTTGACAGCTGAGTTCGATATTCCGGGCGTCTCAAAAAGGGGGTTGGGAATTTTTGATTAATATCGCTCGGCCCAGCGGGACCGGCGGCGTCCGATGGCTTCGCCGTCTGTCAGATTTCTGATTTGGTCGGCGAAGGCGTTGAGTCGAAATCTGATTTCATCTTTTAACGGCGATTTCTTCAAACTGAAAAACTGAATGAAATCAGATGGTAGCAAATCTCTCCTCGCCAAACCTGAGGGGCGCTACTAAATTAACGGTAAGCTCTTCTTTTTGCGTCAAATTCCATTATTTGACGGAGTGACGCGCGCGACGTGTTGCAGCGAGGGAATGAAACGAATTGGCGAGGAACCCTTATCTCGTATTGGGCCTGTCCCCGACGGCCAGCGACACTGACATTCGCGCCGCCTTTCGCAGGCTCGCCAAGGAGCATCATCCCGACCGCAATCCCGGCAACAAGAAAGCCGAGGAGAAGTTCAAGGAAGTCTCCGGCGCGTTCGATATTCTCGGTGATTCAGAACAGCGCAAGCGCTTCGACCGCGGTGAAATTGACGAGGATGGCCGCGAACGCAGCGCCGCTTACGGCGCCTGGGCCAATCGCCAACACGCCGGCGGCCAGCATACGGGCGCTGGCGGACCAGGGGCTGGCGCCTCGTTCGATGACCTTGGCGATATTTTTTCCGATCTGTTTGGCTCCCGACGCACGGCCGCTGCACGCGGTCGCGATCTCCGCTATCGCCTTGAGGTGGAGTTTCTCGATGCTGCCGCCGGCGCCAAAAAACGGGTCACCATGCCTGATGGGCGAACGCTCGATCTGGCGGTGCCGCCCGGATTTGAGGATGGCCAGACATTGCGCCTGCGCGGACAGGGCGAACCCGGCACAGGGGGTGCTGCGTCGGGTGACGTTTATGTGGAAGTCAAAGTCAAGCCGCACGCCATATTCGAACGCAACGGCGCCGATATTCATATCGAAGCGCCCATTTCGTTGCGTGAAGCTGTCCTTGGAGGGAAAATCACGGTGCCGACAATCTCAGGCGATGTTTCGGTGACGACGCCGAAAGGGGCCAGCTCGGGGATCGTCCTGCGTTTGCGTGGACGCGGTGCGCCCATTGGTCGAGACGGAAAAGCGGGCGACCAATATGTAAAATTGAAGATCATGCTTCCCGATGCTAGCGATGCAGAGCTTGAAGAGTTTGTCAAAAACTGGAAGGCCGGAAAAGCCCATTCCCCGCGTAAGCGGTTCGCTGGCGTTTAATCGGTTCATCCCCTATGGTCGTGAGAGATAATTCAACGAAGTCAACAGGTTGAGCTGTGCCGTAATGATCTCACAGGAAAAGCGTGAACGTCTCTCCACCTTCCTCGGATCGCTTCCGAACGCGACGGCGTTGAAATTGTTCGCCGCACTTGAATTCGAACGGTTGTTTGGAAAGGGTGGTCTGCCGCACGAAGATCTGCTTACGGATTTACGCGGTCAACTTTTAAGGCGCAACGCGACGCTACCGCCGCGAAAGCCTGACGCAAGACGGATCTTTTTTACACCGGTTGAGGACTTCATCATTGCGCAGCGTTGCGGTCATAAGAAAACCGGGCGTTTGTGCAGGTCATCCTTCACGCCGATCTGGAACATTTTGACCAGCGACCCTGCCTGTGAAGAAATCGCCAAAGCCGCTGACGCACTCAATGCCTGTCTCGCAGGGGCCTGTCTCGCTGGGGCCCGTCTCGAAAGGGATGGCGGCGACCGGAGCGAGCGCGAAATGGCGCTCTACAGTTCATCCGTTCCGGCCATGTCGAAGCTGGTTGAACGCGCGCGCGTTGATGCGGATTTTCGCTCGGACCTTATTGACCGTTTGGGGGATGAAAATGCGTTCGCAGATTTTGAAGAGATCGCATTTCTTCTCGGTCGTGTTGAATATTTGACAGCGCTGCAAAAAGCGGCCCCGAAACCTGCCGACGGCCTGAGTGAGGAAGAGCTCTTTGAAATTCGTCGGTTGTTCTTCGTTGTCCAGGATGAGGCGCCGGAGTTTGGTTCTTATTTCCTGCTGGCGTTGATGGGCAGAATGGAGGCCCGATGGGCGGCGCTTGGTTTCTATTATCACTTACTGCGCGCCTGCGACGAGGAAGCCGATGCTGCGCGGGAAACCATCGCGATCATACCACAAACGCTTTTTGACGAACTTGAAGACCTCGTGCGCGGATTATCGCGGGACGCCGAGGGTGCATTTCATGCGGACGCGGCGCGGATCCAGATCGCCCACTTCGCGGATTTCGCACAGGGGCTGACAGTCGAAGCGCAAAAAGCTGACGACAATGTGATCTTGAATCGTCTTGAGGCCTGCCGCGACGTTGCTGGAGAGGCGTTTGCCCGGTTTCTCGAACAATCCCTTGCTGAGCTGCGCACGGCGCTGCCGGTGCGCCCAGCCGGCGGATCGAGTCGGTTGATGGCGTTTCGCCCGGACTTCAATCTTGTGCCATCGGCGGCTCAAACGGAGTCGGCGCAGATGGCGTCCAGCTTTCTCGCCGACGCGGATGATCTCGCTCAACGCCTTCAACGCGATGGTTCGGCGAGTGCGCTAAAGGGGGAAGCGACCGAACGGGCGAGCGCTTATGTTGAAGACCTTGTGAAGGAAATTCGCGCAGTTGAGGGCGAGGACCGTCTTGCGGCCCGCCGGTTGATGGATCACGCTCTCGCGGTCTGTTCGCCGCTTATGGCCGACGAAGACATTGCTTTGCTGCATGACCGTGCGATGGCGGCAGCATGCGCCTATTGAAGTGAGCGCTTCGGCTTTCACCATTTTTTGGAAGCGATATTTTTTGGAGAAAATCTGTGAGCGGAGAAACCAGAAAGACTGAATTTGAAGGCGCGTTAGGCGATAAGCTCGCTGCAGCGCTGGAGTTACCTTCAGGTCCGCCGATCGCCTTCGCGCTTTTCGCGCATTGCTTTTCCTGTTCGAAGGACATTATGGCGGCCAGGCAAATTGCGCGCGCCCTGCGGGCTGCGGGCTTCGCTGTCATGCGGTTCGATTTTACGGGTCTCGGCGCTTCCGAAGGGGACTTCGCCAACACCAACTTCACTTCGAATGTGGACGACCTTGTGAAGGCGGCTGATTTTCTCCGGCGGGAGTTCGTTGCGCCGAGCATCTTGATCGGTCACAGCCTGGGCGGTGCGGCGGTGATTGTCGCTGCCTCTAAAATCCCTGAGATAAAAGGCGTTGCGGTGATCGGCGCCCCTTCAGACGCCGCCCATGTCGCCCATCACTTTGCGGAAAAGCGCGATGAGATCGAACAAAAAGGCGCCGCCACCGTTCAACTCGCGGGCCGTCCGTTCATGATCAAAAAACAATTCATCGAAGACATTGAAAACCAGAATGTCCTTGCCGCCGCCGCCGAGTTGAAGAAACCGCTTCTCGTTATGCACGCTCCCTTCGACCAGACGGTCAGCGTTGATAACGCCGCTCAGATTTTCGGTGCGGCGAAACATCCAAAGAGCTTCATCAGCCTCGATACGGCTGACCATTTATTGAGCGATGAGCGCGACGCGCGATACGCCGCTGGTGTTCTTGCCGCCTGGGCGGCGCGGTATATCGGGATTGAGGCGACGGCTTTCAGACCTGAACTCGGCGACATTAAAGCCGGCGCCCTGCCCATGTTGGAAGGGGGTGTGCACGCTCAATCTGTCCCTGGCCAGCGATACGCGACAGCCCTCTCAGTCGACGGGTATCCCTTCGTGATCGACGCAGCGAAAAGTGACGGCGGTGATGATATGGGTCCCAATCCGACTCGAGTGGTTGAGGCGGCGCTCGCGGCCTGCGGGGTGATGACCATTAAGATGTATGCCGGGCGCAAAGGCTGGGATGTGGGAACGGTCAAGATCCGTATCAAACGCGCCGAGGGGGAAGATGATCACGCGACGCGCGTTCTCGACAAAAGCCTGGAACTTAGCGGCCCACTGGACGCCGAGCAGCGTGAACGGCTTCTCGAAATCGCCGACAAATGCCCGGTTCACCGCATGTTGACGGAAGGTGTTAAGGTTAACTCTCGACTCACTTGATATTTTTAACAAATTTTAATCCCGCATCGACCGTTCTTCGCGCATTGTAAGGACTTAAATGGTACTGTGTGAGAGAACTTTCCGGGGCGTGACTGCAAAGAGGCTGAATTGAAATGAGTACAAAATTACTGTCGTCCAAAAGGGTAATGGGGTCTGTTTTTACCGCTGGCGTCGCCGCTGCGATAATTGCCGCAGGGGCGTTTTCGATAAACGTTTCAGCGCAGGCGCAGGCGCCGCGATTATTGTCCCCGCCTCTGGCCGCTGACGGTACGCTCTCTTTTGCCGACATCGTTGAACGCGTCAGTCCTGCGGTCGTGAGCGTTCTTGTTGAGCGCGAAGTTGAACGCCCACAGATGCCCAATGAGCTTGAACAGTTTTTCCAATTCCGTTTTGGCGAGCCCCAAGGTGGAGACGATGGGTTCAACGCGCCACGAAGAATGGAAGCGCAGGGCGCTGGCTTTTTTATCGACCGGGCCGGTCATGTGGTGACCAATAACCACGTGGTTCTAGAGGCGGACGTGGTGAAGATCCGCCTTGCTGACGGATCCGAACTGAATGCGGAAATCGTCGGCAGGGATGAGATGACCGACCTCGCCGTCCTCAAAGTCGAGGCGGCCGACAATCAGCCTTTTGTTCAATTCGCTGAAGATGTGAAATTGCGTGTCGGCGACTGGGTGGTTGCGATCGGCAATCCGTTTGGATTGGGTGGCACCGTGACCAGCGGCATCGTTTCCGCCATCGGCGGACAAAATCGCGAAGGCGTTTATCTGGATTACATTCAAATCGATGCGCCGATTAATCGCGGCAATTCGGGCGGACCGACTTTCGATCTCAAAGGACGCGTTGTTGGGGTCAATACAGCGATTTACTCTCCGAATGGCGGCAGTGTCGGAATTGGCTTCGCTATTCCCGCCAAAATCGCCAAGGAAACGGTCGCTCAATTAATCGATAACGGCTCTGTTTCGCGGGGCTGGTTGGGTGTGCAGATACAGCCTGTCACGATCGAAATTGCCGCCGCGCTCGGCCGCAAGGAAGCCAAAGGCGCCCTCGTGAATGAGGTGATCGAGAAAACACCGGCGGCAAAAGCGGGGTTCAAGACGGGAGATTTGGTTCTCGCTCTGAATGGGGAGGCGATCGACGCCCCGCGTGATCTCACCCGCAGCATTGCAGCGCTCGCACCGGGTGATAAGGCAAGCGTGAAAATACTGCGCGAGGGTTCTGAAAAGATCGTCAATGTTACGCTTGGAGAGCGTGAAGGTGATACGCAGGTTGCTGAAGTGATCGGCACCACCGAGAATGATGACAGCCTCGCGAAGGACCTCGGCCTTCGCGTTTCAGAACTGAATACCGCAATGCGCCAGCAATTCAGGGTGCCTGAAGACGTTAATGGTGTCGTTGTGACTGGTGTGAAGCCTGACAGCGTATCGGAGACCGCGGGCTTGCGTGCGGGTGTCGTTATCCTTCAGGTGGATGGTCAATCCGTAAAATCTGGCGCCGACCTCAAAACGAAGATCGACAGCGCCCGTAAGAACGGTAAGGACGCCGTTTTGCTGCGTATTCAAATCGGTGAGAACAAACAATTTGGAGCACTGCCGCTAAAGGCTGAGTAGGTACGCTTCTATGAGCGAAAGTCGGCGTGAGAAGCGCTCCGCGAGAGCGCTTTTTTCTCCCGATGGCCTCGTATATAAGAATACTTATCCCCTGTAGCCCTTTATCGGTTATGATGAATTCATGCGTATTCTCGTAATTGAAGATGATGAAGAAGCGGCGGCCTATCTCGCAAGAAACCTGCGCGGGGCTGGCCATTCTGTTGATCATGCTCTGGATGGCGACGCCGGGCTGAAGATGGCGTCGGCCGGAAATTATGACGCCTATGTCATCGACCGCATGTTGCCAAAGCTAGACGGTGTGAGTTTGCTTGCGCGACGGCGCGAGGAAAATGATGAAACGCCGGCATTGTTTTTATCGGCGCTTGGTGAGGTCGACGACCGAGTCGCAGGATTGAAAGCGGGCGGCGATGACTATCTCGTCAAACCCTACGCCTTTCCTGAATTGCTTGCGCGTGTTGAGGCGCTGGGCCGTCGTCGCGGGCCCGCCAATGTCACGACGCGTTTTGGCGTTGGTGATCTTGAACTCGATATTATTTCGCGCACCGTTCGTCGCGGCGGCAAGAAGATCGATCTGCAACCGCGAGAATTTCGACTGCTTGAATATTTGATGCGCCATGCTGAACAGGTTGTCACGCGTACGATGTTACTCGAAAATGTATGGGAATATCATTTTGATCCGCAGACGAATGTAATTGACGTACATATTTCCCGGTTGCGCTCGAAAATAGACAAAGAGTTCGATAAGCCACTTCTGCAGACGATCCGCGGCGCCGGCTATACGATTTCGGACGCTGACTGACGATGTTGCGGTTGCTCCGCACGACCTCTTTTCGGTTCACACTCATATACGTTCTCTTGTTTTCGGGCGCGGTGGCGATTCTTGGTGGCTATGTTTATCAGGCGACATTTGGCGCGGCGGCAAAACAGACAGATGAAATTATCGCTGGTGAAATTTCGGTTCTGACTGAGCTCTTTGCATCGAATGGCCCAAATTCGCTCGGCCGGGTGATCCGCCAGCGTACGGCTTGGCGCGATGACGGGCTTTATATGCTGATTGTCGCACCGCCCGGCGCAGTCCGCGAGGGTAATCTAACGGCGCTGCCGCCAGAAGCTTTACAGGCGGGCGAATCATTTTTTGATTTTAACTATGAGCGCTCGCTACTGGATGCGGCGGGGCGAGAGATTGGCATTGAGGCGCGCGAAGCACGGGGCCGGATTACGCGGTTGAAATCATCACCTGAATCATCGTCATGGTATGTGCTGCTTGTGGCGCGCGATGTTGCCGGGCGGGAAGGTCTGCGCGAGCGATCTCAGAGCGTCATATTTCGGTCCGCGCTGGCGACGATTGTACTCGGTCTTGTTATTGGCTTGTTATTTAGTCGCTCACTCCTGCGGCGTGTCGAAGCTGTAAACCAAACAGCGCGTGCTATTCGCGGCGGTGATCTTTCCCAACGCATTCCTTTATCGGGGGGAGGGGATGAGCTTGATCATCTTGCGACCAGCCTCAATGTGATGCTGGATCAAATCGAGCGTCTGATGACTGGCATGCGTGAAGTCAGCGATAATATTGCTCATGATCTGCGTTCACCGCTGACCCGAATACAAAACCGATTGACGATTGCACTTGAAGATGATGCGGGTGCGAAAGAGCAGGCGCTGCGTGCGACGCTCGAAGATACGGAGCGCATGCTGGCAACCTTTAACGCATTGCTTTCAATCGCACGTATTGAATCAGGGGAAGGGGCGGGGGCGATGGAGCCCGTTGATCTGGTCGCCATTGCGCAAGAAATGGCTGAACTGTATGAGCCTGCAGCACAAGAAGCCGGTCTCTCACTGGTGTTGTCCGTTGGCCCGACACCGCTTGTAACGGGCTCAAGGGCGTTGATTTCCCAGGCGATCGCCAACCTTCTGGACAATGCCCTCAAATATGCTGCTGGCGCGAGTCGGATTGAAATTAAGGTCGAAAGCGCCGCCGGCGGGGGAGCGATTCTAAGCGTTTCAGACGATGGCGCAGGCGTCCCCGATAGCGACCGTGAGCGGATTTTGCAGCGTTTCGTGCGCCTTGAAGAGAGTCGTTCAACCACGGGCAGCGGGCTGGGTCTTAGTCTCGTCGCCGCCATTGCGCACGCGCATAATGCAGACCTCAGTTTTGGTGACGGATCGACGACAGGATTCGAAATTGTCCTGCAATTTCCACCCAGTGAACGGGATTGACAACTCAGAATCGCACTTATTTACGCAAAAGCCAGCAAAAAACTGACGAATATGCGAATGTCCCTCTTGCGAAATTTCAAAAATCAGGTCTTTTTCAGCGCATACCGTCTTTTAAGGCGGGTATAGGGCGGCGTTGGCCGCGTGATCTTTTGAGGATGCATACGATGAGCAAAGCTGATTTTATCGCCAATGTGGCCAAAGCGGGTGACATGAGCAACGCTGAAGCAAAACGCGTTGTCGAACTTGTTTTTGGAGAAGTTGAAGCGGGTCTGAAACGCTCCCGCAAGGACGGCAAATATACGATCGGTACTTTTGGCACCTTCGCTATTTCAAAGCGTGGCGCCCGTAAAGGCCGCAATCCGCGTACGGGAGAAGAGATTAAAATCAAGGCGTCAAAGAGCCTGCGTTTCCGTCCTTCCTCGAATTTGAAGGGCGCAGCTGGCTGCTAAGCGCACTGCGATTTTCTTTTGTTATCCGTCGTGCGAGGAAACTTGTGCGGCGGATTTTTTATGTGGGCGCCGTGACCTCAGATTGGCAAATCTCTTTGAGAAAAGGGGCGCCCGTGTTCAATTAGAATCATGTCGGTTGAATGCGCCTTAAAAGATCGAATAAACATGCGCCCTCTTGCTTATGACAGGGAGGCAGCTGACCGGCTTTGTGCAAAACTTGGTTCGGATCTCGATCGATTATCTCCTGAAGCTCGCAAATTGATATACAGCGTGGGCGGATGTTCACCATATCTCAGTCGACTTATGGAAAAGGCGCCGGCGTTCACGGTTGACGTATTCTCAAGGGCGCCAGAGGCCGTGATAGATGAGATTATTACGTCAGCCTGGCGCGCCGCGACGATGTCTGATGTTGAGGCTCAAAAATCAGCATTGAGAGAAGTCAAAGCAAGGGCGGCGCTTCTTATCGCGCTCTGCGATATCGGTGGTGTCTGGGGTACTTGCGAGGTCACCTCGTATCTGTCTGACTTTGCGGATGCCGTTATTGGCGCCGCTCTTCGCGCCTCGCTTGCTCGACTTACAGATAGAGGGTTTGCACCGACCAGCGCCACCACGCCTGAACGGGATTGTGGTTTATCGGTAATCGCGATGGGTAAGCTCGGCGCCAGAGAGCTCAATTATTCAAGCGATGTCGATCTTATCGTCATTTATGATTCGGAGTGGATGCCGGTATCGCCAGACGGCGATCCCCGCGACATCGCCATTCGGGCCGCCAAAGGGATTGTTGACCTCCTGCAAGATCAAACATCGGATGGGTATGTTTTCCGCACGGACCTCAGATTACGACCAGACCCAGGGGTCTCGGCTGCGGCGGTGTCCGTTCGCGCTGCTGAAGCATATTATGAAGCGCACGGACAGAATTGGGAACGTGCAGCTTTTATAAAGGCGCGCACCTGTGCAGGCGATAGAAAAATTGGTGATGCATTTCTCTCTGCCTTGAGGCCATTTGTTTGGCGAAAATATTTGGATTTTGCAGCAATTGAAGACATCCATTCGATCAAGCGCCAGATACATGCGGCCAAAGGCGGCGGAAGAATAGAATTTTACGGTCATGATTTGAAGCTCGGTCGCGGCGGTATCCGGGAAATTGAGTTCTTCGCTCAGACCCAACAACTTATTTTGGGCGGAAAAAATCCTGACCTGCGCACATCTTCGACCCTTGATGCTCTCGCGGCTTTGGCGCGAAAGGGTCATGTTACGAAGGTGGATGCGACGACTCTGAACGACGCTTATCTTTATTTACGCCAAGTCGAACACCGTATTCAAATGATCAATGATGAACAGACACACATGATTCCCCGCACGTCCGAAAGCGTTCAGCGTCTCGCCTCTTTTCTGGGGGAAAACAGCGAGGGCGCGTTTCGGGTGCGATTAAATGCAGCATTGAAAGCGACCCATCATTGTTTTTCCACTCTGTTTGAGGGCGAAGACCGTCTGTCAACGGAAGGCGGAAATCTGATCTTCACAGGTGTTGAGAATGATCCGTCCACTCTCGCTACCCTGGAAGACCTTGGTTTTGAGCGAAAGGCGGAAATCTGCGAAACGATAAGGCGTTGGCATACGGGCGCGATCCGCGCAACACGGTCGCCGAGAGCCCGAGAGCTTTTGACAAAATTGACACCGGCCCTTGTCGCTGCGTTATCGCGGGCCGGCGACGGCGACGCGGCTTTCTATGCCTTTGATCATTTTCTTTCGCGGTTGCCTTCAGGCGTTCAGATATTTTCTCTCTTCGCCCATAATCCGCAAATTTTTGACACGCTCATCGATATCATCACGACGTCGCCTTATCTCGGTCGGGAGCTTTCAAAACACACCAACTTCATTGAGGCTTTGGTGGAAAACGCCTGGCCTTCTGCGGCGCCAGATATGGCGCGCTCGCGACAAGTCCTTGCCGCTAAAATCGCCGCTGCCGGGAATTTTGAAGCCAAACTCAACGCTGCACGCCGATGGGGTGGCGAGCAGCAGTTCCAGATCGGCGCGCACCTCGCCGTTGGTCGGATCTCGCCCGAAATCGCAGCCGATGCTTTCACGGCGATCGCCGATGCAGCGATTGGTGAGCTGTTGCCAGTCGCGCAAGAAGAGATGAGAAAAAAGTATGGGGTGATTGATGGCGGGTTGATTGTTCTCGGGCTCGGCCGCCTCGGTGCCGGAGAAATGACAGCGCGTTCAGACATAGACCTGATCTTTATTTACGAAACCACAGAGGGTGCACTCTCGAACGGCCCTAAGGCGATCGATGGGGTGAGTTATTATACGCGTCTTGTCCGCAGAGTGGTGACGGCGCTTTCTGCGACGACTGAGGAAGGCGAACTCTACGAAGTTGACATGCAGTTGCGCCCATCCGGCGCTGCGGGTCCTGCGGCAGTCAGTCTGGCTGCTTTTAAACGGTATTACGAAAATGAAGCCTGGACGTGGGAGAAAATGGCGCTGACAAAAGCGCGTATTATCGCTGGCGATAGCGCTCTCGGCGTGAAGATCTCGAGTGAAATCGAAACCATATTTAAATGCTCCATACCCAGTGATGTCTTGGCGCGCGATGTCGCCCAGATGCGGGCCCGTATCGCGGAAGCAAAACCTGTGGAAAACGTGTGGGATATAAAACTGGCGTGCGGTGGGCGGACCGATATTGATTTTCTTTGGCAATATTTTTGGCTTGCCAATTCGGCCCGCTTAGGCGTGCCGCCGCCATCAGCCGGAAAGGCGATTGATTGCCTTCGAGAATCCCACCTTCTCGACCCACAAATTGTAGTGACGTTATTAACGACACTCGAATTGTTTGAAAACATTATTCAAATTGGTCGCGCGGTTCAGGGCGGTGTGTTTGACCCTGCCAAGGCGGGAGAGGCGCTTTGTGCACGAATGGTGAAGGTGTGTAGGGTGACAACAATCGAAGAGGCTGAACGCGAACTCATGCAACGTCAGGCGGCGATTGCGGTATTGTTCGATAAAATGATCAACGCCCGCATAAAATCAAGAGACGGGTTCGAGCAACCCCCTGGTGAGAATGTCGATATCTAAACCATTTGATCTACTTGTTCTTGGCGAAAACCCTTCGGGTTTCGCAGCGGCGGCGTGCGCGGCGAAGAGTGGTGCTCGGGTTGCAGTCTTGAGAGGCGCGCATGGCCATATGATGGCGGAAGATATTTTTGCGAGCGGGATTCCAAACTTTGTCTGGCGACGCCTAGATCTTCAAGGCGCGGGAATCACGCTGCAACCGGCCAGCGCAAGGATTTCGCTGTTTGAAGATGGCGAAATCATCAAAACCTTTGAAGATACAATCGCAACGAAGGCATCATTGAAAAAAGCCAACATCACTGATGGAGAGCTCTGGCAGGATTTTGTCTCGGAACTGACAGAACACGCAAAGCATCTCGCACAGATTAATATGTATCTTGGCGGGGGGCATACAAAAAATAGCGCGGTGTTTTCGCCAAGTCTGAGTGAATTACGATTTTTGGTCTCTACTTGCGCTGGTTTTCTGAATGACTATTTCGAAAGCGACAGGTTGAGAACGCATGTTGCGAGTTTTGCATTGGCGCCGTTTGGGCTTGGCGGTGATGAGCCAGGTTCCGCCGGGGCTCTTTCGTCTGTATTCACTGCCGATGCATGGCCAATGCGTGTATCGAAAGGCGGGCCTTCGGTCGCGAATGTGTTGGAGCGAGCCTGTGTTGATGCTCGCGTCACATTTCTGAAAGGAGATATTAAACGCATCAGCGCTCCAACAGCGAAAATGAGGGAAGTCGACCTTGGCGTCGACGGAGTATGGCGTGCACGTGTGATCTATAACGCGTCGAGAGGGGCCGGTGGCGCTTCGCGCGCATTTATTCCGCCGTCGCTTTTGCCCCTTGACCGGCGCGATGTCACAGAGGCGCAGATTCGTTTCACGCTCTCTCAACCTCTTGAAGCGCCTGGGGGTGAGGATGCCGTTTATTTTGTCGCTGAATCCCTGGATGAAATTATAACCGCCAGAGCGGATGCTCTTCAAGGCCGCATTCCCGTGGTTCCCCCGTTTTCATTTGAGATAACACCAGGCGGCGACATCGTTGTGCGTGCGCCATATTGCCCGGGCAGCTTACGAGATGACGACGTCGCCCGCGAGTGGGCACAGCAGGACCGACAAAAACTCAGCTCACGCATTATGAAACGGCTATCGCGTTATCTCGATGGTTTCACACCCGCCGTTAAGCGCGCCAGTATACGGTTAAATAAAACAACCCCAGATAGAGACACACGACCTCTCCATTCTCTCGATCAACGTATTGTATCTGCGCCTGCCTCAGCAGATCGAATAGGAGCAGCGGTTCGCTTTGCCGACAGGTTGGTAAGCCGTGCCTGAATCCAAAAATGCGACATCAAAAACCCAATCACGCGCCCCAAGTAAAATCGAGGCGGGAATCGACGCCGTTGTAGTCGGCGCCACTGTGGAGGGTCTTGCCGCGGCGTCCTATTTGGGGAAAGCGGGTTTTAAGACGGTTCTTCTGGAAGCTGGCGCATCAGCAGGGGCGGCTGGTCGAGAGCGTGAATTTGCGCCAGGTTACCATTGCGCAGACGGTGAGCACCTTCTCTCTGCGCTGGATCCTGAGCTGGTCTCTGATTTTGACCTGTATCGTTTCGGACTCAGTTTTTCCAATCGATGTCTCGACACGGTCTACTACTTTGATGACGGCGCCGCGATCCGGCTCGACGGTGAGCCGCAGAGATGGAAGCAGTCACTTTCACGGGCAGGCTGTGATGAAATCGAACCGTTTGGTGATTTCATGGAGATGGTTCTTGAGACGGCGGCGCTTCTACGCTCGCATCTCAAATTAACAATGGGTCGGGATGGGCGCCAATCGAAGTTCATGGTGTCGAGCATATTTTCGAACGCGCCTCCAGAACGTGTTGCACTGATCGAACGGTTCTTGTTTGGATCGACTGACGATGTCCTCGATGGGGTGTTTAAGGACCCTCGATTGCAAAATTTGATTATGGCTGAATCGTCTTTACGTATGGCTGCGGCGCCCCATGATGCCTTCAGTTTTTTGGCTCTTGTGCACGCTTTGAGCGGAGAGGTCGCTGGACTGCAAGGCGCGCGGGCTTATGTCAAAGGGGGTATTGTCGGGGTGGTTGATGCGCTGCGTCGAGCGGCTCAAGCTAAAAAGGTCGATATTCGTGCCGCTGCGTCGGTGAAGTCTGTCATCGTCGAATGGGATAGAATTGCGGGCGTTGAGCTTGTCGATGGAACGCAAATCCGTACGCCGATTGTTGTGAATGCGCTTGATGCCAGAAGTGCATTTGTCAACCAGATCGGATTTGAAAAGATAAACTTAGAGTTTCAGCATGTGCTTGACGCGCCCACGCCAAAAACGGCCTCGGCCCGCATCCATTTTGCACTCCGGGGCGCTCCGGCTGATCAAAGCACTAAGGCCAACCTGTCTCGTCGGCTGGTATTGGCGCCGTCTCGCACCGCCCTTCGTCACGCCTATCATAGCGCCCGGTCCGGTAAGGTCAGCGCGCCGCTGATTATAGAAGCGGTATTTCCGAGTGCATTCGACGAAAAAGCAATGGCTGCGAAGAAGCAAGTGCTTTCAATTTTTGCTCATCCGATTCCATATGACGAAAACCCTTCAGAGAATATGCGGGCAGAAATAATGGAAGCGGCGATCCGGTCTCTCGAATTGATCATGCCGGGGGTGACCGATCGGATTGAAGCGTCAGAGTTGCGGTTGCCGGCCGATATTGCTCACGAATCCGGGGTCGATCCTGTGACCCTCGCTGCGCGACCATTAATTCTTGAACAATGGGCCCGCGCGCAATTGCTCATTGAAAGCAGTGGTATAGAGGGATTTTATTTTTGCGGGCCGGAAGCGCAGATAGGGGTTGGCGTCAGTGGCGCCGCCGGACGGGTTGCGGCAAAAGCAGCCATGGATGATTCTAAAAGTCGAGCTCGATTCTTGTGATTTTCGCAGCAGAAGATCTGAAATCGGATAACCCAAGGCCGACGCCGCTTTTCTCTGCGGCCGCATCGGTAAGCAAAGCGAATGTGTGGACATCCGTCAACGGATGGACAACAGCTCGGCTTTACACATCGATTGAAGAAGAATACGAAGCCGCGTCTCACCGCGTGGCGGTTCTTGATATGGGAGCGATCGCTCGTTATTCCATACGAGGAAAAGATGCGGGGACGATGCTCTCACGTGCGACGAGTGTTCCTGCAAGCAGTCTTGAATTGGGGGAAAGTGCTCGCGGGTTGATCTTGAGCGATGAAGGCGAAGTGATCGATCATGTTGAGACGACGAACCTGTCTGACGATTTCTTTCTTATGGCCATGACGCATCCTCATGCCCGAAGATTAAGACTTGCCGCCCGTGGATTTGATGTCGAGGTAAAGGATATCACTGGCGAAGTGGCTATAATTGGATTGATTGGCCCAGATTGGCGCAAAGCCGTCTCCGCTATCGGCATTGATGTAAAGAGTGATCATCTTGCAGCGCAGGGCAGAATGCGCGGTGTGGAAATTGTTGCGCGCCCATTTCATCTCGGGCGAAATGATTGCATCGAATTGATCTTTCCTATGGAAGAGGCATTGACGATCTGGGAACGGATTGACCGTTCCAGCAAACCGGCGCCTATTGGTCTTGATGCATTCGACCTGTTGCGCATTGAAGCTGGCGTTCCGCGCCCGGGTACTGACTTCATCTCGGCTGAATATGCATTCTCGGACGCCGGCGTCAGGCGACCGGCAGAGTTGGGGTTGTCTCACCTGGCGCCGCTCGACCGGGGTTGGTTTAATGGCCGTAGCGCTCTGAAACATCCGAAGGGCGCGCGGCGACGTGCGGTGACCGTCCTGGCTATTGATGCCGATTATGCTGCGCCTGGCGCGGCGGTGTTCGCTGCGGGGAAACCAGTTGGGCGCATTACTTCGAGCGCATTTTCGCCCCATCTAAAACGTGTTGTCGCCTTTGCTGATCTGGCTCCCGCCGCATTGAGAAAAACACTTGAGGTCTCTATGGTGAGCGTTGATGGGCGTCGGCTCGCGGCCAGTCTCTTTGAGACCCCGGAACGCCTACTGGCGCTAACTTATCGCGAAAATCTCGATCAAGCGACGGAAACGCGCCGATGATGCGTTTAAGGAAAACACGAATTGAAAACAACAGGAGAATTTATGAGAAACTTTGCTATTATCTTATCCGTAATCGGTATTGGCGTCGTCGCAGCCAGCGCGCAAGCGGCTGACCATGGTAAAGGCCATGGTCAATGGGACCAACTCGACGCCAATGGCGATGGCAAGATTACTGCCGATGAAATGAACGCGAAACATGCAGACTTTTTTGCCAAAGCGGATGGGGATGGAGATGGCGCAATTACGCGCGAAGAAATGGAAGCATTCCATATTGCGCGCCGTGCGGAGCATATGCAAAAGCGATCCGGTGATTCCAATGGCGATGGTGTCGTCGATCGGAGCGAGTATATTGAAGCCGCCGGAGAACGGTTTGACCGCCTCGATAAAGATGGTGACGGTGTGTTGAGTAAGGATGAAATGCGCGCTCATCACGGTCAAGGCCATCACGGTAAGGGCCATCACCGTCGTGGACACGAGAAGAAGTAGACCGAACACGGTCGGGCGTATCACCTGACTGTCTTCAGCTAGAGTATATGAGCCGAGGATTAAGGAGCCGGGTTGCGAGCATCAGAAGAAAGTGATGAAACGCTGGCGATGCGTGCGGGAGGAGGTGACCGCCTGGCGGCTGGCGTGCTCATCATGCGGCATACGGATAAGATATTTGCTGTCTCTTTTCGCATGCTTCAAAATAGAGCGGCAGCGGAAGATGTTGTGCAAGAGACCTTTTTAAGACTCTGGCGCCATGTCGGGAGATGGCGGCCAGAGGGGGCGAAATTTGAAACGTGGTTGTACAAGATTGCCGTCAATATCTGTGTCGACAAACTTCGTCGAAGGGGCCGCGAGGTGCCGGAAGATCAGGCTCTTGATCTACCCGATGGCAGCCCGCGCGCTGATGAGGTGTTGATGGATAAAGACCGCAACATGCAGGTTTGGGCCGCTATAGCTTTGCTGCCGGAACGCCAAAGGTTAGCCATTGCGCTTTGTCATTATCAGGAGCTTTCAAATATCGAAGCGGCTGAGATTATGGATGTAAGTATTGAAGCGATAGAGTCATTGCTTGCCAGAGGGCGGCGATTCTTGCGAACGAAACTTTTACCGCAACGTGAGCATCTTATAGGAGGACGACGTGATGAGCACTCAATCATCGCAAACTGAGCGTGCTGCAATCGATGCAGCGCGACGTTACCTTGAAGTTTACGGCGCTGATCTAGAGAAGTGGCCTCAGGCTGCGCGAACCGCTTACGGTGATCAGATCGCGCATTCGGCTCTTTCTCAAGAACGGTCTGAAGCAAACGTTCTTGACGAACTGTTGCGTTCGGCGTCGGCGCCGAGCGCAGACAGTGCGCTAAACACACGCTTGATTAATAATTTTGATATCTCTCAAAAGCGTTTCCTCGCTAAGGAGTGGGCTGAAATATTTGATCCTTTGTCCGTATTCGGCCGGTTCGTACCGGCGAGCGCTGCGGCGATGCTCGTTTTGTTAGGGGGTGTGCTCGGCCTGTTGACGTCATCCCTCACGGCGACATCCAGTCAGGAATTTGATACCGCGTCTTATGTCGAAGAGGCTTTTACGATCGCATTTGTGGAAGATGAAGAGGCACTATTATGGGTAGAGGACTAACAACCGCGCTTCTCGTTTCTTTGGGATTCAATATCCTCGCCATCGGATTTTTCGGCGCGCGCGCTCTCGACAGGCATGGAGGTGTATTGACCCATCACCAGGCGCCGCCTCAATCAGAAGATCGCGGCGGGTTTTGGAGTAGAGGCGCCGGGTTGCCGCCTGAACGCCGTGAGGCTTTCCGGGCTGTGTTCGAACAAAATAGAGAACAACTGCGTACTCAACACCGCGAGGTTCGTCGGCTTCACCGCATTTTTTCTGAAGCCGTGGGTGCGCCTGAATGGGACCGCGCCACTGTTGAGGCGGCGCTTGGCGACATGAAGAAGGCGGAAGCCGTTCGTGAGGAGATGATGTCCGCGCTTTTGCTCGACGCCTTGGAGACATTGCCCAGTGAGGATCGGAAAATGATGATGGAGCGAGGCGAGCGTTTTCATCATCGGCGTCGAAACAAATCCGATCAGCGAAAGAATGGTCACCCAACGCCAGAAACTACGCTTCCATCAGACGGTAAATAAAATGCCCCTTACTCTGCGGCTTTCGGGGAGGCGATTTTTAGTTCGGACGGGGATGACACGCCATCTAGTTCCCCCGTTAGAATACGCGCCTCATGACGGATGAATTGCGGTAGCCGCACTTTGGCGCCTTTACGGCGGGGAAAGGTTGCACAAGCGACCGTGCCTTTGTCCGGTCTGCTGGCGATCGCCAGCAGACCGTTCTGAAGTTCCATCAGTGATTTTGACAGGGCGAGACCTAGTCCAGAACCTTTACGGCTTTTTGAAAAATGGTCTTCTACGAGTTCGAACGGAGCGCCAATTTTCTCAAGCTGTTCTTTTTCAATTCCAGTGCCGTTATCTGCGATGATCACCGTCACGCCATCAAGGTCAGCTTCGGCTGTGAGTGTTACTTCGCCGCCCTCCGGCGTAAATTTGATTGCATTGGAGAGCAAATTCAAAGTCACCTGTTTGACAGCGCGAGCATCAGCCCAAACCGGAGGGGCGTGACCGACAGAGGCGGTGAGTTTGACGCCTGCATCTGCGGCGCGTTTTGAAACGAGACGCGTGCTTTCCCTCAAAATGCGCTCAAGCTCGACGCGTTTGGGCTCGAGTTTCATGCGCCCCGCTTCGATTTTGGACATGTCGAGAATGTCGTCAATCAGCTCCAGCAGGTGACGGCCGCTTGAGAGAATATCTGAAACATATTCTTTGTACTTCTCATCACCCAGTGGTCCGTACAACTCCGACTGCATAATCTCGGAAAAGCCATTAATCGCATTCAAAGGCGTGCGCAGTTCATGGCTCATATTCGCGAGAAATTCACTCTTCGAGCGGCTGGCTTCCTCAGCGCGGTATTTCTCGAGTTCATAATTGTGCATCGTATCGGACAGTTCTTTGCGAGAGCGCACCAGGTCATCGACAATGCGCTCGAGTTCACGTTCCTTTTTCTTTTGTGCGCGCGCACGCCGTTTTAAGTCGGTCACATTGGTCGCGATGCAGACCATACCGCCTTCAGCAGTGCGCCTGCGTGAGATATGTGTCCAACGGTTGCCGGGTAATTCAACCTCTACGCTTTGCTGGTTGAGCGCCGCCTCGGGGGCAAAATAAGTTGTGACAATTTCGGCGCCAATGCGTGCGCGTTTGGCGATGTCCGCAGCTTTTAGCCCCGGCTTCAGGTCTTGGGGCGATAAGCGGAAGATGCTGGCGAAACGGCGGTTGCAAACTGCCAGGCGACCGTGTGCATCCCATAAAACGAAGGCTTCCGGAATGCTTTCGATTGCATCTCGCAGGCGCGATTCTGCAATCGCCGCCGCCGGAGCGATCATGCGGGAGCCTGCCAGGTCGATCGCGACACCTGCCCGTTCGAATCGTGTCGCATTTGATGAAGTTCTCAGGAATACGCGCGACCAACCCCCGCTCGGTTCGCGCATCCGAACGACACCCTCATTTGTTCCCGCTGCGTCACCGGTAAAAATAGCCACAGCGGTGCGCAAATCCTGCGGGTGGAGGAGGGCCGAAATCTCGCGCATTGTGAAATAGCGATCCCGAGCGCCCAATCCCAACGGTTCCAGGAATGCCCGTGAGAATCTGATCATTCGCATTTTGCTGTCGTAAAACCATGGACAGCAGCGACCGCCTGCGAGCGCTTCGTCAAAATCGCCAAGCGTTGCAACTGCGCCTGCCGCCTCCGCTGCAGCGCGGCTTTGCCTTATGAAGGCCGCCATAAGAGATGCAGTAACAAGTGTGATCGCAGCCAGGATCAGCCCGTAGCCAATCCAGATCGGCGTCCGGGCGAACATGTCCCGGGCCGGCGCAGCGGCGAGTAAAACCTCACCATTATCGAGCGGGCGCCAAGCGGCGGTAATTTCGCCAGAGGCAAGATCTATGCGCCTCTCGGCTCTCGCATTCAGGGGCAGCGCTCTTAACGAGACAGCATCGAGATTAATAACCTCAGTTGCGCCGTAAGCAGCGAGAACATCACTTGATGGTGAAAGGTGATAGAGCACCGCCAGCCCGCCGGGCCATGCTTCCGCCAAGGCGACGCGCGTTGAGGCGCCCGTCATAATGGCGATATTCATGGCGGAGGAGCCGTCATTGACCGCCTGTATCACGCGCAATTCGGTTTCGATCTGACGCGCCCGGCCTTCTTCATTCAGCTTGCCTGCCAAAAGGGCAGTCAGCGCCAGGATGAAAAGGCCTGTCAGAATCGAAAGGCGGCGCGGTGACAAGGCTTCAACGCGAGCAGCTAAACTTTCTGCGCTATTTTTTTCAATTCTCGCCATGCACCGACCGCTGCAATGAAATGTAAAGAACGCACCGGAAATCGGGGCGTGTAACCCAAGCTACTATTTCCGGCGCGTATTTGCTCGCCTGTTTACCTTTTGGAAACTATTCTTGTTCGGCCTGGGAAGTCACGCGCGAATCACCGGTCAGGACGCTGGATTTTCCCCCAACAGCCGGGACGCCATCTCAAAGACATTTGGCGAGAGATTTTGACGTTCCGCCAATTGGTTAAGCTCTGCGGCAAGGAGGGCTCGCCGACCGCCTTCGAGCTTGCGCCAGCTTTCTACAATGGTGAGGAGACGCGCCGCCACCTGCGGGTTGATGGCGTCCAAGGCAATGATTCGGTTGAAGAAGAACCGATATCCGCCACCGTCTGCGCGATGAAACCCTGCCAGGTTTTCGCTGGCGAACACCCCGATAAGAGCCTGGACCTTGTTGGGGTTCTTCATATCGAAGGATTCATGCGCAGTCAGCGATTCGATATCGGCGAGCGCTTTGTCGCCTGGCCGCATGGCCCGCCAAGCCAGCCATTTATTAATGACCAGCGGATCGTCGTTCCATTTATCATAGAATTGCTCCAGAGCCGCTTGGCGTTCGGGAGCATTACTGACGGCGAGGGCGGCAGTCGCCGCCGCTTCATCGGTCATATTTGTAGCGGATTGAGCCTCTTCAAAAGCAAGAGCAGAGTCCCCAGATGTCACGAGCAAAGATAAAGCAGCCCTTTTAAGGGCGCGCTTCTCTGCCTGTTCTGCATCTGGCGAATACGGCGCGTTGGATTTCAGCGCTTCAAAAAGATTGCGGAGCGGGCCTTTGAGGGTCCGGGCGATCTGTTCGCGAACCGAGTTTCGGGCTGCAGAAATTGCATCGGGGTCGATCACATTGGCGAGGCGCGCGAGTTCGGCTTCGCTGGGGGCATATAAAATCTGTGCGACGAGCGCCGGGTCCGCCTGAGCATCGCTCAATAAGGCTTTTAGCGCGTCAGCGAATCCATGCAGAGCCGCTTCGCGGTCATCGATCCGGATTGCTCCGGCGCCCGATAGGCAAAGATCCGTCCACAGCCCATAGCTAAGGGCCCATTTGTTGAAGAGGTCGCGATCATGACGGAACAGCGCCAGCCTGTCCGTAAGGCTCAACTCTCGCTTGATGCGTACCGGAGCGGAAAAGCCCTGAAACACTGAAAATACAGGCTTTGCATCAACATCATCGAACCTGAATTCTTGACGGTCTTGGGTGAGTTCGAGAGTTTCCTCGGTCATCACAACGCCGCTTTGGGCATCGTAAAGACCGATCTTGACTGGCATATGACGGGGAGGTTTCTCGTCTTGTCCCGGCGTAGGTGCGGTCTTCTGGCTGAAAATTGCCCTGAAGCTGCGTGCAGCTGGATTGTAGCTTTCTTCGACAGTGATTTCTGGCGTGCCTGCATCTGAATACCAGCGGCGGAACTGGGTCAGGTTGATCTGACCTGCGTCCTCCATCACCTTGATGAAATTCTCGACGGTCGCCGCCTGGCCGTCATGTCTTGAGAAATAGAGATCCGTCGCTTTACGGAATTTTTCCGGTCCCAGCAACGCCTTCATCATGCGAACCAGTTCGGCGCCTTTTTCATAGACTGTCGCCGTATAAAAATTATCGATGGTGATGTAGCTTTCGGGTCGTGCTGGATGGGCGAGGGGGCCTGCATCTTCCGGGAATTGTCGACTCCACAATCGCCGCACATCCTTGATGCGCTGCACGGGCCTTGAGCGCATATCAGCCGAGAATTCCTGATCGCGGAAGACCGTGAAACCCTCTTTCAGGCAAAGTTGAAACCAGTCCCGGCAGGTGACGCGATTGCCCGACCAGTTGTGGAAATATTCATGCGCTACAATGGACTCGATTGTCTCGTAATCGATATCCGTCGCCGTATCCGGGCTCGCCAGCACATAGGCCGAATTAAATATATTGAGGCCTTTGTTCTCCATTGCGCCAAAATTAAAATGATCAACGGCGACGATCATGAAGATATCGAGATCATATTCGCGCCCGAAGACCTCTTCGTCCCAGCGCATCGCACGTTTCAATGCGTCGAGTGTGTAGCCGCATTTGTCCGCGTTCTGAGGTTGAACAAAAACTTTCAGCGCAACTTTGCGACCCGACATCGTCGTGAATTCATCTTCGACAGCAGTCAGGTCGCCGCCGACCAGCGCGAAAAGATAAGCGGGTTTTGGATGCGGATCAGACCACTGCACCCAATGGCGTCCGTCTTTGAGATCGCTTCCACCCAGTAAATTGCCGTTGGAGAGCAGCACTGGATAGCGCGCTTTGTCCGCTTCAATCCGCACCGAATAGCGTGCGAGCACATCGGGCCGGTCGAGGAAATAAGTGATCCGTCGGAAGCCTTCCGCCTCGCACTGGGTGCAGAACATATCATTCGACAAATAAAGGCCGGAAAGCGCCGTATTCGCCTCCGGTGCGCAGGCGCTCGTAATCTCAAGGGTGAATTCGGAAGGCAGCCCGCGAATGGTCAGTAGTGTATCGCTGACATCGTAATTTTCCGGCGAATACTGATCCGCGTCGAGCGCCAATGTGATTAGCTCTATGTGTTCTCCATTGAGGACGAGCGGCGCCTCTACGTCAGCGCCCGACCTGCGGTGCATAACCAGTCGGGACTTGATGATCGTGCGCGCCGGGTCGAGCGATACGTTGAGGTCCACATGATCGATCAAGTAGTCGGGCGGCGCATAATCGGCCAGGCGAACCGGTTTTGGGGCGGGGGTGTCGGGCGAAGCGTCGTTGCGCATGAGATGATCCTACTGATGGCGACAAGATGTGGCGACTTGCGCGCGGGAAGTAAAGCGGCGTTGAGATCAACCCTGGAAATGAACGGACTGGCTAGAGCGTTTCCGAGGAAAAGTGGTTCACCGGTTTTCCGTCCGGAAACGCGGCGCCAAGAATC
Source organism: Parvularculaceae bacterium (assembly GCA_021776435.1). GTDB lineage: Bacteria > Pseudomonadota > Alphaproteobacteria > Caulobacterales > Parvularculaceae. The sequence goes on along the minus strand of JAJFFW010000110.1, from coordinate 2,764 downwards.
TAGAATAAATCATTGCTTCAAACAAACCCGGATTTGCCGCTAGAAGTGGCGGTTCAAGTTCAGAGCATTAGCTATAGTGCGTCGCGAATTATTGGCCCGATGATTTCAAGCGGTTCAGGGTTGAGCATTTCAAAATGATGGCACTGAATGCAACTCTCGATGACGCGGCCGTCAGTATAACGCTTCCAGGCGCCGGCTTGATGTTCAACAAGGCCGTCGAGCTTGCTGCCATTGCGTTCCGCAGCCCTGATGATATGCAGATCTGCTTTCACAATACCGGGGCGCTGAATAAGCGCGGCCTTGAAATTATTAGCAATCACATTTTGGAATCGAAGACGGAGATCCTTGTTATCAAAACCAGCTTTTCTCAGTATCGGCGTCGAGAACAAATCAAATTCCTGGAACATAAACTCAGCGAGAGAGGCCACATCTTGCGGCCATTTGGAGGTTTTGTCGGGCGAATAGTTCATGAACCGAAGCGCATTTTCGGCGAGCAACGCCTCATCATGCCGGGCGCCGTTCGCAGCATGAGCGAAGGGAAAAGAATCGAGCAGACATAAAAACTCAACGCGCTCGTTTGCTGCCTCAAGTTTTTCTGTCATGGCGTGCGCCACAAGTCCGCCGAGGGACCACCCCAGAAACCTGTAAGGCCCATGAGGTTGGATCGCCCGGACTTCAGTAAGATAATCATCCGCCATCGCATCGATATTTTTAGGCAGCGCTTCATTGTTGGCGCTGCTGAGGCCCCGAGCCTGCAGCCCATAGACTGGGTGGCGTTCGCTTAAGTGGCGCAGCAACCCAGCATAGGACCAGGAAATGCCGATGACAGAGTGAATGCAAAATAACGGTTCTTCGCTGCCTTGCCGGCGAAAAGGAAAAACTGCAGCGAACGGATCAGGAGCGGCTTCATTGTCCATTTGCTTTGCGAGATTTGCGATGGTCGGCGCATCAAACAGAGAGAGCAATGATAATTGTGTTGAGAACTGGGATTCAATTTCGATGAGGAGTTGCACAGCGGTGAGGGAATCAGCGCCGAGCTCGAAAAAATTATCTTCAACGCCAACTTTTTCAATTCCGAGCATTGTCGCGAAGATATCAACCAGCTTTTGTTCTGTATCCGTACGCGGCGCAACATAACCGGTAAGAACCCGGTCATCCGTTTTCGGCAATGCATTACGATCAATCTTGCCATTGCGCGTCAGCGGCATCGCATCGAGGATAAAAATCGCCGATGGTATGAGATAATTCGGCAATTTTTCAGAGAGAGCGTCTTTGATCTGCTCTTTGTCTAGCTGCGCCCCTTTTTTTGCAGTGACAAAAGCTGCAAGACGTTTGCCGCCCTTTGGGTTTTCGATTGTATCAACATGCACGGCTTCAACGCCCGCACATGCCGAGAGCACAGTTTCAACTTCTCCGGGTTCGATTCGAAAGCCGCGGATCTTTAGCTGTCGATCGCGCCGACCGAGAAATTCAAGAACGCCGTCGCCGCGCCAGCGGGCGAGATCGCCCGTTCTATATAAGCGTGCGCCCTTGGGGCCGAACGGGTCCTGTGAAAAGCGTTTGGCGGTCAGTGCTGGTCTGTTGAGGTAACCGAGGCCGACGCCGACGCCGCCGATGCAAAGTTCTCCAGCAACCCCTATGGGCAAAGGTTTCAGATTTTCATCGAGTATATATGTACGCATGTTCCGGATTGGTTTGCCAATCGGCGGTGCAGCAAGTTCTGAATCGCCGATCTTCATGCCGGTGCACAGGACCGTAGTTTCGGTTGGGCCGTAGAAATTGATAACGATAGCGCCGAGATCATGTAGCGTACGCGCTAATTTGCTGGTCAACGTCTCACCCCCGACGATGGCCTTAAATCCGCGCAATTGCGCCCCGCGACAAGCAATAAGCGCATTCCAGAGCGACGGTGACATCGTCGCCGTGGTTATCGCCTCACGACGCATCAAGTCAGCGAGTTTCATCGGTTCACGTATCGTTTCCATTGGCGCGACGACAAGCGTGGCGCCGACCGAAAGCGGTGCGTGAATTTCGAGGATAGAAGCATCAAATGTAGGTGTGGCGACGGCCATGAGCCGGTCAGAAGAGCTAAGGGGGACTATATCCACCGCATCAGCAATCATATTTGCGAGGCCTTCATGCGCCAGAACGACGCCTTTCGGAAGTCCGGTCGAACCGGACGTGTAAATGACATAGGCTGGGTCTGATAGGTGGAACGGTTTGCTGCGCTCTTGGTCGGTGACATCGCGTGGGTCGGTGTTGGTTCCAATAGAAGACAAATTTACGATCTTGGCGCTGCATGGCGGCAGGCGATTCGCATCGTCGCCGAGAGTTATTATTGATTTTACATTCGCATCTTCAAAAATCTGAGCCTGTCGGGCTGCAGGGTCATCAGGGGAGATTGGCAGAAATGCGGCGCCCGTCTTGTTTACCCCGAGAACGGCTATGGGATACATCTCCGAACTTCGCAGAGCGAGCGCAACGATATCGCCAGCGCCGACGCCCGCATCTATAAGCGTACGCGCCAAAAAGTTTGCACGGCCATTAAGCTCGGCATAGGAAAGATTGGTGTCGCCATATCGTACAGCAATGGCTTTAGGTGCGCATTGTGCTTGTTTTTCGACAAGCTGGAAGACCGCTTTGTCTGGAAGCGCGCACGCTGTATCGTTCCAATCGACAATAAGTTTGCAACTCTCAGCTTCCGATAGCAGGTCAACATCCCCTATGGGCGCGCTTGGGTTATCGACAAGCTCGCAGACAAAAC
>JAJFFW010000109.1 GCA_021776435.1 Parvularculaceae bacterium | reverse complement strand
CATAATTCGCAGCTTGCTCACAACGAACTTTAAATCCAAAACCACACTAGAATCATAAACTTGCTAGTGTCCTTATCGAATCCGAAGTTCGTCTTGAGCGTGCTGCATAATGTAACGAACTTCGGATTCGGGACACTAGCGTGATCCCACGAATATCTGGCCGGTAAGCGGAAGGTCTCGAATTGCGAAAGCTGTTACAGGAAGCGCGCCACAACGTCTTTATAAGATCGTGAGAGTTTCAACTCCATACCGTTTTCAAGCGTCAAAAAATACTCTCCATTCGAGTGAGGATGGAGTTCTCTCACTTTTCCAACATTGACAATGGCTGAACGGTGCACGCGTTGAAAGCGCGACGGGTCAAGTTTTTGCTGCAAAACCTTCATCGTTTCACGAATGATGTGAGTCTTGCCGCCTGCGTGGATACACATGTAATCACCGGCGGCGTCGATCCATTCTATCTCTTCCGCATAGAGAACGACAACTTTCGACCCATCCTTGAAGCTGAGTCGTTGTGGGTAACGTTCTTTTTCGGTCCAATCCGGATCAGCGATAAGTTCCTTGATACGGTCGCGATCGTCGTCGCTTAGAGAAGCCAGGAGCTCGACAAGTCGAGATTCGCGACTTGTCGCCACTCTGGATTTAAGGGCTTCGCGAGTGCGGTGAAGCGCATCCTTAAGGCGCTCTTCCTCGACGGGCTTGACAATATAATCAAGTGCGTTCGTCTCAAATGCTTCGATGGCGTATTTGTCGTATGCGGTTACAAACACAAATAACGGCGCCGGTCCGCCGATGAGGGCTCGAACGACGCCAAAACCATCGATGCCGGGCATTTGAATATCCAAAAACACCAGGTCAGGCGATGTCTCTTTAATCATTTTTACAGCTTCACGGCCATTCCGGCATTCGCCAATGATTTCGACCTCAGGAAACTCATTCAGTCTCAGGACGAGTCCTCGCAGAGCCAAAGGTTCATCATCGACTAGAATGACACGGATTTTATCGTCCGCCATAATATCAATTCCTCGTCTCAAAAGGCAGCGTCATGCAGACGCACAACCCATGCGGTTTAATTTTCTTCAGGCTAAAGGACTGTTGTTTGCCGTAAAGATGCGATAAGCGTTCGCGCATATTGACCAGACCGACTCCGGGTTTGCCGTCGAGCATCGCCATGGGATCAGCCGGTGCGTTGGGACCATTGTCGCTCACTTCAAGCCGTAGCATCCCGCCTTCGCGCGTAGCAGTGATCGAAATGACTCCTCCGGATTCTATATGGGCAATCGCGAACTTGATGGAATTCTCAATTGCGGGTTGAAGAATGAGAGAGGGAACCAGCGCGTCATATGCCTCTTCGTCGATATTTGTCTGCACGCTCAGGCGATCGCCAAACCTGGTTTTTTCGATGTCGAGATAGAGTTGTAACGCGCGCAACTCCTCCGACAGTGTTGTCTTCTGAAGCGGGTCACTATCCAGCGAGTAACGAAGGAACGCCGATAACTGGGTCAGCATGGTGTTCGCAGGCTTGGCTTGATTGTCGAGAACCAGTGTTGAGATAGCGTTCAACGTGTTGAACAGAAAGTGCGGGTTGAGTTGATAGCGCAACATTTTGAGTTGCGCTTGATCGGCCAAACGCGCTGACAAAAGGGCGCGTTCAGTTTCGCTGCGCAGTGTCAGATAGTAGTTGATTCCGAAATAAAATCCGCCCCAGGACAGAAGAAGCAGAAGGTTTGCAGGCAGGTCCGGCATGAGCAGGCGAAAAAAGTTTGTGGAACCAAGTTGCGCGCTTCGGCCTCTCACCCATTCGTCACCAAAAATCATGATGAAAGACTCGGCCTTTAACACTGACATTGCGAACGCCATAAATATCGTTGCAGTCAGAGCGATAACCAGCATCGACGCAGGTCCCCGACGGCGAGAAAATCGGTAAATCGGACGCGATATAATGCTGGTGGTCATGAAGCCGATCAGCGACGAGACCGAAGAATATGTGATCGAAGACACGGAAAATCCCATGAGGAAGTTCGACACGCTCACAACGTGAAGAACAAAAAATCCGGTCCAGCCCGTCGTCTGCAGGATCCAGAACATCCGTTCCTTGTCGGCGAACGCCCAATTCATCGCACGCCCGGTTTTCCCGGGTGCAGTCAGGAATGGCCCTTTTTGGTGGGCGACAAAATTTTGATGCGTCATAGGCGTATGCTCTTCTTCATTCATCAAAAAATCCTTTGACGCGGGAATTCACAAGCATATTGCGTTGAACAGATGCTGCGCTGCGGCGAACCCATTGAGATTGCTAATTCGTAGCCCTAATCGGCAAGCGATAATAGCCGTACATCCCCACCGGCGGCCGTGGTGTTAATCGTAAGAGTTCGCTCAACGCCGTAACGCCACAATTCATCGTTCGAGGTGAGCACAGGAATGATCGCACCGGGTCGCCTCGCGAGAATGTTTTCCAGCGCCGCTCGCCCATCGCGTCCGCCATCAAAAACCACAGCCGTGATTGCGTCATGAAGCAATAAGCCTTCAGGGACGCCGTCATCCATCTCCATGCCAGTGATGAGCCCTGTGGGCGCACCGGCGTCGAGAATGGAGGCGCAGAGCGATTGCGCGATTGATTGCGCAACGATGACGGTGTTTCCGGCTGACAGAGCGGTTGCAATTTGGGTGTGTGTGACTTCCGGTTCGTCACTGCCGCCAAGACACAACACAACACCTCGGCCCCGCAAGCGCAGTGTGTTGGATTCGCCCGTCGGCCCTGGCAGCTCGATGTAATCCATGCTGGATGGATCTTCGCCAATTGAGAAACGATGATCGTTAAGTGTCTTAATGACGTCGTTTCGACGCGCCGTGACCGTCCACAGGGCGAACACGTCGCGCGCTTTTTCCAGGTCAGCCAGCTCGACTTCGTTGAGTTCACGTTCACAGACTCTGATGGCGTTCTCGCCCGCTGGGGCGGGGCGACGCGTGAGCGCGCGCACATAATGCGGCCCTCCCGCTTTGGGCCCGGTGCCGGATAATCCTACGCCGCCGAAGGGCTGAACGCCGACAACGGCGCCGATCTGGTTGCGGTTGACATAGATATTGCCAACCCGCGCGCGCGCCGAGATCTGATGCATGGTTTCATCGATACGCGTATGGACGCCGAGCGTCAGCCCGTACCCCTTCGCATTGATTGCATCAATCGTTTCCTCAAGGCGATCCGCCTTGTAACGGACCACATGCAATACCGGACCAAAGATTTCGCTGTGCAAGTCATCAATGCATTCCAGTTCAAACGCTGCAGGACGAACAAACGCACCGTGCACGTCAGTTTGCGGAGTTGGCGCGCGAGCGATGAGGCGGGCCCGGTGTGTCATCTCCTCAATATGGCGCTCAATGCCTGTTTGCGCCTCCTCGTCGATTACCGGTCCAACATCCGTGGAAAGATCTGACGGGTCGCCGGTTTTCAGTTCCGCCATAGCGCCCGCGAGCATTTCCAGGAAACGATCTGCTGTGTCGTCCTGAATACAGACGAGACGGCAGGCTGAACACCGTTGACCGGCGCTCTGAAAAGCCGATGCGATGACATCAGTCACAGCCTGTTCCAGCAATGCAGTCGAATCGATGATCATCGCATTGATGCCGCCGGTTTCTGCGATCAAGGCTGCTTCGGGCTTGCCGCTTTCGACGAGGGAGCGTTTGATCCTTTTTGCCACTTCGGTCGATCCGGTGAACACAACCCCGCCGATAACCTTGTGGGCGACCAGAGGCGCGCCGACGGCGGCGCCGTCCCCTGGCAGAAAGTGCAAAACATCTTCCGGAACTCCTGCTTCGTGAAGAAGGTTCACCGCCTCAAAAGCGATGAGCGGTGTTTGTTCCGCCGGTTTGGCGATGACGGTGTTTGCGGCCGCCAGCGCGCCGGTGATTTGACCAACGAAGATCGCCAGCGGAAAGTTCCATGGCGATATGCAGGCGACAACGCCGAGCGGCTGCAAATTGGCGCCGTCAGACTCCCTCTCCCCATTGGGGAGAGGGTTGGGGTGAGGGGGTAGGGCGCTGCGAGGAAACGCTGATGTTTCTTCCCCCTCACCCGAAATTTGCTGAAGCAAATTTCGACCTCTCCCCGAGGGGGAGAGGTGAAGACGCTCGGCTTCGTTCGCATAATACCGACAAAAATCCACCGCCTCGCGAATTTCCGCAACAGCGTCGGGCCAGGTCTTGCCGGCTTCAAACACTGCAAGAGCCATGAATTGATCCGCACGCGACTCAAGTAGATCACCGGCCGCCCGTAAGGCGTCACCACGTGTTTTCGCCGGGGTCGCCGCCCAACGCGGCGCCGCCTCAGCGGCGATAGCGCAGGCTTTCTCGATCGACACCGCTGTGGCTGGTTCCACACTGCCGACCGCATCGCCGGAGTGCGCCGGGTTGATGATCGGGGAGAGCACGCCATCGATCCTATCGCCATTAACAATCGCGCGCGCCGGTGTCGCAGCGAGCGTTTCGCGCGCACCTGGCGACAGGTTCGCTGCGGTTGGCGGATGCGTCCAGTCCTCGCCTTTGGCCAATAACCGTTCACCGGCGAACAGATCGCAAGGCGCGGGTATCGCCGGGTTGGGAATGACATCGAGGACCGCGATGTCATCGATCGGATCCGCGACCACATCGTCTACGGATAGATCTGGATCGATCAGTTGGTTGACGAAAGAAGAATTCGCGCCATTTTCCAACAGTCTGCGCACAAGGTAAGGGAGAAGCTCCTTATGCCCACCGACCGGGGCGTAGATCCGTGAGCGTGCGCCTTGTTTAATCAGGCTGTCATGTAACGCCTCACCCATGCCGTGGAGGCGTTGAAATTCGTAATCTGCAGACCGGTCCGCCATCTCGCGCACCATCGTGGCGGTGAGCGCATTATGGGTCGCGAATTGAGGGTAAAACACGTCGGTGTTCATCAGAAGCTTGCGCGCGCAGGCGGTAAAACTGACATCCGTCGAGACTTTTCGCGTAAAGACCGGATAGCTCTCGAGACCCATGACCTGGGCGCGCTTAATTTCAGCGTCCCAATACGCCCCCTTAACGAGGCGCACCATCACCCGCCGATCCGTTTCACGTGCGAGGGCTGCAAGCCAGTCAATGACGCAGGGTGCGCGCCGTTGATAGGCCTGCACGACAACACCGAAGCCGTCCCATTGAGATAACGCATCGTCGCGCATCAACGCTTCGATGAGATCGAGTGACAAGTCGAGGCGGTCAGCTTCCTCCGCATCGATATTAAATCCCATGTTTGCGGCCCTCGCCGCCAGCGCCAGCTCACGAATACGGGCGCCGAGTTCTTCCAGAACGCGAGATTTCTTTACATATTCATAGCGCGGGTGAAGCGCCGACAGCTTTACCGAAATGCCTGGATTGTCGGCGGCGCGCGACGCATTCGCATAGCGGGATATGGATGAAATCGCCTTTTTGTAATCATCGAAATATCGATCAGCATCTTTTTGCGTGTGCGCGGCTTCTCCCAGCATATCGAATGAAAACAGATAACCGCTATTTTCAAACTCACGGCCGCGGCGCATCGCAGCATCGATCGTCTCGCCGAGAACGAAATGCTCGCCCATGATGCGCATCGCCTGCGCCACCGAAGCGCGGATCACCGGCTCACCGACCCGGTCGAGAACCGCCTTGGTCGCCTTGACCATTTTCCGGGTCGGGTCTTTTGCTTCGAACTCATCCAGCCAGGCGGCGGTAAACATCAGCGCGCGGGTCGAGAAGTTGACAAGGGGGAAGGGGCTCTTGCCCTTATGGGCCGCCCAGTCTCCCGCCTCGACTTTGTCGGCGATTAGGGCGTCGGCGGTGGCGGCGTCGGGCGTGCGCAGGAGCGCTTCGGCGAGGCGCATCAATGTGACGCCCTCTGCAGTCGAAAGGCCGTATTCCTGGAGGAATTTGTCGATGAGCCCCGACCGGCTCGCATTGGCGCGCGCAGTCTTAACAAAGGCCGCTGCCTTTGATTGCGCGTCGCGCCGTCCCTGAGCGCCAATATCCGCCTGCACGGTCAGATGGCGGGTGAGCGTCGTTTCATCCGCTAGATAATGCGCTCGGATCATGTCGCGTAGAGCGGTCAAAGACGCGTCTGTGTTCATGGTGGGACCCGGTTAGAGCTGGTATTGGGCGACCGATTAGCGCTTAAAACGAGTCCTGTCACGACCTGTTCACGATGCTGCAAAGCATCATTGCAAGGGCTCGGTCACGCGCCTAGGTATGGTCGCAGCGGCGATGCCGCACCAGAATTTTGGGAAAGGACGCTCTCCATGACGGAAGCCTATATTTATGATGCGGTGCGCACACCGCGTGGCCGGGGCAAATCGGACGGCAGTCTCCATGAGATTACGCCTGTTCAGCTCGCAACGCAGGTTCTTGAAGCCGTGCGTGACCGTAATAACCTCGATACAGCGTATGTCGATGATGTGGCGTTTGGCTGCGTCTCACCTGTTGGCGAACAAGGTGCGGTGGTGACACGCACGGCTGTATTGAATGCTGGATATGCGGAAACGACCGCAGGCATTCATGTGAACCGTTTTTGCGCCAGTGGGCTGGAGGCCGTAAATATCGCGGCGGCCAAGGTCGGCTCCGGTGAGGCGGATCTCGTTATTGGCGGCGGTGTAGAATCCATGTCCCGCGTGCCCATGGGGTCCGATGGCGGCGCCTGGGCGACCGACCCGGCTGTCGCCTTTAAAACCTATTTCGTCCCGCAGGGCGTTTCGGCAGACCTGATCGCAACCAAATACGGTTTTTCGCGCGATGATGTCGATGCCTATGCCGTGGAAAGCCAGAAACGCGCCGCCCGATCCTGGGAGGAAAAGCGTTTCTCCAAATCCATCATTCCTGTGAAAGATGTGATCGGGGAGGTCGTGCTCGATCACGACGAAACCATTCGTCCGCAAGCGGATATGCAATCCCTCGGGTCATTGCCAGCGTCATTTGTGATGCTCGGGGAGAATTTTGGATTCGATTCCGTTGCACTCCAGAAATATGCCGAATTTGAAAAAATCAATCACGTCCACCATGCCGGAAATTCGTCGGGGATTGTCGATGGGTCCTCAGCGATTTTGATCGGATCCAAAGAGATCGGCGAAAAGCTTGGCCTGAAGCCACGCGCCAGAATTCGTGCGGCGGCATCTGTCGGATCTGATCCGACGATCATGTTGACCGGGCCGGAATTCGCTGCAGAAAAGGTATTGCGGCGTGCGGGCATGAGTAAGAAAGATATCGATCTTTGGGAACTGAACGAGGCCTTCGCTTCAGTCGTATTGCGTTTCATGCAAGCGCTGGACATTGATCACAACGATATCAACGTCAATGGCGGCGCCATCGCTATGGGGCATCCCCTTGGCGCCACCGGCGCGATGATCCTTGGCACGGTTCTCGATGAGCTTGAGCGTTCCGGCAAGGAGACTGCGCTGGCGACGCTGTGCATCGGCGCAGGCATGGGCACGGCGACGATTATTGAGCGGGTTTAGTGGGACCCGCCCCTCGATCCTTCGAGGCCGTCCTTCGGGCGGCGCCTCAGGATGAGGGGCTCGCACTTTCTCAGTCCCTCATCCTGTGGCGCGAGGCCGGGCTTGGTCCGGTCGAGCCTCGAAGGGTGGAAAAGAACTCAGTTTAAGGAAGGATAGAATAATGACCTACACCGCCCTGAAATTCGACATCGACAGCGATGGCGTCGCGCTTGTCACGATCGACCTGCCTGGCCAGTCTATGAACGTCTGGAACGCAAAGTTGTTGGATGAATTTGAAAGCGTCGTCGATCGCATCTGTGAAGATGATGCAATCAAGGGCGCAGTTGTGACGTCAGGCAAAGCGTCGGGGTTCCTCGCCGGAGCAGATTTGCGCATGCTCGGCGACGTCGCGAAGCGCGCGAAAACAGCCACGAAAAAAGAGATGTTTGAAGCGCAGTTTCGCCTCAACCGCATGTTTCGCAAACTTGAAACGGGCGGCCACCCGGCCAAGGCGCTTATCAAAGGCGTCGCGCACGCCAAACCGGTCGCTGCTGCCGTCAATGGTCTGGCGCTTGGCGGCGGGCTTGAGCTGGTGCTCGCCTGTCATCACCGCATTGTCGCTGACGACGCGAAAGTTCAACTCGGCGTTCCCGAGGTTCAGGTCGGCTTATTGCCTGGCGGCGGCGGCACGCAGCGCTTGCCCCGTCTTGCCGGCTTGCAAAACGCAGCGATGATGGCGACGCAAGGCCGTCCCGTCGATCCAAAAACCGCTCTCGCTTATGGTTTTATTCAGGAACTGGCGCCCCGTGAAGCGCTGATAGAAAAAGCCAAAGTCTGGGTGAAGGCCAATCCAAAGGTTGTTCAACCCTGGGATAAAAAAGGATTTAAATTCCCTGGCGGCGGCGGCGCCATGGACCCGCGTTCCGTGCAACTCTTCATGGGCGCGAATGCGATGGCCCAGCGTGAGACGCAGCATAACTACCCGGCCATTCAATATATACTTTCATGCCTATATGAGGGCTCTATCGTGCCTTTCGATACGGCGATCCGGGTGGAGTCGAAATATTTCATGAAGCTCGTTACCAGCCCGCAAACACGCAATATGATCCGGACCCTGTTCATCAACAAACAAGCGGCGGAGAAAGGCGAACAGCGACCGGCAGGCGTTCCGAAAACCAATCTCAAAAAAGTCGGCGTGCTCGGTGCTGGCATGATGGGCGCCGGCATAGCGTATGTCACCGCTAAAGGCGGTATGGATGTTGTTCTCCTCGATCGGGATCTGGACTACGCGCAAAAAGGCAAAGCCTATTCTGAGAAGATCGTCGAAAAAGGCGTTTCCCGCGGCAAGGTATCCAAAGAAAAAGGTCAGGCGCTTCTCGACCGGATTACGCCGACGACAGATTATAATGACCTCAAGGATGTCGACCTGATTATCGAAGCCGTCTTTGAAGACCCGGACGTCAAGAAAGATGTCATCCGGAGAACAGAAGCGGTGATCGGCGCCGATGTGATTTTCGCGTCGAATACGTCGACGCTTCCGATCACGGGGCTTGCGAAAAATTCGGAGCGTCCCGATCAGTTCATCGGCATTCACTTTTTCTCACCGGTCGACAAGATGCCGCTGGTAGAGATCATTCCTGGCGATGAATCTGGTGATCGTTCGCTGGCGACCGCGCTCGATTATGTCGGCAAGATTAGAAAAACCCCGATCGTCGTCAAGGACACCCGTGGTTTTTACACCAACCGTGTGGTGCCGCCTTACCTCAATGAAGCGATGCTGATGGTCGCCGAAGGCATAAAGCCGGCGCTTATTGAAAACGCGGCAAAATCGCTCGGCATGCCGGTGGGTCCATTGGCGCTGACCGATGAGACATCGCTTGAGCTTGGGTTGCGGATTCTGAATTCGACCAGGAAAGAACTTGGCGATGACTTCAAACCGACGGGTGTCGAACC
>JAJFFW010000108.1 GCA_021776435.1 Parvularculaceae bacterium | reverse complement strand
CACCATCCTTCGAGGCCCGGCCTCTGGCCGGGCGCCTCAGGATGAGGGGGGGGACGGAGGAAACGAACAAGATCAGGAGAAAAGAACACGATGCAGGCTTTTGTTTATATTCTCGAATGCGCGGATGGTTCTTATTATGTGGGTTCACATCGCGGCCGGGATGTTGACGAGCGCGTTTCCCAACACAATCATGGAATACATCCGAATGCATACACTTTTAAGCGGCGCCCTGTGAAACTGGTCTGGTCGGATTGGTTTTCGCGCTATGATGACGCCGTTGCTTTCGAACGGCAGTTGAAAGGTTGGGGGCGGGCGAAAAAAGAAGCTTTTATCCGCAGTGAATTTGATACGCTAAAAGATCTTTCAAAGCGACCAAACGCACGAATAAACAAACCATCCTCATCCTGAGGTGCGAGCCCGGACTATATCGGGCGAGCCTCGAAGGATGATTGCGGAGCTTGTGTTTGCGGCCATCCTTCGAGGCCCGGACGGTGTCCGGGCGCCTCAGGATGAGGGGAAGTGAACGCAGGTCCGGCGAAACCAATATCCCTCGCGATGAGGGTAGGTGCGCCAATCATCATGGCGAAGGCTGTGGCGAGAAGGGCTTTTCGTCCCTCTTTCTTCAGAATTTGTACGCTTTGCATGGCTATTGCGGGGGTTATGCCCTAAGGGGGCGCTCAATTCGCAGGTGAGAGCGCCTGCAACGACAGTTCATCGCCTCGAAAATGAAGTGTTTACGGCTGCGGAAAGTGCAGCCATTCCAATCGCGGATTGGGCCAAGTCCGGCCTGAAAATGTGCAGTCATAAGCCCTTTCGGGAGGCTGCATGCTGAAAGACAGATGATGACAGAATTCAAAGGCGTGGTCGCCGCGCTGAGCCAGACCCTCAACAAACGGGGCTTTTCCGAACTGACTCCGGTGCAAGAAGCGGTTCTGGCCCCGCAGCTAGAAGACGCCGATTTGCTGGTTTCGGCCCAGACCGGGTCCGGTAAGACGGTCGCCTTCGGAATGGCGCTGGCGCCGACCTTGTTGGAAGGCGAAGACCGTTTTTCATGGGGCGAAGGGGGGGGCGGGTCCGCGCCGCTGGCGCTGGTCGTCGCCCCGACGCGGGAATTGGCGTTGCAAGTCAAGCGAGAACTTGAATGGCTCTATGAAGCGGCGGGCGCGCGCGTCGCGTCTTGTGTCGGCGGCATGGATATGCGCGACGAACGTCGCGCCCTGGGGCGGGGCGCGCATATTGTTGTCGGCACGCCGGGACGCCTTGTCGATCATATCAAACGCCGTTCGCTTGATATGCGGGCGCTGCGCGCCGTGGTGCTCGACGAAGCCGATGAAATGCTTGATCTCGGCTTTCGCGAAGACCTTGAGTTTATCCTTGGCGAGGCCCCGGACGAACGCCGCACCTTGATGTTTTCGGCCACTGTGCCGCGTTCCATCGCGACGCTCGCCAAGAATTACCAACGCAATGCGGTGCGCGTGAATACGGCTGCGGAGCAAAAACAACATCTCGATATTGAATATCGCGCCATGACCGTCGCCTCTCATGACCGGGAGAATGCGATCATCAATGTGCTGCGTTATTTCGACGCCAAGAACGCACTGGTGTTTTGTGCGACGCGCGCCACGGTCAATCACATGACCAGTCGATTCAATAATCGCGGCTTTTCGGTCGTCGCGCTCTCGGGCGAACTCAGCCAGAAAGAACGCACCCACGCCCTTCAGGCACTGCGTGACGGACGCGCAAAAGTGTGTGTGGCGACCGATGTCGCGGCGCGCGGCATTGATCTGCCGGACCTCGAACTTGTGATCCACGCAGATCTTCCCCGTTCCGGCGACACGCTTCTCCACCGCAGCGGACGGACGGGTCGCGCCGGGCGCAAGGGCGTCAGTGCGTTGATCGTGCCCCATAACGCTTCACGACAGGCGCAGCGCCTTTTGGCTAACGCCAAGATCAAGGCAAGCTGGGTCGAGCCGCCATCGGCGGCCGACGTGCGCGCCCGTGACGATGAGCGCCTTATGGCAGACCCCGCGCTCAGTGAGCTGATTAAAGACAATGAACGCGACCTTATAAAAGCGCTGCTGGAACGCCATGGCCCCGAGCAATTAGCGGCCGCCTTTTTGCGCCAGCATCGTGCGGGCAAGTCCGCGCCCGAAGAGCTGCGCGATGTGCCAGCCGAAAAAGCGGCAGGTGAGCCTCGTAAAACCAAGTCTCGCGATAATTTTGAAAACAGCGTCTGGGTGAGCCTGTCGGTTGGGCGCAAAACATCCGCCGAGCCGCGCTGGCTGTTGCCGATCCTGTGCAAGGCGGGCGGTCTTTCAAAGCGCGACATCGGCGCCATCAGAGTGAACGAGCAAAACACCCATGTTGAACTGGCGTCCGCTTGTGTAGAGCGTTTTTTCGAAACGGTCGGCCCCGGCGGCAAGCTGGAAAAGTCGATCATCGTGTCGCACATGGGCAACGCCCCGGATGCGTCTCGCAAAACGCCGCGAAGCGCCGGCGACAAACCTTATGAGAAGAACAAACGTAAAAAATCCTACATCGCAAAAAAGTCCGTCCAAGAAGAAACCAGGCAAAACCCTGTGGAGGTGCGTGATGAGGCCTCAGGGTTTGTAAAACCGGGTTCGCCTGGAAAGCCGTCAGGAAAACCGGGCGGCAAATCCTTTGGGAAACCATTTGGGAAGCCGGGCGACAAGCCCGCCGGCAAGAAACCGCGTAAAGCGAAACACTCCAAAGACAAAGGCAAGCGACGGCAGCCGAGTACGTCTTCTGGTTTACCTGCGGGCAAACCGGGCGCCCATCAACCAATACCGCCGATGAAAAAAACGAACACGGAATAGATCGTTCAGGATTGACGTCAGATCTTGCCCATCAAAAATTACAGTTTCTTGTTGTAGAGCTGCGCGATGGCAATGGCTGACACCAATATGATTCCGGCGACATAAAAGATATAGTCCGTACCCAATCCATCATAAATCGCGCCGCCGGCAAGGGGACCAAGCGCTGCGCCAGCGCCTACCAACGGTCGCGGTACAATAAGAGACGCCGTAAAGATGCTATAGAGAATACCGATTTCGAATCCTGTGGCGCCGATATCCTCGGCGCGCAAAGGCAATGCAAAAGTAATAAAGACCATCGGCATAGAGATTAAAAACAAACTACGCCGAAGAAGGTTGAGATTATTTTTCATAAAAAAGACTCACAAGGTTCCCGAAGTTGAGCCAGTCTTACCCGTTTGGGAGGGCCGGGATCAAAACGGAGAAATGATAATAGTAAAGAACTTTAAAAAGTAAAGTATATGTGGTTCATCGATCGATCGAGACACGACAGTCGTGACAAATCTTCTCTGGGAGGGCCGAGACCAGCAGCGTTTCGGATAACGCCTCTTGGCGGCTCCCACACTCTTCGGGGTTGCGGGCGTAAATCAGCACATTATGGTTCGCATGATCCGGGAGGCGATCACCATGCATATCCTACTTGCAATTCTTGGCGCGGCGGCGACGGCGATGTCTCGGCGCGGATTGAGCTTGAGTATGAATTGCTCCTGACCCAGCGCCTCATTCTTCAGCCGCGCACGGAGCTGAATTTCGCCATCCAGGACGTTCCTGAAAACGGCGTCGGTTCAGGGCTCTCGACTGCTGAAGCGGGCTTACGCCTTCGTTACGAGATCAAACGGGAGTTCGCGCCATACATTGGCGTTTCATGGGAGCGATCCGTCGGCGCAACCGCCGATTTTGCGCGAGCAGCCGCCGAGGATCCCTCCAGCGTATCATTCGTTGCTGGTTTAAGACTTTGGTTTTAGGGAGGGAATAAAATAATGGAAAACATAATTGAACCGAATATCCATCCGATACTTGTTCACTTTGCTTATGCGCTGACGACGACGGGTGCGCTCAGCTTGCTGATCATATCATTTATGCCGGCAGGCGGCTGGCGCGATACGTTGAAATCCGCAGGCGACTGGATGATCGCCTTCGGCGCGCTGGCGATTGTTGCAACCGTCGCCGCAGGGTTTCAGGCCTACTATTCCGTCGCTCATGACGATCCCTCGCACGCTGCGATGACAACCCATCGCAATTGGGCGGTCCCAACCGCCGCCGTTATTCTTGTTCTCGCCCTTTGGCGCCGGATGAAGCGAAATGACCGGCCGTCGGCGTTGTTCTCTCTATTGTTGTTGGCGGCGGCGGTTTCACTGTCGGTAACGGCGTGGTGGGGCGGCAAACTCGTCTATGGGCATGGCCTGGGTGTTTCGCACATGCCGGTAGTCACAGGCGAAGGTCATGATCACGAGCACGCGCCGGGTCAGGGCCATGGCGACGAGGGCGCAAAGCAAGACAGTCACGATCATGAGGACGGCGCAGACGATGGCCATCACGACGACGACGCGTCCGGCGATGGCGGCCATGACCACGGAGATGAATCTGCGACCGCAGAACATGATCACAATGCTGATGACGGCCATCACGCAACCTATGATCAAGAGAGCACAACGGCAGAACAGTCTGCGCTAATGGGAGACGATTATCCACAATCGCCGGAAGAAGTGGTCAAGGCGTATGCCTCAGCATTGCGGTCTGGCAATGACGCTGCTGTTCGTGCATATCTCGCCCCTGATGTCGTCATTGCTGAAGGCGGCGGCGCGGAGCGGTCGGTCGACGAATATGCCGGACACCACATGCCGGCCGATATGGCGTTTACGGCCGCTGTTGATTTCGCTCTGAAGAAACGCGACGTGATCGCAAGCGGCGATATGGCGACCGTAATATCTGAATCGCAAATCCATGGCGTCTATAAAGGCGAGACTATTCACTCGCGCATGATGGAAACGATGGTGCTTCGACGTGACGACGATCGCTGGCGGATCGTTCACATCCATTGGTCGTCAGCACCGATTACCGGCGAGCATGAACATTAATCAAGCTTGATCGACACCTGTGCTTACCGATTCTTAGATTCTAGCCTATTCATGATGCAATCCGCCAAGGTGCGGGGCCGATTTTATCACACCGAATGACATTATATTGCGGGTGATCGGCGCATCCGTTCCCAAAGACAAATGTGGCCGCGCTTCGTTGTAATATTTTGCATAGGCCTTTAGCCCGCGACGCAGATGCGCCGCATTAAAGATGATCACATGATCAAGGCATATATGATTTGTTCGCCTTCGCGAACGGGCCCGGCGGATTGACCCTATGAGCCGCTCGACAAAGCCATTCTGCCACGGGCTTCGCAGCGCCGTTGGACCATCGCGAATGCCCATGGCGCTCAGCTGTTTTTTGAATGCAACTCCATAAATCGCATCATTGTCCTGGATCAGATGATCCGGCGCCTCGTCCCACGGAAATGCTTCCACGATCTGTCGCGCCGCCCAATCTGCCGTCAGGTGATCCGTGATTGCGATATGCAAAAGCTTTCGTCGCCCATGCCCCACAGGGGCGAAGGGGGCTCTCGGCGTTTCGACAGGTGCGGCGATGACTGTGGTATCGCGTCCCGCTCACGCCAGCCAATACTCGCCGTTCATCGTCGGGGCGCCGTCACAGTTAATCGCGCCGATGCGGTGCAGACGGATCAAATGGGCGAACACATTTAATGCCGCCGCGCCGTGCAGGCGCTTATCCACATCTGCGTAAAGTCTCAGGGTGATTTCTTTGACGCGCCTGTCGCCGCGTTTAACGCGTTCGAGGATTTGCCCGTCACGCATCTGGCGGTGGGTGCGGATGGCCCGTACAAAACGACGCGGCCTTTCAATAGGCGCGCCATGGGTCGGTAGATAAAGCGCGTCCTCTCGCTCCAGAAGCTTGTCGAGACTAGTCATATAATCGCCCATATCGCCGTCGGGTGGAATAATGACGGTTGTCGCCCAGCCCATAATGTGATCGCCGGTGAACAGCGTGTTTTCTTCTTCGAGAGAAAAACACAGATGATTGGATAAATGGCCCGGAGTGGCCACGGTTTTCAGCGTCCAGTCTTCGCCGGACACCATGTCGCCGTCGCTGATCAACTGGTCTGGTGTAAAATTGCGATCGACGCCTTCTTCCAGGGCTGGGGCGTCATCTACGGCTTTGGTGTCCGGATGAGCCCCGGCTGCGAGAATTGGCGCGCCAGTCGCCGCCGCCAGGGCGTGGGCCAGTTCACAATGATCCTTATGTGTATGGGTGACCAGAATATGCGTCACGCGCTCGTTTTCAACGGCGGCCAAGATCGCATCGAGGTGTTCTTTAAGATCAGGGCCCGGATCAATCACGGCCACATTACCTGAGCCAATGATATAGGTGCCCGTACCGGTAAAGGTGAAGGGGCCGGGGTTGTTGGCAATCACACGGCGTATGCGCCCGGATAACGCGTTGGGCGCGCCATACGCGAAGGTGAAATCCTTCTGGAAGGGAATGGGGTCAGTCAAGGGCTAAGCTTACGCACTAAGCCTTGTATCTACAAGTTCGGCGAAGGCGGCGGCAAGGCCGCGCATGGCTTTCATTTTGACTTTACCGGAAAGCGCGGTTGGCGGACCCATATCGGTTTTATTTGCGTCGACGATATAGATCCGGCCATCTTCGCGGTTCCGCAATACATCCAGGCCGCCAAAATCGAGCGCAATGGCTTTGGTGAACTCAGCAATCTTTGTTTGCTCTTCCGTTGACAACATCGCGTCAGCATGGACGAGATCAACGCGGAGATTTTCGTTTAAGAAGCGTTGTTCTGCACAGCGACGTTTAACATAAACAAACGGAATTTTTCCACCAACAACCGGCGTACGAATGTCGATGTAGTCTGTTCCGTTAAACGTATTATCGATGAGACGTTGATAAACTTGATCGCGCGCTGGCGTTTCGACCGGACATTCAATGATACGCCCGTCATGCTTGCCATTGGATTCTGACTTTTCGACCGCGCGGCCTTTAAAGGTCTGCGGATCAATGGTCAGGCTATAACCGAAGATTTCTTCAAAGGTTCGCGCGACGACGCTTTTGCGAATGTCATAACACCCGATGTTGAATGCCGGCTTGTTTGACGGAGCAGGGCGTGGTGCGATGAGAAATTCGCGGTCTTCGAAATAAAAGTGCAGATCGGCTTCAGCCGGATCGTCAACGATTTTGACGCCGGCAATCTGACAAACTGGCCAGATCGCGTAATAGGCGCGCGGGCGTTTGGGAAAGAATGAAATTCGTGCGCGCGGTTCGCGGCCTTTTACGACGCGCATGGCGCGAAGCGCCTGAATGAATCCGACGAAACTCACCACACGCCAAGCGTCACGCATCAGCCTTGGCGTCAGCGGAATCTGCGCACCGGTTTCCTTCGCGATCAGCTGGTTACCGTTAATTTCGAACTCGTTAAAAAAAGCCATAACTCATTGTCTCGCGGCGCACTAAAAGCCCATCCCTGTTGAACATGTCTTCTTACCACCTGACAAGGAAATAAACTATCTGAGAGGCGTACGGCCCGGCATTTGCGATAAACCGTCCATGTGTGCCAATCATAAACAACGACTTAACAAAACGTCGATGGTGCTTTTCGTCGCGTTTACAATCATGATTCTACCCGTAACAGGGGCCCAGGCCGGGGAGGCGGGCGGTGTGGCCCTAGGCGACAGCCGTGGCGGGGTAACCGACAGGGCGTATGTCATGGCCCCGCCCAATTATGCCTATGTGGTCGAAAAAGAACCGGGCAGCTTTCTGGATTGCGGTGAGGGGGTGACGCAGCGCGCAACCGATGCGGATGGTCGCGATCTCGCCGGTTTACGCTGCGGTGTTACGCTCACTGAGACGATCGTCATTCCTGCGGCGGCTGTGAGCGCGCGCATCATTATTCATTACTAAAAAAATTCATTACAGAAAAAACTGTCAGTCGCCATTCGTCGCCGATGCGGCGAGGGCCTCCAATGTGGGGCGATGATCCTTGAGATCATAGCCGGCGGCGCTGGCCTGGCTGAGAATGGCATCCACATTCATTCCTGCCCGCGCCGCAGCGTAAGATCGCAATGTTGTTGAGCGGGCGCCGGTGCGGCAAAAGGCGAGCGTCTTTCCGGTTTGATCGGCGAGGGCCGCATCAAAAGCATCGAGATGCGCGGGGGATATGCCTGAACGGTCAACGAAAATTTCCACGTAACGAATGCCCGCCGCCTCGGCCGCTTTGGCGATTTCGGCGCTCTTTGGCTGGCCCGGCGCCTCGTCGTCCGGTCGGTTGTTGATGATCAGAGTCACCCCCTGCGCCGCCGCTTGCGCCACTTGGTCGGGAGATATTTGCGGCGAAACCATGAACCCTTCTGCGAGAGGGATGAATGTATCAGACAAGGCGAGCTCCTTCGTCATTTTGGACTTGCGAACAGCGGTGAATGCGATCGCACTTACGGCAACCAAGATGGCGGCGATTAAAAACATTACTTTCATCATGCTGTCCTTCCAGGCTATCATTGCCGCATCTGTGATTTCTCAGGAATATGGCGCCTTTTTTATGATATCATGACCCAATCCGCGCCGCCATTCCACCTTGCGATCCCGGTTGACGACCTTGTGAAGGCCGAGGCGTTTTACGGCGATATCATCGGTTGCCCGCGCGGACGGCGCTCGGACGCCTGGATTGATTTTGATTTCTTCGGCCATCAATTGGTGACGCATTTAAGCCCCGCCGATTGCCGAGGGGCGAAAACCTGTCTGGTTGATGGCGAGAATGTTCCCACGCGCCATTTCGGCGTGGTGCTTTCGATCACAGCATGGCGCGCCCTCGCCGCCCGTCTTCAAAGGGAAGCCGTCAATTTCATCATTGAACCGACGATCCGTTTTGAAGGCAAACCCGGAGAGCAGGGGACTTTCTTTATTCGCGACCCAGCCGGCAACGCGCTGGAGTTCAAGGCATTTCAAGACCCGGCGCAGCTGTTCGCAACATAGAAAGTTTATCAGAGTTCTTGTGCGGCTTTCGCTTTCATCAGATCATCGCGAAGTTCGGCGGAGCGCTCCTGAACCCAGTCCAGATATTCCTCGACACGTTGCGGATAGGTCGGGCGGCGTACACTGTCGGTGCTTTCCTTGTCTGGTCCCGCAGGGTTTGGGCCCATGGCGTCTGAACCCTTAGTGGTCAAGGCTATTGCGGATTGATAATCGGTAGAATTAATGAGTGTCATACCTCTCTCCTTTACAATGCCCGCCTTTCGTTTTTCTATCTTGCCTTTGATTTCTGCTCCATGGAAAATCACAAACAAAAGAGGGTGCAACGCAAAAGGACGGGCCACACAATCCGCACTGAGGAATCCGTATACAAAATCGCTCATCGGTAATTCGGCATCCCGTGCCTGCGATTACTGAACCGTTGACGATGGGTGTGATCTCTCTTAAGGGGCTGAGTGGTCTGAGGGAGTCATTAAAGGGGTGGGTTATGTCTGATCGTCAGTCTCCGAAGTTTCGTTCACTGTATGGGCCGATGCCAGATGGCGCACGAATTTGGTGGTCCTTCCTGACGATTCTCCCCTTTTTGCTGATAATGGTCATCTCCACACTTCTCAGTGGAATTCTTTTCATCGGTCATGGATTTGTGACGGGCGCCATCACAGATGTTGCCGATATCGAACACTATGCGGCGAATATAACCGCGAATGGCTTGACGCCATTGCTGCTGTTCGGAACCATCTTTTCCATACTGGTCACATTGTTTTGGGTGAAGGTGGTCGAAAACCGATCCCTCGCCAGCATTGGGTTCACAGCCAGGGCGTGGTTGTTTCGCTATCTGCGCGGGTTCTTCGTCGGCGCCGTGTTTCTCGTTGTGGTGATCGGGATTATTTACGCGACCGGCGGTTATACCATCGAAGCTGTCCTTCCAGTGCTCGACAGTGCAACGCCAATGGTTCCCATGGGGATGATTGGAATTTTCTTAACCGGATTTATCATTCAATCAGCCGGCGAGGAGATCGTGTTTCGAGGCTGGTGGATGTCGGCTCTCGCAGCGAGGCGCGGAACGACGGCCGCCCTCATTGTGACTTCGATCTTTTTTGCCCTCAGCCATATGGGCAATGTCTATCCGCCCACTCTTGAGAGCATGATCGGTGTCGCCAATATCCTTTTATTCGGCCTTTTCATTGGCCTCTATGCCGTTCGCGAAGGGGGCATATGGGGCGTTTGCGGATGGCACGCCGCCTGGAACTGGATGTTAGGCACCGGCTTTGGCCTGGAAGTCAGCGGCGCCAAAATTGATGTGACGCCTTTACTGATTGATCTCAAAGACGCGGGCGGGAATTCACTGATAACCGGCGGCGCTTTCGGTCCGGAGGCAAGCCTGGTTGCGACTGCCGTGCTCTTTGTGGGGTGCTTATGGTTCCTCAGGCGGCCCTCTCACCAAGTCAGTGAAGAGACCGCCGCGGGTTGAGGCTGCCCGTACCGAAAGATCTGGGGCGTATGCCCAGAAGGCAGTGCGCAGCCTATTCGCTGGCGCGATAAACAATGTCTCCGTCAACAATGGTCATCACCGCTTCGACGTCGAGAATGTCCGCCTCGGGAATGGTCATGATGTCTTTTGAAAAGACCGTGAAATCGGCGCGTTTGCCGGGCTCGATTGTTCCCAGGTCGTCCTCCTGAAATGAGGCGTAGGCTGGCCAGAGGGTGAACATTTTCAACGCTTCGGTTCGGGTGACAGCCTGTGCAGGGCGCCAGTCTTTGTCCTGATACCCATTAAGGCCGCGACGCGCGACGGCGGCGTAAAACTCAATGCGGGGGTCACCGCGCTCGACTGGCGCGTCTGAGCCGCCGGGGATGATCGATCCCGCATCAATCAGCGCACGCCATGCATAGGCGCCGTCAAGACGATTTGGCCCCAACCGATCAGGCGCGAAGAACAAATCACCGATCGCGTGCGAGGGTTGCATGGAGGGGATGACGCCAAGCGTCGCGAAGCGGGGAATATCCTCTGTATGAAGAATCTGAGAATGCTCGATGCGCCAGCGAGGGTCTTTTATATCCGAATGATGGCTCAACGCTTCTTCATACCAGTCGAGAATGAGCTTGTTGCCGCGATCGCCAATGGCATGGGTGTTGACTTGTATGCCGGAGGGCAGCGCCCTTTCAAATAAAGCGAGCGCCTGGTCTTTTTGCATGACCAAAAGTCCGTTGGTGTCGGGGTGGTCTGAATAGGGCTCGCTGAGCGCCGCCCCGCGAGAGCCGAGTGCGCCATCGACATAAAGTTTGATTGCGCGGGTTATGATGTGACCATTGTCGCTGACGCGCGGGCCATATTCTTCCAACGCTGCAAGGCCAGCGGCGTCAACGGAATTATAGACCCGGATATCAATCCCGCCGTCAGTAGAAAGCGCTTCTATCATTGCGACATTATCAGGATTGACGGACATATTGTGCATTCCAGTCCATCCGTACGCCGAATAAATATCGGATGCTTTGCCGAAAGCTTCTTTCTTGCGGCTCTCATTAGGCGCTCCGATCAGGTCGGCGACCAGGCTCTGCGCGTTGTCGATCAAAATGCCGGTGGCGCGGCCAGCCGTATCGCGTTCTATCCTGCCGCCTTCGGGGTCCGGCGTTGCATCGTCTATGCCTGCGGCGCTTAGAGCGGCGGAATTTGCAACCAGCGCGTGACCATCGGCCCGCCTCAAAATAACAGGATTGTCACCGCTGACCGGATCAATATCGTCACGGGTCGGCATGCGCCCTTCCGGCCACCCGGTTTCTATCCATCCTCTCCCGTAAAGCGTATCCCCTTCGCCAAGGTGTTCCATGTTCGCGGTGACGATGGACAGCAATTGTTCGAGTGATGCGATCCCTTCGAGATTAAGCGTCAGCTCGCGCATTCCAATGCCGAGCAAATGGGCGTGGGCATCCGTGAAGCCTGGATAAAGCGCCGCGCCTTTAAGGTCGATCGTCTTGACGCCATCGCCCGCCAAAGCTGCGATTTCAGTGTAACCGCCGGTAATCAGAACCCGGCCACCCTTAACCGCGATCGCCTCGACCTTAGGGGAATCGTCTATGCCGGTATAAATCGGCCCCCCATATATAAAGAGGTCGACGCCTGACGGTTGCGTTGCGTTTGTTTCGTCATGCCCTGCGTCCGAGCAGGCTGTGGCGAAACATAATAAGAGTGCTGCCGCCGTCTTTTGTTGGATCGCCATGGCGTCTTCTCCCAAATGGATTGCCTGCGTTTTACGCAGTGGTTTACCAGTGATTTGATGGGGGCGAGGATACAAGTTGTCGGGGATTGAACAAGCGTTCATGCGTCGGGCAAGGCGGCGCCAGAAAATATGAAAGGAGGCAATGGTCGGAGTGAGTGGATTCGAACCACCGGCCCCCGCCTCCCGAAGACGGTGCTCTACCAGGCTGAGCTACACTCCGACGAGGGCTCACTATGCGGTTGGTTAAAGGAAGATGCAATCCGGGGTTGGCGAGCAGGGCGTTGCTCCAAAAGGCTCCGAACCAGCATGTTGTAAGGTGTTGCGGGTCACAGGAAAAAACCTGTAACGGCCATTGCAAGGAGGCGGCGAAAGCGCTATCTGCCTTCGCTCCATTGGGGCGTCGCCAAGTGGTAAGGCATCGGTTTTTGGTATCGACATTCCCAGGTTCGAATCCTGGCGCCCCAGCCATCCCTTCAGGGCCGTTTACCATTCGAGCGATATTGCTCGGCGAGCGAGATAGTTGCGCTCTCAAGGTCCTTCTAATGTAATCGCGCCTTCTTTACCAAACTGAAACTCAGTGCGTTTATCCGCATAAACGCGGATGTGAAAATCTAACCGTTGCAAGTGGTGTTGATGCTTGTTACAAACTAACGCAGAGTCGCGACAGGGTAGGAACAAGCAACGGGTAACGTCAGGGTAAAGCATTGATCGAGTTTTGCATTTGCAGGCGGGCGCCCAAAAGATCCGGGCGCCCAAAAGATCATTGCATTATTGGCGAGTTTGTTTCATTCATTTGCGGGAAGAAGGGGTGATGTCGGGGTGACAAATCCATTCGATGGCAGAAATGCATCGAGGCGCCTTCATTTTATTTTGCGCGGTGACGCGTGTTTTCTATGTCGGCCAGTGCGCCGTCCCTAGCAGCCGAAGGAAACCGGTAGGTGAGGCAATGATGAAAAGAGTAGCGATCTTGGGTTCAGCAGCGGCGATGATCGCCGTCTTGAACGCGCCTGCGTTTGCGCAATTTAATACAGCGGTAAAAGAAAGCCAGGCGACGGCCACGGATACGGCGCGGTCGCAGCAGCGAATTGATCAACTGGATGATCAGACAGCGAGGCTTTTAAATGATTTCCGTGCGAACGTGAAACAGCTTGAAGCGGCGCGCCGTTATAATGCGTCGTTAACCCGGCAGGTCGCCTCGCAGGAACGCGCGATTGAGCGATTGAAGCAAGACATTGATAATGTCGCCGGTCTTCAGCGCGCTATGCAGCCGTTGATGGAAGACATGCACGAAAAGCTCGGCGCAGTTGTGGCGGCGGACATGCCGTTTGATTTTGCTAATCGTACGGCGCGCGTTACCCGCCTTGCCGGCGTGCTGGAAAATCCGGACATGTCAGCGGCGCAGCGGTATCGCCTGATTATTGAAGCCTTTCAGATTGAGAACGAATTCGGCCGTACAATCGGTTCGATCCCAGGATCGATTGGCGAGGGCGAGGACGAACTCTCTGGCGATTTCCTTCGCGTGGGTCGGATCGCGCTCATCTTTAAGACGCCTGACGACTCAGTTTTGAAAATCTGGGATACGGCTATTGGCGATTGGACCGATCTCAAACGATCATACCTGCCTGACGTGAAGCTTGGCCTTCGCATGGCGAAAGAGCAAACGGCGCCGGATCTCTTACCGGTTCCTGTCAAAGCGCCGGTAACAGCGCAGTAATCTAACGGCGAATAGTCAAGGGATATCTAGTCATGAAATTCTTTAAACTTGCAGGTCTTTCTCTGTTTGCCGGCGTTGCGGTAATGGGTATCGACCTTGTTGGCGGAAATCTGGTTTCTAGTGCGAATGCGCAAGAGCAGATGACGCTCGATCAAGTGCTGCAGGCGGTTCGTAATGAGCGCAGTGCGGTTTCTGCAGAAAACCAAAAGCGCGAAGCAGATTTCCTTCGTGACCGCAACAATCAGCAGGCTGCGCTTAATCGTGTACGCCAGCAAGTTGTTGCTGCGGCGGCGGAATCCACACGGCTTGAAGCCGCGATGGAAACCAATCAGACTGAGATCGACGATCTTGATGTTGAGCTTTCAGAAAAACAGGGCGCCTTTCAGGAACTCTTCGGCGCTGCGCGTTCAGCTGCGAGTGATCTGAGCGCCCAACTTCGGGCCTCATTGATCAGTGCTCAATATCCGGGTCGCGCCGAGCTGATGTCGGAATTGGCGCAAACGGAAACACTGCCGACAGAAGATCAGCTTCGCGATCTTTTCGAAATGATGGTTCAGCAAATTGCTGAACAGGCGAAAGTCGTGAAATTTAATGCTGAAGTTGTTGGCGCTGACGGTAAGGCGGTTACGGATGAAATCACGCGCATCGGTCCGTTTGTCGCGTTCTCAGACAGTAAATATCTGACTTACAAGCCCGAACAAGGTCACCTCGAATTCCTCGCCCGTCAGCCCGAGAAGAAGATCACGGATGCAGCTGGCCGGGTTGAAAAGGCGACCGGTGACGACTTCGTACCCGGTGTTATCGACCCCTCGCTCGGCACGTTGCTGTCGCTGGTTGTGGAGACGCCCAATCTGGTTGAGCGGATCAAGCAAGGTCGCTCGGTCGGGTATACGATCCTGATCGTCGCCGGATTGGCCGCCGTTCTCGGTATTTATAAATGGGCGACATTGACGATGGTTGCGGGCGCTGTTCGCTCGCAAGTGCGTCGCAAGAAAGCGTCTAAATCGAACCCGCTTGGCCGTGTGATGCTCGCTTACGAGAACACCCAGTCCAACAATGTCGAAACGGTTGCGCTGAAGCTTGACGACGCCATCTTGAAAGAGATTCCAAAGCTCGAGAGCGGGCTGAATCTCGTTAAGGTGATCGCCGCCGTGGCGCCGCTGCTCGGTCTTCTTGGTACGGTTATCGGTATGATCAACACCTTCCAGGCGATCACGCTTTTCGGCACCGGTGATCCGCAAATCATGGCGTCAGGCATCTCTGAGGCGCTTGTAACGACTGTGCTCGGCCTTGTTGCGGCGATACCCCTTCTGCTTCTCCACGCTTTTGCCAGCGGCGCCTCCAAGCGCGTGACGCAAATTCTTGAAGAGCAGGCGGCGGGCCTTATCGCTGAGCATGCGGAAGGCAGTAATCGGTAGGCGACGTAGAAAGGATCTCGAGACATGCTCGAGTTTTTAAATCCAGCGATCGCCTTCGATGCTTTGGGTGATTTTCTCGCCGCGGGCGGGGATGTGCTAAGGGTCATCATGTTCACCACTTTCTTCATGTGGGCCTTGATCCTTGAGCGGCTCATGTACTGGTCGACGGCGCATTCAGGTGTTTCCAAGCGTGCATCGCGGGCTTGGGCGGCGAGAAGCGATCATAATTCGTGGTACGCGCTGGCGGTCCGTGACCGGCTGATATCAGAAGCCCGTCAGGAGACGGAACGGTTCAATGGGGTTATTCGCGCGCTCGTCGCGGTGACGCCGTTGCTCGGTCTTCTCGGCACCGTGACGGGAATGGTTCAGGTATTCGACGTCATGGCGGTCACTGGTTCGTCCAATGCCCGTCTCATGGCGGGCGGCATTTCCCGTGCGACGATCCCGACAATGGCGGGTCTCGTTGCATCCCTATCAGGTCTGATTTTTATCAATGCGTTTGATCGTAATGTAGATAAGGCCACGCATAAACTTTCAGACGAATTATTGATCGAGTAGTGCGATGAGAAGACGAGCATCACATCAAGGCGAAGCCGCTGACGTTAACGTCACGCCGCTTCTCGATATCGTGTTCATCATGCTGATCTTTTTCATCGTGACGGCCACATTCATCCGCGAGCAGGGTATTAACGCCTCTTCACCCGAAGATACGCCACCACCACCGGGAAGCGTTCCTCCGCCGGCGATGGTGCTTTCGGTTCGCGAAGATGGTCTTGTGCAAATTGACGGCGGGCGGCTTATTGATCCGCTTTCGACCAAGTCTGTGGTTCAGGAATTTACGGCGCGTGAACCCAATGGCGTTGTGCTGGTCAGCGCCGCGCCGGAATCGGAATCAGGCATTGCGGTGACGGTGCTGGATCAGGCTCGAGCTGGCGGCGCAAGAGGCAGAACGTCGCTGACCCTACAGAAAGAACAATAGTAACGGTTCATCTATTACTGGCGTTGTAGAACATTTAAGACCGGATGAGATTATGGCGAGACGGACAATAACAAGAGGTGCGACTAATGAGGAAGACGTCAATGTGACGCCGCTTCTCGATATCGTGTTCATCATGCTGATCTTTTTCATCGTCACCTCCACCTTCGTTAAGGAGCCCGGCATTGAAGTGACGCGGCCTGATGCTTCAACTGCGGAACTGAAGCGGTTGGCGTCGATCCTCATCGCGATCAGCGCCGAGGATGAAATCTGGATCAATAAGAAGAGAATTCAACTCGAAGAGGTCAGGTTCGCCGTGGAGCAGTTGCACCGCGAGAATCCCAGAGGAACCGCAGTGGTTCAGGCTGATGCGAAATCTAAGTCGCGTTATCTTGTTGAAGTTCTTAATCAAGTTCGGGCTGCGGGCATTACTGATGTCGCAGTTTCGACTGAAGACGCATAGGGAGAGCTTGGAATGGGATCTCTATTGCGATTAATTTTTGGATTGCCCGGCGCCGCTATTGTGACGGTTGCCCTGTTTCTCCTGATGAGCATTTTGATTAAGCAACCGCCGCGCCTCAATGAGCAAGAGGACCCGCTTAGCATTGATATTACCGCTCAGATTCAGGATACGGACCTGTCAAGCGCGAATAAAGAATTTAAGCGGCCGACCCTTGATACGCCGCCTCCGCCTCCGCCTGCGGTGAACGATCCGACAAACCGTCCGGCGCTTGATGGCGTGCGCGCCGAAATTCCTTCATTGGACGTCAATCTCGATATCGGCACCGGCTTTAATCCCGACCGCGACGCTCAACCATTGGTTCGTATTCCCCCGCAATATCCTGAACGGTGCCAATCACGGGCCGATGCGGATGAATCGGTTACGGTTGAATTTGATGTGACGCCGGAAGGGCAGACAACGAATATCAAAGTGGTCAATTCTAGCAATAGTTGCTTCAACAGGTCGGCGACCCGATCCGTGGAGCGTTGGAAATATCAGCCAAAAGTCGTTGATAACGTAGTTCAATGGCGGCGTGGCGTACAAACGGTGGTTCGGTTCCAGCTTGCTGAAGAATAGCCATCGCTCTGAAGAACAACGATGACTTGGCTGGTGTATTGATTTGGTGAAGGCGACGAAATGACTCAAACGCGCTGGAAATTTTCTTCTCTGGTTTTTTCCGCACTTGCTTGTTGTGTAGCGGCAGGTGTGGTTGCGACTCCATCGCCCGCTTTTGCTCAAGATGATAAAGAGCCCCCAAAAAAATCTCAATCTCTCGATCCTGCAGTCGCCAAAGTTTTGATTGAAGTCTTCGAATTGATGACGGCCGAGCAGTTTCCCGCAGCGTTAGAAAAGTTGAACGCCCTTGTTGCCTCACGTGGCGACCGCATGAAGCCTTTTGACAAAGCGACGACGCATGAACTTCGCGGCAGCGTTAAGGTCAGTTTGGAGGATTTTCGCGGCGCATTGAGGGATTTTCAAATCGCTGTTGATACGAACGCATTGCCTATCGCTCGTCAAAATCAGCTTCGATATTTTATTGCTCAACTTTATTTTCAGCTTCAGGACTATCAATCTGCTATCCGGGGTCTGAATGACTGGATTAAATCATCGCAAGCGGCGGGTGAAAAAGTAGATACCAATGCATATTATCTTTTAGCCGCCGCCTATACTCAGATCGCTCCCCCTAATTACAGGTCGGCGCGCAGTCCCGCTGAGAGCGCTGTCAACGGCGCGCCAGAACCGAAAAAGAACTATTACGATCTTCTCAATATGATTTACTCGGAATTAGCAGACCGCCCCAAGCGATTGGCGTTGCTGGAGAAAATGGTAGGTTTTTGGCCGGCTGAGAAGGGATACTGGACACAGCTCTCGGGTGAGTATTCGGGCGCTGGCCGCGACAAGGAAGCGTTTGCCGTTCTCGAAGTTGCGTATCGCGCTGGCCTTCTTTCAAAAGAAAATGAAATTCTGCAACTCGTTCAGTACTACTCATTTTTCGAAAATCCTTATCGCGGCGCCAAAATGATGGAACGTGAGATGGCCGCTGGCGTCGTGAAACGGAACAGAAAAAACCTCCAGCTTCTTTCTCAGCTCTGGAGCCAGGCCCGCGAGCACAAGAAAGCCATACCGATTCTACAAGAAGCAGCGAAGCTTGCAGACAATGGCGAGCTTTATTACCGCCTTGGCCAGGTATTGCTCGCTGACGAACAATATGCGGCGGCGGATCGCGCCCTGGTCAACGCTATCAATAAGGGCGGGATGGACCGCGACGATACCGGTGATGCATGGCTTCTTCTGGGTACGGCTCGTTTCAGCCAGGCAGGGCCGGATGATGTCGCCACTATGAATCGTGCACGCGAGGCATTCGTGAATGCGCAGCGTTATGGAAAAGTAAGCGGTCAGGCAGCAAAATGGGTTCAATATATTGATGCGATTATCGCAACCAGGGCGGCGGGTATTGAACTTGAGAAGCGTCAGATCGCTGAACAATGTCGGGACTTGGTCAAGCGCATTGAGCAAAAACGGCGCATTGATCAATTGCGCGGCGTTGAGTCTGTGGGCAGCAGCGGTGTGGCGTCTCCTGAGCAATTGGCCGAATGTAAACTGAAGAGTGACGGCGCCCCGATCGATGCTCCGGCCCCAGAGGGCGAAACAGGCGGCGGCGCGCAAGTGGTTGAAGAATCGGCATCAGAACAATAAGAATTTATAAGACGATGAGTTCGAACAAAAACGGGCGGCCAAATGGTCGCCCGTTTTTGCTACATCACAAATTCGTTATTCACTGGATCGGTAATCACGGGTGCGCGAAGAAATCAGGCTGACGTCAGGCTGACGATTGTGTTTCGAAAAATCGGACAAGCGCCACTACCCTTTTCTTGAGGGCTCGGTTTCCAGAGCCAAATACAAAAATCGCCTGAAAATACTTCTCTGATGAAGAAGATGTGACCGTAAGCGAACCGATTCTGCTCTAGAATTCGCCTTCTTCACCTAAAACACGACCGCCAGTGCTCAGCTTCGGCACTTGATTGTCGCAATCAAGATACCCACTGCGCCAGCCAGCCCGATAGGCGCGGTCATTTTCAAAAAGGTATTCGTCGCGCTGCCTTTTGGTCGAGAAACTCTTATTTTCCTCCCCGACTGTTAAGCAACCATCGCCATAGCCGGCATGAAAAGACGGCTGCTCACGCAGTCCCTGCGTATCCGTACTGGCGCAACCTGAGGCGGCTAAGGCCGCTGAACATGCGATAAATATGACTCTAAGGCCCACGGGAAACCCCTTCAACAAACAGAACTTGAGCAAGTTTAGCAAAGCGAGGCCTACAGGTCTTGTAAAATTGCACTCTCAAACGAAATACCTCGTTAACGGTGTTTCGGGTACAACAGGGTCCCATATTTGGGGGAGACTTCGTTGGAATGGCTGTTATGGAACTCATATCTGAGCCGCCCGTTGAGGATGCACCGCGAGATACGGTCGCGGATATACACAAAGATCCGAATTCACCACGTGTGCTTTTGGTGCGCCGGCTGGCGGATATTGTTGTGCTGCCGGCAGGGCGGATATCGGCCAATGAAAGATCTCTGACGGCAGACATCTTATTACAAGTGCTTGATAAGGTAGAGCTGAAGTTGCGTGTGGAGGTTGCAAAACGCATTGCCCACGTTTGCGAATGTCCGCGGGCATTGCTACGCACCCTCTTATTGGATGACCCCGAAGTCGCTGAACCGATTCTCCGTCAGGCGGAGCACTTGCCGGAGGCGCTGTTGATCGAAACTGCGCGTAATGGCAGTCATGAGCATCGTGACATGATTGTCCGGCGTTATGACCTGTCGACGTCGATCGCTGATGTTATTGTGGAAAAAAACGAACCGGATATCTGCAAACTCATCTTGCGTCTTGAAGGTCTCACGCTGTCACCGCAGGCCTTCGATATTCTTGTCAGCCGCAGCACGGTTGATCAGGAATTACAATATCTGCTTTTGCGTCGACATGAACTCGAACCGGCTCACGGCTTCATGATGTTCTGGTGGGTCGACGCTGCACGACGCAAGCGCATTCTCGCCCGTTTCGCGCTCGACCGAAGAGTCATTCAAGAGGCGCTCAGCGATCTTTATCCACGCGTATTTCGATCGAAAACACCTCCAGATCCTGTCGTAAAAGAAATTCTAATTCTTGCGGAACGTCGTCATCGGCCTCGTGGTCTTAACGGCGAGGCCGTTTCGATGGATGTTGTTAAGAGAACCCTATCGATTGCTTGTGGTAACCCGAATGCCGACACCATTGAGGCGATTTCTATGATCGCAGGGATCTCTAGAGACCTCTCGTCGCGCATTTTGCGCGATAAGAGTGGTGAGTCCTTTGCGGTCATGTGTAAGAGCCTTGGTGTTCCGCGTCAGGATTTCTTTGCATTCTTGATCGATAGCCAAAGTGTGAATGCTGCGTCCCAAAATGAGACAGTTAAAGATGAGGAGCACGCTGAAGAGTTGTTGGCGATCTTTGATTCGATGGCGAGAGATTTTTCGCGCGCCGTGCTTCGGTATTGGGATTGGAACGGCAATCCTCGCATCGCGCAAATTAAGTCTTTGATGGACGATACCATGGTTTAATTGGCGCGCTTAATCCTGCTTTAATTGCTTTGTGCAACATTGTTCATGCGTCGGTCGCGGCTTTGCGTATCTAAGTTGCTTCCGGCGCTTTTATTTTGCGAACATGGTTCAATTTTGAACTAAATTCACCGCCGTCTTCACTCTTCGTTTTAATATTCTGTGTCTGAGACTAACGTTCAGGCGAGAGGCCTGAGGGTTTAATCTTGGAGGGCGTATGCAGCCGTCGATGCGAGTGATAGTTTTCGCGTCACAGAAAGGCGGGTCTGGTAAGACGACGCTTTCAGGTCATGTCGCGGTGGAGGCTGAACGCCAGGGCGCTGGTCCCGTTGCATTGATCGATACGGATCCGCAAGGCTCTCTTGCGAAGTGGTGGAACGTGCGCAAAGACCCCGCGCCAGCCTTCATCCAATCCGTTTTTTCAAATATATTTTACGATCTTGACAGTGCCCGCAAGGAAGGTTTTCGCCTTGTCGTGGTCGATACGCCGCCCGCCGTTACACGTGCGATATCCGAGGTCGTGAATTATGCAGATCTCGTCGTCGCGCCGGTCCGCCCGAGCCCGCACGATATGCGAGCCGTCGGTCCGACAGTCGATATCGCCGAGGGGCGAGGCAAGCCTCTCGTCTTTGTTGTGAACGCGGCGACGCCGCGCGCGCGGATCACCTCTGAAGCGGCGATCGCTCTTTCTCAACATGGAACGGTCGCCCCGCAAACCATTCATCACCGGGTCGACTTTGCGGCCAGCATGATTGACGGACGCACAGTTATGGAAATCGACCCTGTGTGTAAGTCCGCTCAGGAAATCAGTACGCTTTGGCGCTATCTACACCAACGCCTATTACGGGGTGACACCGCGTATCGAGGCGAGGACGCTGCGACGACGATTGAGAATAGAGCCCGTGTCTTCGGCCGTCGTGCGGCGCACGCCGCTCAATGAACACGATTGGCGAAGATCCACCCATGCGACCCCGATGAGTCATTATGAGCCCTGAAGACCGTTTTGCCTCTCTAACACCCAGCCTGCTGGCCCGAAAGGGCGATGCAGAGCCAGCGTTAGAACCTTTCGCCTATGCACGGATGGCCGAAACTGCGCGTCAAATGTCGCCGGGTGCTCTCCACGAACTCGACCGCCAGATCAAGTATGATAAGGCGCCGGCGCAACCTGATCCGGTCAGCCCGCAAATGACAGGAACGGGAATGAAGGAAGACTCCGAATCTGAGGCGCGCTCTAAGAGAGAGCAACCAAACAGCTCACATCCGGTGCATATGATTGAACGGTTGTGGGCGGAAGCCAACAAGATGCCGCTGAACGCGCCCGCCGCTCCAGCTCCTGCGCCAAAAACAGAATGCCGCAAGCGTCAAGCTTATTTAAAGAGACGGGCAGCGGTCACCTTTCGGATGCCGACCCACGACTTCTTGCGGTTAAAGCTCGCCTCGGCTGAGTTGGAAACCTCGTGCCAAAATATTATTCTGGCCGCATTAGAAGCCTATCTTGACGCCCACGGCGTTGAGCCGCTCGACGACTGCAATTGCCTTCGCGAAGCATCGCGCCTTGCCAGTGAGACGCGGCGCTAGTGTGGTGGTTTTGTAGTTGGTTAAATAATTAGCAGCGTGGGCACAACAAACGTGAAAAACAAAACCACACAAGAAACAAAAACATGGTAGGTTGCGGATAGAATC
>JAJFFW010000107.1 GCA_021776435.1 Parvularculaceae bacterium | reverse complement strand
CGCCCAGCGCGCGTTCGGCTTTCCCGCGCAGCTCCCAGATCGTCAGCTCGCCCATCTTATAGGCGAGCGCCTGACCGGGCCAGGCGATATAACGATCGACTTCCGTCTGAACATTGTGGAGTGAGAGCGCCGTATTGGATGCCAAATAATCCATCGCTTGTTGACGGCTCCAGCCTTTCGAATGCAAGCCGGTGTCGATCACGAGCCGGCAGGCCCGCCACATCTCATAGGACAACCGTCCGAATTGATCATAGGGGGTATCATATACACCGATTTCGACCCCGAGTTTTTCTGAATATAAACCCCACCCTTCACCGAATGCATGCGGATAAAATTGCGCACGGAATTCCGGCGCGCCTTCTATTTCCAGCGCCAATGCATTTTGCAAGTGGTGACCGGGTACAGCCTCGTGGAGTGTCAACGCCGTTAACTGATACAATGGACGTGTTTTGAGGTCATAGGTGTTGACCCAATATTGCCCACCGCGATCACTGCCGGCCGGGGCGCCGATATATCGCCCGGTTGTATAATTGGGGGCAATCTCCGCTGGCACCGGTTCAACAGAATAAGGCTGGCGCGGTAATTTGCCGAAAAATGCGGGCAGACGCCCATCGATCTTTTTTGCGATGCGAGAGGCGCGCATCAACAAGGCTTCAGGTGTCTTTGCATAGAATTGCGAGTCAGTGCGAAGAAATTCCAGGAATTCAACAAAGCTGCCTTCGAAGCCAGTTTCGGCGATCACCGCATCCATTTCGACGCGGATGCGTGCGACTTCCTTGAGGCCCAACGCATGGACGTCCTCGGCTGTCGCATCATCAAGCGATGTGTAATAGCGCACGAGTGCGCGGTAATAAACGTCACCGCCAGGAAGGTTTGAAGCGCCAACAGTGTCTTGCGCTCCCGCCAGGTATTCATCCTTCATAAAGGTGAGCAACCGCCCATAGGCCGGTATGACTTCGCGGGAGAGACCCTTCTTCGCCTCACGCCGCAAACTACGCTGCGTCTTCGAAGAAATGGAGTCAGGCATTGATGCAAAGGGTTTGTAATATGGGTGCTCTTCTACTGTCTCTGTCACCTGGGCTTCAAAAGAGGGCAAGATATTTGGAATTATTTCCTTCGGTTGAACGAACCCGTCACTGAGGCCGATGCGCATATTCTCGACATTTTGATGCAGATACCCAACCAAACCGCCAAGCCGTTTCAGATAATCTCGGTAATCCTGCTCTGTACGGAAGACTGTAGCACTCACCGTATACCCAAAATTGGTGTGAAAGCCCGTATCGGCGAGAAACGGAATCCGCCAGGGCTTAAATTCGGCAAGCGCGATGTCGTGCTTCAGGATAAAATTTAAGAGATCAGCACTCAGCCGGTCATTGTCGTCAACCGTCGCAATGTCGATCGCATTAAGTCGCGCCATGAAGGCGTGCGCCTGGACCAATCGGCGTTCATAGTCCTCAGGCGCGACCTGCGGGACCCTGTCGTTATAGTCGTTGACCCCGGACGAGGTGGCGGCGAACGGATTCTCCGCCATCTCGTTCGCCCAATAGTCGTCGAACAAGGTATGGAGATCGTCGGATGGCGCACCGAGTGCAGCCCCCAAAACGAAAAACGAAACCGCAAACGAAGCTACACAAGCAGTGAATATCCGATTCATGCATAACTCCCAAAAAGATCCAACACCATACTATGTGCTTTCGCACTCGGCGCAAACGCCGATCTATCCAGCATCCGTGCCGCCAGCCACTCGTAGCAAGCCATCGGTTCTTCAATCAAATGCAGCTTATCAATTACCGCATCGAGATCATGCGCTTTGCGCCAAACCTAGCAGGTGACATGAAGAAACCTTGGTAGGGCTCTCGCCCGAGCCAGTGTGATCGCATCAGGATGGCTCATCACACATACGCGAGCAGAACGATTTTTCATCAAAGAGCGCGGTTTTGTTACTTGCCGTTCCAATAACACCACTGCACCCTCCACATTGCGACAATACTAGGCGGGGATCGATGGACGCGCGACCCATGGCGAAATAAGCAGTGCGCGCGTGCGCTAAGAGTATTGAGGGCAAGGATGGTAATATGAGCATAGTGAAAAGCTTGATCACAAGCTTGGTTATCACTGGGGTATGCTTGGCAGATTCTGCAAGTGCAGGCGTCGTCAGTGAAATTCGCGGCGGCGTGGCGGCCCATAGCATCGACATTAATGGGGGGGACCCCTCACCGGAGAACGGAGTCAATCTCAGCGGCGAGGTCTTGTTTAAATCGCCAAAGATATTTCGCTATCTGCTTTCACCGCGCCCTTATGTACATGGCTCATTGAATTTGGAGGGAGACACGAGCTTCTATGGCGGAGGGCTGGCCTGGGAGCACCATGTTTTCCATGATCGCATTGTGGGCGAATTCGATTTCGGGATTGATCGCCATGACGGCATTCTGGACCTTCCACCCGTTGGCGACCCTCTACGCGAGACTATCAGAACCGAACGCGTCCTGCTTGGTTCCCGCTATCTGTTTCGGGTCGGCGTCGGTGTCGGCGTGAAGCTCGATAAACATTGGCGTGCGCAGGTGTTTTATGAACACCTGTCGAATGGAGATATTTTAGGGAGTTCAAATCGCAATCAGGGGTTGGACAATGTCGGGGTGCGCCTTGGCTATCGTTTTGGCGACTAAGCACACCACCGCCACCCTCGACCACCTGTATTAACTATATTCAGAAATCGGCGCATGGGATACAGTGCCTTTTCCTGCGCGAGCCAGCGTGATCGGTAAATGTCTCGCTGTGGAAGTTCCCTTGCTTTTGTGGAGAAAAGCAGGCAAAGCCATGCGCCATGACGCACTGCAACATAGATTTAAGAAATATCGCCATTATCGCCCATGTCGATCATGGTAAAACAACGCTCGTCGATGAGATGCTGCGTCAATCAGGAGCTGTGCGCGCAAGCGCTGAAATGGCCGAGCGCGCCATGGACTCCAACGATATCGAACGCGAACGCGGGATCACCATCCTCGCCAAATGCACGTCTGTTCAATGGGAAAAGGGTGAACATCCAGTTCGGCTCAACATCGTCGATACGCCCGGCCACGCTGACTTTGGCGGCGAAGTGGAGCGTATCCTCTCGATGGTTGATGGCTGTTTGCTTCTGATCGACGCAGCCGAAGGCCCCATGCCGCAAACCAAATTTGTTCTTTCAAAAGCTCTGGCGCTCGGCCTCAAACCCATTGTTGTGCTGAATAAAGTCGATCGGCCGCAAGCTGATCCTGATGCAGCTCTTGACGCCACCTTCGATCTGTTTGCTGCCCTTGGGGCGAATGACGACCAGTTAGATTTTCCAGTAATCTACGCATCCGGACGAGACGGGTGGGCTACAGACTCAATTAACGGCGCCCGCGAAGATCTGACGCCTCTATTTGAAGTTATCATTAAACATGTACCGACCCCGCCAATCGCCGCCGATGCGGAGGCGCAACCTTTCAAAATGTTGGCGACAACGCTCGAGGCCGATCCCTATCTTGGTCGTATCCTCACCGGACGGATTATTTCCGGCGTCGCCCGCCCCGGCGTGACTCAGAAAGCTTTGAGCCGCGATGGCCGCGAGATCGAGCGGGGGCGTATTTCCAAAGTACTGGCGTTTCGTGGTCTGAAACGACAGCCAGTTGACGAAGCACACGCCGGCGATATTGTCGCGATTGCCGGATTCAGCAAAGCATCTGTCTCCGATACCTTATGTGACCTACTGATCGAATCGCCCGTTCCTTCACAACCCATTGACCCTCCAACCCTCTCGGTGACAATTTCCGCCAACGACTCTCCGCTCGCCGGCCGTGAAGGGTCGAAAGTACAAAGCCGTGTGATCCGTGAACGCCTCTTCCGACAGGCCGAAGGCGACGTCGCCATCAAAGTCAGCGAATCCCTGAATCGCGACGCCTTTGAGGTCGCTGGTCGAGGCGAATTGCAACTCGGCGTTTTGATTGAGAACATGCGTCGCGAAGGATTTGAGCTTTCGGTCTCGCGCCCCCAAGTCGTTACCCAAATAGATGAGCATGGGACCCTTCTGGAACCGATCGAAGAGGTTGTTATCGATCTGGACGAAGAGTTTTCGGGCGTGGTGATCGAAAAACTTTCACAAAAGAAGGCTGAGCTTGTCGAGATGAAGCCAGCAGGCGTTGGCAAAACACGCCTCACCCTGCATGCGCCCGCACGTGCGCTGATTGGCTATCACGGCGAATTCCTGACTGATACGCGCGGCACTGGCGTTATCAACCGATCGTTCCTCGAAATGGCGCCCCATCGCGGCGCGATTGAAGGGCGTCGCAATGGCGTCCTGATTTCCACCAGCGACGGCATTTCGGTTCCTTTTGCGTTGTGGAACCTGGAAGACAGAGGGGTCATGTTTATTTCGCCCGGCGAGAAAGTTTACAAAGGCATGATCATTGGCGAGAACGCCAAGCCCGGCGATCTGGATGTCAATCCACTGAAAGCCAAACAGCTCACCAATGTCCGCGCCGCGGGTAAGGACGATGCTGTGCGTCTGACCACGCCGCAACGTCTCAGCCTGGAAGAAGCGATTGCCTATATCGACGAAGACGAGCTTGTCGAGGTAACGCCGAAATCAGTCCGCCTACGAAAGATCGAACTCGAGCCACACATGCGCAAGAAACGCGCCCGGCAGGTGGCCTAGAATAGTGGCTCGGGATAGATAACCCGCACCACCCCCTTCCATCCTGAGCGGAGCGGATTATGTTCCCCTTATGAACCCGCCCGGAAAACCTCCAGCCACACCATCGGCGCGCCCCAAGCCGCGTCAAAAGAAGCCGAAAGACCAACCGCCGCTCACCGGCTTTTCTGAGGCTGTCGCGACTTACCATGACCGTGTCGCGAATTCTGACTGGACGCCGCACCGACCTGATCGACCTGTTAGACCTGGCTTGTCAAAACCGTTGAAAGTGGTTTCCGCCTATCAACCCGCCGGCGACCAGCCTACCGCCATCGCCGAGCTTTCCGCTGGCGTCACTTCCGGCGAATGGGACCAGGTGCTGCTCGGCGCGACTGGCACCGGCAAGACTTTCACCATGGCCAAGATCATCGAGGCGGTGCAGCGCCCAGCCCTGATCCTCGCCCCAAATAAGACGCTGGCCGCACAGCTGTATGGCGAATTCAAAGCCTTCTTCCCGGACAACGCAGTCGAGTATTTCGTTTCCTATTACGACTATTATCAGCCCGAAGCGTATGTACCGCGCACCGACACCTATATCGAAAAGGAAAGCTCGGTAAACGAACAGATCGACCGCATGCGCCACGCCGCCACGCGCGCTCTGCTGGAGCGTGACGATGTGGTGATCGTCGCCTCGGTGAGTTGCATTTACGGCATCGGGTCGGTCGAGACCTACACGGAGATGACATTCTCGCTGTCCGCAGGCGAAACGATTACGCGCAAAAAATTACTCTCTGATCTCGTGGCCCTGCAATATAAGCGCAATGATCAGGCATTCGCCCGGGGCTGCTTTCGCGCCCGCGGTGACGTCATCGAAATCTTCCCCGCCCACTATGAGGACCGCGCCTGGCGGGTCTCGCTGTTCGGCGACGAGATCGAAACGATTACGGAATTCGATCCCCTCACCGGTCAGTCCACTAGCGACCTTGAGGAAATCCATGTTTATGCAAATTCACATTATGTGACGCCGCGCCCGACCTTGCAGCAGGCGATCCAGGGCATCAAAGCGGAGTTGAACAGGGTGCTGCCTATCTTACGTGCAGAAGAGCGCTTGCTGGAAGCGCAACGTATTGAGCAACGCGTGACATTCGATCTTGAAATGCTCGCGGCGACGGGGGTGTGCGCGGGCATCGAAAATTACTCTCGCTACCTGACCGGACGAGCGCCGGGCGAACCGCCGCCAACGCTGTTTGAATATCTGCCAGAGAATGCTTTGATCTTTTGTGACGAAAGCCACGTCACCGTGCCGCAAATTGGCGGCATGTTCCGGGGCGACTTTGCCCGCAAGAAAACACTCGCCGAGTTTGGTTTCCGTCTTCCATCCTGCATGGATAATCGGCCGTTGAAATTTGAGGAATGGCAATCCATGCGCCCGCAGACGGTTGCGGTATCGGCGACGCCCGGCCCATGGGAACTGAACCAGACGGGCGGTGTCTTTACAGAACAAGTCATTCGACCGACCGGTCTGATCGACCCCGAGGTTGAGGTGCGCCCGGTCACTTCTGATATTGAATCCGGTCGCGCAAGCGCTCCCGGCGGTTCCAAAACCAATCAGGTCGACGACGTCATCGCCGAATGCAAAGAGGTTGCCTTGCATGGCGGGCGCATATTGGTGACGACACTGACTAAGCGCATGGCCGAAGACCTCACCGAATATATGCACGAACAGGGCGTTCGCGTGCGCTATATGCATTCCGACATCGAAACGCTTGAACGGATCGAGATCATCCGCGATCTGCGGCTCGGCGCGTTCGACGTGCTGGTCGGCATCAATCTGTTGCGCGAAGGGCTTGATATTCCCGAATGCCGGCTGGTGGCGATCCTCGACGCCGACAAAGAAGGCTTTCTGCGGTCTGAGACCTCGCTGATCCAAACCATCGGGCGCGCCGCGCGCAATGTCGACGGCAGGGTCATTCTCTACGCGGATCGTATCACCGGCTCGATGGAGCGGGCGATGGGCGAAACGGATCGCCGCCGCGAAAAGCAACTCGCCCATAACAAGGCCCATGGCATCACACCGGAGAGCACCAAGGCGGCCATCGCCGACATCGCCAGATCCAACGATGAAGGCGCCAAGGCCGCTATGGGCCAGACATTCGTTGGACATGACAGATTTCGTCCGATGCGAGGCGCAAAGGGTGGCTTTGCCGAGGATGCCGCCGAATTTGAAGGCCCTGGACCTAATCTCAAGAAACATATCGAGCACCTCGAAAAACAAATGCGAGAAGCGGCCGGCAATCTTGAATTCGAAGAGGCCGGGCAGATCCGCGACGAGATCCGGCGCCTTCAGGCGGTCGAACTTCTGGTGGCCGATGACCCCTTCGCCAAACAGGAAGAAATCCGCACCCGCACCGGTTCTCTGAGCAAAGCCACAAGCCGCATCACCAAAAGCGAGGGTACGGTTTCGAATTTGCTTTCAAAACCAAAAGCGCGTTCTTCCGGCGGTTTCCCTGGCCGGCCGACCCGCCGGAAGAAGAAAGGGAAGCGGTGAGAATTTGTAGGGCGGGTGGAGGCCGACGGCCGATACCCGCCGCCGGCGCCGAAGGTATGAATGGCGGGTATCGCTAACGCTCCACCCGCCCTACTTGCTTTTTACCGCAATCCCGGCTCGCTCCGCCGCAAATTCCCAAAAAAGCGCCCCTCAATACATCCAACGGCGGTGCTCAACGCATCTAAGTCATGAAACAGAAGCTGAAGAGTCCGGCGTCGCATAAGAAGGAAACCATCATGGCTGAAGATATTCTCATCCCGCTCATCGTCTTTTCCAGCATGTCGCTGATCATTATCTCCGCATTCTATTTTAACTTTCGCAAACGCCGGATGGTTTATGACACCATCAAAGTCGCCATCGAAAAAACCGGCGCGGCTGACGCGTCATTGATCGAAGCCATCGTCAGCGATAGGGTCGGCCCCTATGCCGATCTCCGAAAAGGGATTATCTTGATCGCAGTCGCCGCCGCCTTTGTGGTTCTTGGCTTTGCAGTAGGCGAGACTGAGGCCACTGGCCCACTGGCAGGCGTGGCGGCTTTTCCGGGGCTGGTCGGCATTGCATTTATAATGTTCCATTTTTTCGCCCCACGCCAACGCGTCGTATGACGCAAAGCCCTTAGGGGGCGCCGATGGATCTCAGCGATATTGATCTGGTCACACTCTTGAAGGCGACGCCCGACAACGCCGCCTTTGAGACATTGGTCCGCCGGCACCAGGCGGCGCTGCGTGCTTTCTTGCACCGCTTGTGTGGTGATGCGTCTCAAGCTGACGACCTGGCGCAAGATACTCTGATGAAAGCTTACGCCCGCATTGAGACATTCGAAGGCGGCGCCTCTTTTCGGAGCTGGTTGTTCTCGATCGCCTACCGCGAATTTTTACAGGCGCGTCGCAAAGACGACGCGGGCGTCCGTCTGACAAATGCTATATCTTCTGAAATCAGCAATGATAATATTTCAGTAGATAATACGAGTGCTGATCTTTCTCTTGATCTGCGTCGCGCCCTCGCTTCGCTTGACGACCGCGAACGCGCCGCCATCTTGATGTGCGATGCCGTCGGCCTCACCCAGGCTGAAGCCGCCGCCGCTCTCGATGCGCCACTCGGCACGGTGAAGACCTATGTGGCGCGAGCCAGAGAGAAAATGCGCGCCGCCCTGCGTCAACCGCCGCCACTCGCCCCTGTCACCCCCGCCGAGCCGAAATTAAATGGAGCCTGTCATGTCAATTGAATCCATTGAAACCTTACTAAAGCAGGACTTTACTCGTCTCACGGCGTCACTGGAGGTCGATGGCTTTGCGGAACGCGTCTTAAAGGGGCTTGAGGGTCGGCGACGGTTTCGGCTCGTGATCGTTTGTTTAGCGGGGGGGGCCGGCGCG
Organism: Parvularculaceae bacterium; assembly: GCA_021776435.1. Taxonomy (GTDB): domain Bacteria; phylum Pseudomonadota; class Alphaproteobacteria; order Caulobacterales; family Parvularculaceae. The sequence continues at coordinate 32,780 of JAJFFW010000107.1, read as the reverse complement.
CTGCTCGCTGGGCTCCAATTCGCGGACCTTTTTCCCGCTATACCGGCGGCGCTCGCACATTTGCCGTTAGGCGGTGTTTCCGATGCATTGTCTCCGCAACTCCTGGCCGCAACGGCGCTCGCCCTGTCGCTCGCCGCCACGTTGGTTGTTGTACAAAGCGACCGTTAACCAAAAAAACGCACCCCTCATGTCAAAACAAAGGTTTTCACTGGGCCGGATTACCATATAAGCCGGTCGCTCTTTCTTTTTTGATTTGCGCCTGGCTATAAACCGCATTCGAATGCGATCTGTTTTTAGGTGTGAGAAGAGAATGAAGAGAATGATGCAGCGTCTATTTGCGATGATATTGAGCATGTTTTCTGTGATGGGCGCGGCGATGGCCGCAACGCCTGAACAGGCGGAGAGGGCGCGCAGTTGCGATATAGCGCAATCTACAATTACGACTTCCATCAAGCTGGAAACTGTTCTTGGGCGCTTTGACAGTGAGATCACACACGGATCGAAAGGCGCCGCGACGGATGACGCCATACAGATCATCGAGTTTTTTGATTATTCCTGCCCCGGTTGCATGGCGCTTCATCCAGCCCTGGATAAATATCTCCACGATAACCCTGATGTTCGCCTCGATCTGGTGGAATATCCGATTTATGGCCGCACCATGATCTCACGGGCCACTGGCAATAAGACCCTAACGGCGACACATGTGGCGTTCGCTGCTCGTGAGCAGGGTAAATACATTCCCTTCCACGACACTCTGTTTAGCCGCGGCGGTCGTCCGGATAAGAAGAAGATTAAGTGGGCGGCCGAGATCGCTGGACTTGATTACGACGTCGCATTACGTCGGGCAAAAGACAAAGATATCCAAAATCTATCGGACCAGAATCTGGCTTATGCGAATGAGTTGGGTATCCTCGGGACACCCGCAATGATTGTGGATGGAATCATCCTCTCTGCCGGTCCCTGGCGTTATTCGGATGTTGGATGCCTTGTCCGTGAGGCACGGTCCGCAAGGGCAGCTCGACCGTGAGCATTCAACGCTCAACGGACTCCAGTTCAACCAAGTTCTGATCACGAATACCAATGATGCGGTCCATCCGTTCCGCCAAATGTTGATCATGGGTTGCGATCAAAGCAGCCAGTCCTTCAGTTTTCACAAGCGTTAATAAGGCGTCAAACACAACATCTGATGTCTTTGGATCAAGATTTCCTGTCGGCTCGTCGGTCAAAAGGATTTTTGGTTTGTTCGCGAGAGCGCGGGCAATTGCTGTACGCTGTTGTTCTCCGCCTGATAACTGTCCGGGTTGGTGATGAAGACGCTCCCCAAGACCAAGCACGGTCAGGAGTCGCGCAGCTTCAGACTCCGCCTCTTTCATTTTTTTTCCGGCAATCAGCTGCGGAAGAGTGACATTACCAAGCGCTGTAAACTCGGGGAGCAAATGATGGAATTGATAGACAAAGCCCAGTGTGTCACGACGAATTCGCGTGCGGTCTGCATCAGACAAGAGCGATGTCGCAACCCCTTCAATATAAACCTCGCCCGCTGTTTGCTCTTCGAGAAGCCCGGCAATGTGGAGAAGAGAACTTTTTCCCGATCCAGATGGGCCTAACAGCGCGACCGTTTCACCCGCACGCAAAGAAAATTCCACGCCTTCTAGGATAATCAAATTACCGTATCGCCGTGAAATATTTTCAAACTGTAAAACCGACTCTTCAGTGTTTTTATTTTTCATCGGTATGCCACCATTCACGGAAGGAGCGGGCAAACCCGTCATCATCCATTTGAACCACCAGAATTCCATCAACATGGACCCGCTGACCGGTTGTTTTGCGGGTAAAGGCGCAACTCCAATGCGCCGCGCCAAGTTGCGCTTGCACATAAAGAATTCTGGCGCCGAACTCGATGTCGCTTTGTTTGGCGATGGCTCCGGAAAATGCAGACGCTATCTCCGCCGGGCCACGCTTGGGCTCCTCAAACGGAGTCCAGTAATAGAGTGCGTCCGGCGCGAACAACGCTGCGAATTTTTGGGCGTCACTCGTCTCCCAGGCTTTTCCGAAAGCGCCAAGCCAGGATTCAAATCGCTCTTGAGTCAATGTCATGCCCGCCTCCCCGTCACCAAGCCGCTATTCATATCGAAGCGCTTCCACAGGATCGAGACGCGCTGCTCGCCAAGCCGGGTAGATCGTCACCACAAACGACATGAACAGAGAAAATCCGGCAATGAATGCAACCTCTCCTGCCTGCATCTGGGCCGGGATTTCCTTAAAGAAATAGATATCCTCATTGAACAAGTTCACGCCAAAAGCTGCCGATAGAAGGTTCTCAATAACCTCGATATTCCAGACAAACACCGCCCCAAGAACAACCCCCATCAAGGTGCCGAACACTCCGATCATCGACCCAGAAAGAAAGAAAATGCGCATGACCGACCCTTGTGTCGCTCCCATAGTGCGCAAGACCGCAATATCGCCGGTTTTATCTTTCACTAGCATCACCAGGCCCGTGACGATATTGAGCGCCGCAATCGCGACGATCAGGGAAAGGATGAGTCGCATTACGTTTCGTTCGACCGCGAGCGCATTGAAATAACTGGCGTTAACCTGTCGCCAGTCTGTGATGTCAAATCCACCTGCGACATCAATGATTTCCGGTTTGATCTGGTCGAGTTTATCGAGATCCGCAACCCGGATTTCAATCTGCTGGACGGCGCCTGGCTGGTTAAAGAAAAGTTGAGCCTGATTAAGGGGCATAAAGATAAAAAGACCATCATATTCCGACATGCCCACTTCATAAACAGCGCCGACAAGATAGGTCTTTTTGCGCAAAGTCGGTCCAAACGGCGTATCGGCGCCGCGACCGGAGACCAGCGTCACAGGATCACCTGCAGTCACACCCAACGAATGGGCAAGGCGTGATCCGAGGGCAATTTCATTGCCGCCATTCTTGCCTTCGCCAAAGGTTTCGAAGCTCCCGGCCCTCAACTGATCAACGCCGGTGACAAGGTCGACCTTCATCAAGTCTTCTTTGCGCATCGCCCGTACAAATACGCCCGCCTCTCCTTTCGCCGTTGCATAGACCGGCGCCTGGATAAGCGGCGCAGCATGGGTGACGCCTGGGATATTGATAAGCCTCAAAGCCAGCACATCATAGTTACTGATCGGCTCATCCGACTGAACGAAGACGTGGCCGTTCAGACCAAGAAGCTGGTCCAGCAGTTTCGCGCGGAAACCCTGCATGACCGACATAACAATGATTAAAACCGCAACCGCCAGCATGATGCCGAAAAAAGCGATGATCGAGATCAAGGATACACCTTTGCCGGTGCGGGTCGCTCCCAGATAACGGCGCGCGGCCATCCATTCGAAAAAGGCGAAGGGCGGTGTGGCGCTGGGTGCAGAAAAACCGGACGATTCCATATGCGATTCACACTCTAACGACGGAGGGTTTTGTCTACGCGGGGCGACCGTCACTGTCCACACCGTCGCTCTCAATGCTAGCCAGTCACGCCATCGCAAGCTACAGTCTCTGGCTGCAGGCAGAAGCCTAAAACAAATAATGCCAATATCTGAATGGCGAAAAAGGGGCAAAAATGCGCTTTATTCCTCTCGTGATGCTTGGAGCCGTTGTCGCGTGTGCGCCCTCTAACGGAACAAAAAGCACAAACCCGATTGACCAGCTCATCGATCCAGTCAACCCAGCGACGTTCGTCGTCGAAGCGACAATTCACTCTTTGCAATCCGCTATTCTCGAAAAGCATCTGACCTGTGGCCAGGCCGTCAGCGCCTATCTTCAGCGTATCGACACCTACGACAAACCAAAAAACCTCAATGCTATCACCGTTATCAACGAGAACGCCCTCGCACGCGCCGACGAAATCGACGCCGCACTTTCACGAGGCGAATATCCAGGCCCGCTTTTTTGTGCGCCAATTCTGGTAAAAGATAATTTTGACACGCATGACCTTCCCACGACCGGTGGATCGATCGCCCTCAAAGATCACCTGCCAAAGGATGACGCATTCATGGTGCGCAAAGCTCGGGATGCAGGCGCTATTGTGATCGCCAAGACCAATATGGCCGAGTGGGCGTTCAGCCCTCGACAGACCGTCAGTTCCTCTTATGGCGTCACAGCGAACGCCTATGCGCTTGATCACGTACCCGCAGGATCGAGTGGCGGCACAGCTTCTGGCGTCGCCGCGAGCTTTGGCGTTGCAGGTCTAGGATCAGACACCGGCAATTCCATTCGCGGTCCGGCATCACATCTGGCGCTCTTTGGAATTCGCTCAACAATCGGCTTGACCAGCCGAGACGGTGTGATTCCTCTCGCTTTTGACCGCGATATTGCAGGACCATTGACACGTACCGTCGAAGATGGCGCACGGATATTCAACGTGATCGCCGGCTATGATCCTAATGATCCCTATACAGCCGATGGCATTGCCAGCAAGGAATCGGATTACCTCGCATTTCTGAATACTGATGGCCTAAAGGGAGCTCGAATAGGCGTTTTACGGGCATTAAGCGCCGTAGAAACCGCCGACGCCGAAGTGATGACAGTATATGAACAAGCGATCGTTGATCTTAAGAGAGCGGGCGCCACGATCATTGATCCCTTCGAGATACCAACCCTGCAAGCTCATCTTACGAATGACGACAGCTATTTTTGTGCGCGTTTTCGCTACGACATGGCGGAGTATTTAAAAGAGCGCGGCGCGGATACCCCAATCCACGATGTCATTGAGGTCCTGGAGTCAGATCAATACACCAAAGACGACCCCTTGGTTAAAGGGGGGCTCGAATTCTTTCGTGATTTCCCGGCGGACGTGCACCCCGCAGACTGGGAAGAGTCCTGTCCAGACTTTTTTCATCATCCTGGCAGGCAGTCGTACCGTAATGATGTTGTCGTCGCGATGGATGCGATGAATGTCGATGCCATCATTTATCCGTCGTGGAACAATCCGCCAGCGGCTATCGACAAAGGCAATGAGGACTATGCGGGAGACAATAGCCAGCTTGTGGCCCCAGCCACCGGGTTGCCTGCGGTTACCGTGCCCATGGGCTATACTTACGACAATTTGCCTGCCGGGTTACAAATTCTTGGCCGCCCCTATTCGGAGGGCAACCTCATCAAATTTGCTTATGCTTACGAGCAGGCGACGAAACATCGCCACCCGCCGGAAGGTTTTCCACCCATGGCGCAGCTTAAAGAGAGTGTTGAAGACCCTTCGTCACCTGAGCAACAATGACCTCGGCCGCATCGCCTAGCGACGCTTCACTTTTGTCGCCTGTGGCCCGGTTTTTAATCTCTACGACACCATTCTTCAGACCCCGCGGTCCAACGATCACCTGGAACGGCAAACCGATCAGATCCATACGTGCGAACTTTTCACCTGGCCGGGCGTTGGTGTCATCGTAGAGTGTTTCCACGCCTGCCTTGCCGAAGGCCTGATAGAACGACTGGCAGGCAGCATCGGCATCTGCATCGCCTGGCTTCAAATTGATGAGACCGACATGGAACGGCGCCACGGAAAGAGGCCATCTGCATCCCCCCTCGTCGTGATGAGCCTCGATGACGGCGCCGACGAGCCGCGACACTCCAACGCCATAAGAACCCATTTCTAATGGAATATTCTTACCGTCGGGACCGGCAACGACCGCATTCATCGGTTCAGAGTATTTCGTACCGAAATTGAAGATATGACCGACTTCAATGCCGCGTGCAGCGATACGATCACCCTCCGCGACCTGCTCTTCAAATTCGGCGGCATCGTGCTTTTCATCAGTCGCGGCATAAAGAGATGTGCGCTGATCAACAATGGGTTGGAGGTCTCCCTCGAAATCAATATCAGAACCGGGAACCGGCATATCAACCAAACGCCTGTCGCAAAACACGCCGCTTTCACCCGTTTCGGCGAGCACAATAAATTCATGGCTCATATCGCCGCCAATTGGTCCGGACTCAGCGCGCATCGGCGCCGACTGCAAACCCATTCGTGCAAATGTGCGCAAGTAAGCGACAAACATTTTGTTATAACTTTTGCGCGCCGCCGCCTTATCAATATCAAAGGAATAGGTGTCCTTCATCAGGAACTCGCGACCCCTCATTACCCCAAAACGCGGCCGGATCTCGTCGCGAAATTTCCATTGAATATGATAGAGAAGCTTCGGCAGGTCTTTGTAGGAACGCACACCTGTGCGGACGATCTCTGTGATCATTTCTTCATTGGTTGGCCCGAAGAGCATCTCCCGGTCATGGCGATCGGTGATGCGGAGCATCTCTTTGCCATAGGCCTCATAACGCCCACTCTCCCGCCATAGCTCGGCCTGCTGAATTGTCGGCATGAGCATTTCGACGGCCCCGGCGCGATTTTGTTCCTCACGAACGATTTGTTCGATTTTTTTCAAAACCCGAAACCCGAGAGGAAGCCATGCGTAAATACCTGCGCCCTCCTGACGGATGAGCCCTGCGCGCAACATCAATTGGTGAGAGACAATTTGGGCTTCGGAGGGGGTTTCTCTCAAAAGCGGGAGGTAAAAACGGCTAAGGCGCATGGGTGGTCACACTCTTTGTTTGAGATGGATCTACTTTGAGAGAGTTCTAGAAACCTGCATGGCGGTTGTCTATCGTCACAGACGGGCTGTCTGGTCATCTCGGCAAGAGAAAGATCTCACCAACGGCGGAAACACGCAGGACGTCTCGGCAGGTCCGGCCATCAGACCTTAAATGGCGGCGCCCTCACAATTACCAGTGCTGAATTGGTCAGTTGAGATGGTGCGGTCGAGAGGACTCGAACCTCCACGGATTTCTCCACAGCGACCTCAACGCTGCGCGTCTACCAGTTCCGCCACGACCGCATCTCAATAGGCGAGCGCGGGGGATAGCAAAACCATAAGGCCCTGTGAAGCCCGTAAAAAAGCAAAATCAACTCTTTGGCGGGGTATGCGCATTTACATATACGCGCTCTTCGCATCTTGCGTCCGGCGCCCTATCTTGGCCCGCACTGAAGCACCCGTAGGAGCGAGATGGGTTTTGGAAGCCTCCCCTCTGACAATGAACCCGAGAACCGTCAAGATTCGTAGAGAAGTCCCGGCCGTCTGGGCCGTCTCCAACACCCAAATTGCCTATCCTGACGCTGTCGCGACGATGGAGGCCCGCGTAGAAGCGATCCGGGCTGGCGTCGCGGGCGAACTGGTCTGGTTGCTTGAACACCCCCCTCTCTACACAGGCGGCACCAGCGCCAAAGGCGATGATTTGCTGGAACCGAACAGGTTTCCCGTTTTTTCAAGCTCCCGCGGCGGTCAATACACTTATCACGGCCCCGGTCAGCGGGTCGCTTATGTCATGCTCGACCTTCAGGAGCGCGGCAAGGACGTTCGCGCCTTGGTTTTAGGACTGGAGGAATGGATTATCCGCACATTGGATCGGTTCAATGTGAGGGGCGAGCGAAGGGATGGCCGCGTCGGCGTATGGGTGGATCGCACCCTGTCTGGGGGGAGCTTGAGGGAGGACAAGATCGCCGCCATCGGGGTGCGTGTGCGAAAATGGGTGAGTTTCCATGGCGTTTCACTCAATGTAGAGCCGAACCTCGACCACTTCGCCGGCATCACGCCCTGCGGCATTGCAGAGCCTGGATTGGGCGTCACCAGCCTTGTGGATATGGGGCTGCCTACGACGATGACGGAAGCAGATGCGGCTTTGCGGTCAGCCTTTGAAGAAATCTTCGGCCCGACCATGGATGGTGGTGCGCCGCTTTAAAGTGCTGAGACGGACATTTATGGTATTTTACTCCCGTTTCGTCCGGCATGGCGCAGGTTTGAATAAATGTGTTTTAATAAATAAGCACCCGCTCTGGCAATTTACCAGCGGCGAACTATGCTTGATTTTCTGTACTGGATCATGCGGTTTTGACGCAAATCTTCGAAACCCGTGACAGGTTGCGTGGATATCTGTTGAGGGCACATTCTCTATGACGAAGGGTAAGTTGTTTTGCGGTGTAGTTGCAGCGACATTCGTTTTCGGCGCAGCGACGGCTCAAGACAAGGCATCGAAACAGGATGTGGCGCCTGTGGAGGAAGTTTCCGCAGAACCTGTCCAGGACGAAATCGCTGACCGGCTGAATTCTCAACAACAACTCAAGCAGACTTTCATTCTGGAGCGCCGCATTAACGGCGAGCTTGTAGAAACACAAAAACGCACGATTACCTATTCCCGCGGCGACCCCCTGTACGAAACCGAGGCGGCGCTTTCTCCAATCGAAGCACTCAGGGCGCAGTTTGAAGCAGAACTTTTGACCCGTCGCGAAGCTCTTGAAGAGGCAAAGCTGTTTTTTTCTCTCGCCGATCAAGATCGCGATGATACGATCAATGCGGACGAGTTTTCCGCCACCATGCTTGATTGGAGTGTCAACAATTCGCAGGTCGAACATATACCGTATGAAGAAGAGAGCAGTGAAAGTCGCATTCAAGACTTCATAGCTGAACTCGACAAGGAAGTCGCACAAGAATTAATTCTGCGACAGGCAAAGCAAAAATTCGCGTTCATGGCGGGGGCATCGTCCACTATAACGCAAACGGAATTCATCAGAGAATACCTTCTCGACTTCGATTCGATGGACAAGGATGGCGATACGTTGCTGAAAGATAACGAGCTACTTCGGTTTCGAATGATCAATCGTGGCGGGGTGATTGAGATACCCGCAGGCTAATCCCGGAGGAGATCCATAAACCGCACGGCGTTCATGAAACTCGAATGGATATTTTTCTCGCGCTTCTCTGCTTGCGTGTCGGGCCCCCAGCGTTCGGATTGAAATGTTTCATCAAGACGCGAGGCCGCAAATACTTCGTCCACGGAGCCAACGCCTTTCCAAAGGGCAAATCCCAAAACAGCCGAACCGGTAAGATCGATCATTGATTTAAGGCTGAGTAAAATCTCCGGTTCAACCCCATCGATAATCATGCGTGCAGCGGCAATTGCGGTCTTCGACTGTTCAATGAAGATGACGCCATCGATCGTTTTGAGATCTATACTTAACTCACGCCGCGCCCAATCGAGATATGGATCCCATGTTGCCGCCTGACGTGTACGTAACGTATCCGGCGCCTCTGCCCGATAACAAAGAAGGTCCGTTTTGAGATAATTTACGATCTCCTCTATCCAATCCCGACGGGTTTGCGCATCTAGATCAACAACTGAAGACAATAACCGGGTCATTGGCATCGCTTTAAAATCGACCTCTTCACTGACTGAGCGCCACTCATGCGCCACCGCTTCAGCCAAATTCATTGACCTCGCCGCGAGCATGGCGCCTGTGCGTGTCTTCGCAGGCCGGCCGTCCAGCATCACACCATAGTGCTCTTTAGACGGTTGAACTGTCACATTTTTATAAAACCGTTTCACCGAAGAGGAATTGCCTTTTCTTCCCGTTGTCATCAATCGAATTCCGGCCAATCGACTAATGCATCTTTATCAAAACCAAAGAACGTCCAGGAATCTTTCATATGCCCTGTAAGCGGAGCGGTCAGTGTCATCGATACTCGTGTTGTGGGGTGGGGAAAGGTCATCGACCGGCAGAATAGATGGAGTTTTCCCGAGACGCCATCAATGTGCGCGGGCTGCCCTCCATATTTTCCGTCACCAACAACTGGAGTCCCCATGGCCGCACAGTGAACTCGTAATTGATGAGTGCGCCCCGTCACGGGCCTCAAAGCAAGAAAAGCGACGCTGGGACCAGCCTCGTCAATAGTTTGGAAATGGGTGATCGCCGGTTTGGCGTCATCACCTTGTGCGGGAACAATACGTTCTTGCACCCCGGAACGTTCATGAACCATACGTTTCGCGATCGGCATATCAATGACGCCTTCACGCGGGCGCGGCACGCCAGCGGTTAGCGACCAATAGGTTTTTTCGACATTATGGTCCCGAAAGGCGGCGCCAAGCCGTACGGCAGCCGTGCGTGTTTTTGCGAGCAGCAAAAGCCCGCCCGTATCGCGATCCAGTCGGTGCACAAGACGCGGCCTTTCACCGTCCTTTTCCAATGCCTCCAGCATGGCGTCGAGGTGACGAGTCGTTTTTGTCCCACCCTGCACTGCCAATCCAAACGGTTTATTCAGCACCAGGATTGCCGCATCTTCGAAAAGTGTGTTGGCGCGTATCAACTGAAGGTCTTCCTCTGAAGGCGCGCGTGAGACTTTCGGCAAAGGGTTTTTCATCGGCGCCTTTGCACGCAGCGGCGGTATCCGAATCACCTCTCCTGCTTCAAGACGCCTGTTTGCTTTGACCCGGCCACCGGCGACACGCACCTGCCCAGTGCGCAAAAGTTTCTCAAGCTCCCCATGTCGAATGTCGGAAAAATGGACTTTGAACCATCGATCAAGCCGCATCTCGGCCTCATCTTCGCCGACCGTGATTATCCGTACATCGCTCATAACAGGTTTCGCCCAGCAATCAGGCCAACAACAAGCCCGAAAATTGAAAGTACGATTGAAGCGACCAAATAACCGGCCGCCGCCGCATGTGCTTTACGCTCGAATAAGGTGACGACATCGAGAGCAAAAGTCGAAAATGTCGTAAAGGCGCCAAGCAGACCGACTGATAAAAATGCACGCAAAGCAGGCGTATGCGGCTCTCGTCCCGCCAACCAAACGATCAGGCCACCCATAAAAAAAGACCCAAGAAAATTCACCGTGAGCGTGCCCCAGGGAAAGTTCGGCCCGAGCCATCTCAGCGCATAACGCGAGACTTCGTGACGCGCCACGGCGCCGAGCGCCCCGCCCGCTGCAATCGCCAGTAATAGTTTTGCGCCTGCCATCTATTATCTCCGTATTGGCGAAAGGAGTAAGCGCAAAAGCCCATCATCTTCAACACCTTCAACCCCAATTTTCATATCAGGTGTTCGCTGGGTCGCGCTTCTGGAGTGAAATAGCCGATCCCAGACGCTAAAAACGGCGCCATAGTTCGAATTTGTATCGGCTTTCGTTGCGTGATGATGAATCCAATGGATCGAGGGTGTAATCACGATTGCCGAGAGGGCCCGTTCAAAACGAACAGGCAATCGTAAATTGGAATGATGAAAAATCGCCCCACACAGCAGTACGATTTCAAAAACCACCACGCTTGAAAACGGGATCGCCAGAACCAGGATCGGCGCCGTTCGAAATACCGCCGAAAGCGCCACTTCGCCAAAATGAAATCGAACCGCTGAGCTTGTATCAAGATGTTGGTCGCGATGATGGAGCTTATGCAATCGCCACATTAATGGGACTTCGTGATAAGTCCGATGGAGCCAGTAAATCCAGAAATCAAGAATCAGAAGATCGACCCCAAGGCTTATGGGACTCGAAAACCATGTCGGGCGCATCCATAACGAATGTCCGGCCGCCCATATTGTCAGGGGCAGAACAATCAATGGTGAGATCGCAAGATTAATCGCCCACAAGCCGCCATTGCGCCATAGTCGCGCTTTCGAGCGCGGCGGGTTCGAGACGCGCGCAATCCGTTCGCCGATAAAGAATAATAAAAACCAGACGGGAACGATCACCGCCTTGAGGGCGACGATTTCACTCACTGGCCGCCCCCAGACGGTAAGCAAACTGAGGATGATTAAAAATAGCGCATTGGTGGATCACTCCGTATCCTCCCTGCGCGGCTTTCGACGTTGATCCCAAAAGGCGATCCGTTTTTCGATCTCTTTTTCAAAGCCAAAGGATGTCGGAGCATAAAAACGCTCTCGCGCCATTTCAGGCGGAAAATAATCCAGCCCCGCAAAGCCAGCCTCAGCATCGTGATCGTAAATATAACCATCAGAATAGCCGAGGGTTTTCATCAATTTGGTCGGAGCATTCATGGCGTGGGGGGGTGGAGAAAGCGAACCTGTGATCTTTGTGGCTTGTTGCGCCTTTTTAAAGGCTTTGTAGGTCGCGTTTGATTTTGGGGCGGTCGCGAGATGAACAACAGCTTGCGCGAGAGCGAGCTCACCCTCGGGGGAGCCCAAAAAGTCGTAGCTGTCTTTCGCCGCCAAACAGATTTGAAGCGCTGTCGGATCGGCCATGCCGATATCTTCAGAGGCCATACGAACCAGGCGGCGCGCAATAAAAAGTGGGTCCTCACCGCCGGCTAACATCCGCGCCAACCAGTAAAGCGCGGCATCCACATCCGATCCACGAACAGATTTATGAAGCGCACTGACCAGGTTATAATGCGCCTCCTGCCCTTTGTCATAAATCGGTGCGCGGCGCTGCACGAGCTTAGACAGCTCTTCAGGCGTCAACGCTGGCCTTTCAACCGGTTCAGCGAACAATTCCTCGGCGAGATTAAGAGCAAATCTCCCGTCCCCATCCGCCATACCGATCAACGTAGCGCGGCTTTCTACGGTTAGGGGAAGCGGCCGGGCTTCAATCTGCTCGGCGCGCGCCAGCAAAAGTTCAATCGCGTCATGATCGAGACGATTGAGGGTGAAAACCTGAGCGCGCGAAAGCAGCGCAGGGTTCAGTTCAAACGATGGGTTTTCGGTCGTGGCGCCAATCAATGTGATCAACCCGGATTCCATGTGAGGTAAAAAGCCGTCCTGTTGAGCCCGGTTGAATCGGTGGATCTCATCGACGAAGAGCAATGTCCCTTTTCCGATGGCGCGACGCGCCTCAGCCCTCTCAAAGACTTTGCGCAAATCCGCAACGCCAGAAAAGACCGCAGATATTTGTTCAAATTCACATCCGGATTCATTGGCTAACAAACGTGCGATTGTTGTTTTACCGACGCCGGGCGGGCCCCATAAAATATGCGAGGAAAGGCGGTCCATGGCGACCATGCGTGCGATTGGCCCGCCTTCACTCAACAGGTGGTCCTGTCCCACAACCTCTCCCAGAGAGGTCGGGCGCAATCGATCTGCCAGGGGTCGCGGAGCGCCTTTTTCTAAGCCTGCGGCCTGAAAGAGGTCACTCATGTCGCTATCGCCCAACTGTCCACGGAACGACACGCTCGCCGGTGTCAATTTCGATTTCCCAACGGGTCACGCGTTTGGATATTTCTCGCTCTAATTCAACCGCCGTCTTCACCGCTTGTCCGTTGACGGATAAAATTCTGTATCCCCGTCGAAGTCCCTTTCGCGCCCCGTACGAGCGAGGATTAAGATCAGTGACGGCGACGCCAGTAAGAAGTGGGTCCAACCCAAGTTCATCATTGTAACGGGGGGATAAATTATCGACCGTAACCCCGCTGAGAGGGTGCGACCCCTCAAGAACATGCGGGTCACGACCCGGTTCATCCGGCGGCAGGGACAATGTCATCTTTGCCGTCCGGTCTTTACCGTCGCGCTTATAAGCGACACTCGCCGTTTTATCGCTATCGCTGACGCCAATCCGATACCGCAGCGTTTCCGCGTCATAAACAGGCGCGCCGTCAATCTTCAAAATAACATCCCCCGGTTTCAACCCTGCTGTGTCGGCGGGACCGCCTTTCCAAACATCGTCAATGATGGCCCCTATGGGGCGATCTAGATTGAGCACCCGCGAAAGCTCTGGCGTGATCGTGCTCGTTGAAGCGCCAATCCAAGGCCGTGTCAGCTCGCCGCCATCAACGGCTGAAGCGATCACCTGTTTGACCATCCGCGAAGGAATGGCGAAACCAATGCCATTAGACCCGCCCGATCGAGAATAGATGGCTGAATTTACGCCAACAAGGCGTCCGTCTATATCGACGAGCGCACCGCCCGAATTACCAGGGTTGATCGCAGCATCTGTCTGAATAAAGAACTGATAATCGGAAATCGAAACCTGGGTGCGCGCCAATGCCGATATGATGCCGCTTGTCACCGTCTGCCCGACGCCGAACGGGTTTCCGATGGCCAGCACCACGTCACCCACTTCCGCTCTGTCCGAATTTGCAAATTCGAGGAATGGTAACGGTTCACTCGCACTGATGCGCAACACCGCAAGGTCGGTTTGTGGATCAGCAAGCAGCACCTCCGCCTCAAATTCCCGCCGATCATGGAGAACAACCTTAATTTCGGTCATCTTTTCGATGACATGGTTATTTGTCACGATGACGCCGTCAGGGCTGACGATGACGCCAGAGCCCAGCGAGTTTTGAACGCGTTCTTGTGGGGCGCTAAAGCCTCGACCAAAAAACTGTTCGAAAAACGGATCCCCAGAAAATGGGCTTCTGGACCCGGATGTTCGCACGACTCGTTTTGAGAACACATTGACGACCGCGGGCGCCGCGCGTCCAACAATCGGCGCAAAGGAGAGTTTCAAATCCGACATTGATCTTGGCGTCATGCGGATTTCTGAGTCGATATCACTCCCGCGCAGTACGTCTTCGCCATATTTCTCTTCTACGGCCTGCGCACTCACATCGGTCACAGCAAACAAAAAGAGAAAAACGCTTCCGAAAATCCTGATCATGACACCCTCTATCACTTCACAACGCTCTGATTACGCGTCCACTATACGCCTGTCTTCATGGTGTAGGATAAGTTGCGCTAATTCCGGTAAAAGAAAAAGGCGGCCATGAGGCCGCCTTCCTAAAATCCCTGTAATCATGGCCTTTGCCAAGGCTTACGCGAGAGGGCCTATTCCCCGTCATCCTCGACGGCGCCCATGACGGGACCGGAATCGAGACCTTTAGCGCTTTCATCACGATCAACGAACTCAATGACCGCCATCGGTGCGTTGTCTCCGTAGCGGAAACCGGCCTTCATAATGCGAATATAGCCGCCATTGCGCTCGGCGTAACGCGGGCCCAGCGTTTCAAAAAGCTTCTTCGCCATATCCTTATCTCGCAAGCGCGAGATGGCGAGCCGGCGCATATGCAACGCCTTACCTTCGTTTTCGTGACCATTCTTAGCCAGCGTCACTAGCTTCTCGACGATCGGGCGAAGCTCTTTCGCCTTGGGCAGAGTCGTCGTGATTTGCTCATGTTTGATGAGCGCCACAGCCATATTGGCGAACATCGCCTGGCGATGTTCGTGGGTGCGGTTTAATTTGCGGTGCGCCATTCCGTGTCGCATGGCTTTATCTCCTCAAGCTGACGGTGTGCGTCAGGCTACTCTTCATACTTCTTTGCAAGGTCTTCAATGTTGTCCGGCGGCCAATCCGGCACGTCCATCCCAAGATGGAGGCCAAGAGTTGCGAGCACCTCTTTAATTTCATTAAGGGACTTGCGACCAAAATTCGGTGTGCGGAGCATCTCCGCTTCAGTCTTCTGAATCAAGTCACCGATATAAACGATGTTATCGTTCTTGAGACAGTTAGCGGAACGGACCGACAGTTCAAGCTCATCAACCTTACGCAGAAGGGCTGGATTGAATGGCAGCTCTTCACGAGCACTCTCACTAACATCCTTCTTCGGTTCATCGAAATTGACGAAGATCTGCAATTGATCTTGAAGGATGCGCGCGGCATAGGCTGCCGAATCGTCCGGAGTCACAGAACCATCAGTTTCGATCTCGATGATCAGTCGATCATAATCAAGCACCTGACCTTCACGGGTGTTCTCAACCCGGTAGGCGACGCGATTGACGGGGCTGAAAAGACTATCCACAGGAATAAGCCCGATCGGCGCATCTTCAGGCCGGTTGCGATCCGCAGGAACGTAGCCTTTGCCAATATTGACAACCAGCTCCATGCGAAGCGACGCGCCTTCATCAAGATGACAAATCACGTGATTCTTGTTGAGGATCTCAACTGCGGCCGTGTCTTCGATATCGGCGCCTGTCACAGGTCCTGCCGTGTCCTTCTTAAGGAGAAGACGACGGGGTCCTTCAGCATGCATGCGCAAGGCAAGCTGCTTAACATTGAGGACGATGTCTGTGACGTCTTCACGCACGCCGGGTATCGATGAAAACTCATGCACAACGCCGTCGATCTGGATCGATGTCACCGCGGCGCCTTGCAGCGACGACAGTAGGATACGGCGGAGTGAGTTCCCAAGCGTAAGGCCGAAACCACGCTCAAGCGGTTGTGCGACAATCGTCGCTTTACGACCAGGATCGGCGCCATAGTTAACGTCGAGCTTGGTCGGTCGAATAAGTTCTTGCCAGTTTTTCTCAAGCACTGCAGTCATGCTCCATCGGGCGGGGTCGCATTATCGGCAACCGGTTTCTAATCAAATTAAACGCGCCGGCGCTTACGCGGGCGGCAGCCATTATGAGGAATCGGGGTAACATCGCGGATCATTTGTACAGTCAGGCCAACTGTTTGTAGCGCGCGGAGCGCGCTTTCGCGACCTGAACCAGGACCACGAACCTGGACATTCACTGTCTTAAGGCCATGATCCATAGCTTTCTTGGCAGCATCCTCAGCTGCAAGCTGCGCGGCGTAAGGAGTAGACTTGCGCGAACCTTTAAATCCCATGCCGCCCGACGACGACCAGGAAATTGTGTTTCCCTGTTCATCAGTGATGGTCACCATGGTGTTGTTGAACGAGGAGTTCACATGAACGACGCCTGAAGAGATGTTCTTGCGTTCACGACGCCGGACACGCGTTTGGGTCGGGGCTTTTGCCATTACGATAATTCCTTACTTCTTCTTGCCGGCGATCGGTCTGGCGGGGCCTTTGCGGGTGCGCGCATTGGTGTGCGTGCGCTGACCGCGTACTGGCAGACCGCGACGATGGCGAAGCCCCCGATAGCAGCCCTGATCCATCAACCGTTTAATATTCACCGCCACATCGCGGCGTAAATCGCCCTCAACCATATAATCACGATCGATCGCCTCGCGGATCTGCAAGACTTCGGCGTCAGAAAGGTCATGCACGCGCCGCTCAGGCGGAATGCCCACAGTATCGCAGATATCGGCCGCTTTCGTCGCGCCGATACCATGAATATAGCGAAGCGCAATGGTTACGCGCTTGTTCGTCGGAATGTTGACGCCTGCGATCCGAGCCACGGGTCCTACCTCTTCTTTATCTCTCCGCCTTTCGGCGCTTTAAACCAAACAACAGAGCCCGCACCGGCGCGCCTCTATAAAAAGGGGCCGAGCGAGCGTCACTCCAGTCTGGCGGAGGCGCGTAGGTATAATCGCGCCGGGCCCGCCGTCAACTGTTTCTCGCCTTCACTGCGTCATGCAGCGTTAAAATTCGTCAAAACGGCGTCAATTCCCACCGATACGTCATCAATCTGGCCCATCCCATCCACTTTTCGCAGTTTCCCCTGGGCCTCATAATAGGGAATCAGCGGCGCAGTTAGATCTCGATACACTTTCTGGCGATGCCGAAAGGTCTCCTCATTGTCATCTTCTCGTTGAGGAGCGCCTTGCGCCTTCGCTTCCGCCATACGGTTGCGCAACCGATTGGCCAATTCTTCTTCATCTACAGTCAGTTCGATGACCAGATCCAGTGCGCGTCCGCGCGCTGCAAGAACCCGGTCGATCATCTCGGCTTGCCCGGTCGTACGCACGGCGCCATCAAGAATGAACCCTTCGGTGCAATCCGCCTGCCCAATTCTGTCGGTGAGGATTTCCTCAATGATCTCGTCCGATACGAGATCACCACGCACAATGATGGCTTTAACCCGCTCGCCGAGTTCCGTCCCGCTATCGCGCGCAGCGCGCAACATATCACCGGTGGAAAGCTGTGGAATGCCGTATTTCTCGGTGATCAATTTTGCTTGCGTACCTTTGCCTGCACCCGGGGCGCCAAGAAGGATCAGGATCATCGCCGCCCTCCTCTGAGCTTCGATTTCTTGATCAGGCTTTCATATTGCTGAGCCAGGAGGTGGCCTTGAATTTGGCCGACCGTATCAAGCGTCACCGAGACAACAATGAGCAAAGATGTGCCGCCAATATAAACCGGAATCGAAAAGCCCATCCCCGATTTTAAAATCTCTGGCAGAATGCAGACAAAAGTCAAATACAGCGCACCGATGACAGTTAAACGACTCAATACATGGTCGAGATAATCAGATGTGCGCGGGCCTGGCCGATAGCCTTGAATAAATCCGCCGTGCTTTTTCAAATTATCGGCGACATCTTCCACGTTGAAAACCACCGATGTGTAAACGAACGTAAAAGCAATAATACCGAGCGCATAAATCGCTATATAAAGCGGTCTGCCGGGCGCAAACATAATCCCAAAACTCTGCAGCCAGTCCGGCGCACCATCACCGATGGCGCCGAGCGCGGTTGCTGGAAGAAGAAGCAGTGATGAGGCGAAGATGGGTGGAATCACACCTGCGGAGTTCAGTTTCAAGGGAAGGTGAGACTTTTCGCCTTGCGTCATCCGCTGCCCGACCTGCCGGCGCGGATATTGCACGATGATACGCCGCTGTGAGCGTTCCATAAAAACGACGAATGCAACGAGCCCGAGCGTCAGCAGAATAATCGCAACGACAACCCCGCCTGGGATCCCCCCCGCTCTGCCCTGATCAAGCAGACCTGCAGCCGCTCGCGGCAGTTCAGCGACAATCCCTGCAAAAATGATCAGGGATACGCCATTTCCGACGCCACGCGCCGTCACTTGTTCGCCAAGCCACAACAAGAACATCACACCGCCGACGAGTGTAACAACTGTTGTTAGAAGAAAAAATGGGCCGGGATCGCTGACGACAGGAATGCCGGCGCCGGAATTTGTCTGCAGGCTAACGGCAATAAAATAGCCCTGCATTGTGGCCAGGAACACCGTTAAATAGCGCGTATATTGATTGATTTGACGACGCCCCTGCTCGCCTTCTTTCTTGATCGCTTCGAGCGAAGGAATCACTGCCGTCATCAACTGCATGATAATTGATGCGGAAATATAAGGCATGATGTTAAGCGCGAAGATCGCCATCCGCTCAACAGCGCCGCCGGCAAAAATATTCAGTGTCCCAAGAAGACCGCCGGTTTGCGTCTGAAAGACCGATGAAAACGCTTCAGAATTAATGCCGGGAATCGGGATATAAGTTCCCAGCCGGAAAACAATCAAAGCACCGAGCGTGAAAAGCAACCGCTTCTTCAGCTCTTTCGCTTTGGCGAAAGAAGACAGATTAATATTCGAAGCAAACTGCTCAGCGGCGGATGTCATAATCGCTCATTTCACCTGTGAACGTCGGCGCTAATTCGCCAGAAGTCCCATGTGGCGGTTGCCCCATCAAGACGCAACCGCTTGCTGGTCATTATTTTTCGGTCCTGGTTTCAGTCACCGTGCCGCCGGCTTTTTCAATCGCCGCCTTGGCAGACGCAGAGACGTGAACAGCTTCGACCTCAATCTTTGATGTCAGCTCACCAATTCCAAGCACCCGGATGCCATCAAGCGCCCGTCGAATGACGCCCGCCTCTTGCAGAGAAGCCGCATCAATCTTTTTGCCAGCATCAAGCTTGCCCGCATCAATCGCAGACTGGAGTCGGCCAACATTAACTTCAGCGTGTTTCGCTCGGTTTGGCTTGTTAAAGCCACGTTTGGGAAGGCGCATATAGAGCGGCATCTGACCGCCTTCATATGCGCGAATACCACTCACGCCGGAGCGGGATTTCTGTCCCTTCACACCGCGACCGCCGGTTTTCCCTTTGCCAGAACCGATACCGCGTCCAACGCGCATGCGCTCCTTGCGGGCGCCTTTATTATCGGAAAGATCGTTGAGCTTCATTTCGCCTCCTTGGACTTGCGGCGCACTGTCATCCGATAACAGTCGCCTCGCCCGCTTAAAACCTAGTCGTCCAGAACTTTGACCAAATGGGACACTTTAGCGACCATGCCACGCACCGAAGGCGTATCTTCAAGCTCTCTAACGCGACCCATCTTATTGAGCCCGAGGCCAACCAGCGTTGCGCGCTGATCTTTGGACCGCCTGATCGGGCTGCCTGTCTGGCGCACTTTAATTGTTTTCTTCGCAGCCATTGTTCAATCCTTTACGCAGCGTCCGCCGCGCCATTACCGGCCCGGCGTGCGAGAACCTCTGAGACCTTCTTACCGCGTTTGGAAGCAATCGACCGCGGATTGGTTTGATCCTTAAGCGCGTCAACTGTGGCGCGCACCATGTTATACGGGTTCGAAGAACCCATCGATTTCGCCACGACATCCTGGACGCCAAGCGTCTCAAATATGGCGCGCATCGGCCCGCCAGCAATGATTCCGGTACCCGGAGGCGCAGAGCGTAAGATCACCTTACCGGCGCCATGACGGCCTCGACCATCATGGTGAAGCGTCCGGCCTTCCCGCAACGGCACACGAATCAAGTTGCGCTTGGCTTCTTGAGTTGCTTTGCGGATCGCTTCAGGCACTTCTCTCGCTTTGCCCTTGCCAAATCCGACTCGTCCTTTTTGATCACCAACGACAACCAGAGCCGCAAAGCCGAAGTTTTTACCGCCTTTGACAACTTTCGCGACGCGATTGATCGCGACAAGCTTGTCGACAAACTCGTCGCGCTCTTCACGTTCGCCTCGGCCTCGGCCTCGTCCGCGTTTATCTTCACGCGCCATTCGAAATCTCCCTGGTATTCCCTTAGAAGTTCAAGCCGGCTTCACGCGCGGCATCCGCTAGTGCTTTGACACGGCCATGGAAAATATAGCCTCCGCGATCAAAAACGACATTCTTAACGCCAGCCTCGATAGCGCGTTCGGCAATCGCCTTCCCGACTATGGCAGCGGCATTTTTATCCGAACCCTTAGCAAGGGTTTCTCTCAAATTTGTGTCTAACGAAGATGCGGCAACGATTGTTAGCCCCTTCGTATCATCGATGATCTGCGCAGATATATTCTTCGACGACCGGAAAACAGAAAGCCGCACCCGATCTTTGGAAACGCGAGCGAGTTTACCCCGCGTACGTTGAGCGCGCTTTTGTAACTTATTTTTAGCTGTGTCAGCCATGGACTTATCCTTAATGCTCGGCCGTTACTTCTTCTTACCTTCCTTGCGGAAGATAAATTCATCTTTGTACTTAACGCCTTTACCCTTGTAGGGCTCAGGTGGGCGAAACGCGCGGATTTCGGCGGCTGTTTGTCCCACCCTTTGTTTATCAATGCCAGAAATGATAATCTCTGTCGGCTTAGGTGTTTGAATCTCGACACCGTCTGGTACGACAAAATTGATATCATGCGAATGACCGAGAGTAAGATTAAGAGCCGCCCCCTTCATCTGCGCGCGGTAACCGACACCGACCAATTCAAGTTCTTTTTTGAACTCGCCGGCTACGCCGTCTAGCAAATTCGCAATCCGGGTACGGCTCGTACCCCACATTGAACGCGCAGGTTTCGTATTATCAATAGGCATCACTGACACTGCATCACCTTCAAGCGATACATTGCACAGATCATTCACGACAAACTCAAGTTCGCCTTTCGGGCCTTTGGCCTTCACGACCTGACCGTTCACGGTCGCTGTGACGCCGCTCGGAACTGGTACGGGCTTCTTGCCAATACGGGACATGACCCTCGCCTCCTAAACCGTTAATAAACCTGACACAGCACTTCGCCGCCAACATTGGCGTCACGAGCAGCGGTATCAGACATGACGCCCTTTGGCGTCGAAATAATTGAGATGCCCAGGCCATTGCGAACCGTCGTAAGATCGCCCACGGATGAATAGACTCGGCGTCCGGGTTTCGAAATACGTTTGATTTGCTGAATGACCGGCGCACCATCGAAATATTTTAATTCAATTTCGAATTGAGGCTTCTCACCGTCTTTCTCAACACGAGAATAGCCTCGGATGTAACCTTCATCCTGCAAAACATCGAGCAGCCATCCACGCAGCTTCGACGCCGGCGCAGCCGTTACAGAATGACGCCGCATCTGAGCATTGCGAATACGTGTGATCAAATCACCAATGGGATCGTTTATTGACATTTTTCCAACTCTCCCTACCAGCTCGATTTCACTAAGCCCGGAATTTTACCGTCCGAACCAAATTCACGAAGCGCAATACGCGACATTTTCAGCTTCCGATAAACTCCGCGCGGACGACCTGTCACAAGACAGCGGTTCCGAAAACGTGTTTTCGAAGAATTGCGCGGAAGTTCAGCAAGCTTAAGCGCCGCGATGAAGCGTTCCTCAGCTGGTGTATCCTGATCTTTTATGATCGCCTTTAAACGTTCACGCTTGGATTCAAACTTCTTGCCAAGACGTTCGCGCTTTAAATTGCGCTCGATCATACTTTTTTTAGCCATTTCTTGCCTCCGTTAAGCCGGTTTCCAGTGTTGTCCGGACCCTGCCTACTTGCGGAATGGAAAGTTAAACTCAGAAAGAAGCACTCTCGCCTCTTCATCAGACTGCGCGGTCGTACACACCACGATGTCCATTCCTCTAATCTTATCAACTTTGTCGTAGTCAATTTCAGGAAACACAATGTGTTCCTTGAGACCCATTGCGAAATTGCCGCGCCCATCAAAACTTTTCGACGACAATCCTCTGAAATCTCGAACGCGCGGCAACGCAGTCGTTACCAGGCGATCAATGAATTCGTACATACGGTGCTTACGTAAAGTAACCTTCACGCCAATCGGCATATTCTCGCGCAATTTAAAGTTGGCGATCGATTTCTTCGCTTTAGTGACAACCGCTCTTTGGCCCGCAATTTGGGTTAGATCCTTCAACGCGGCATCGACAACCTTGCGGTCATTGACGGCGTCACCAAGGCCCATATTGATAACAATCTTTTCGATGCGCGGCGTCATCATCGGGTTCGCATACCCGAATTTTTTGCCAATGACGCCCCGGATTTCGTTCCTGTAGAGCTCACTTAGACGCGGCGTGTACACATTCGCCTCAGCCATCGACCACCTCACCCGACTTTTTGGCGACACGCACCTTCAAGCCGTCTTCTTGAATTTTAAAACCAACCCGCGTCGGCTTACCCGAATCCGGATCCTTAAGCGCAACGTTCGATATATGAATCGACGCCTCGCGCGAAATGATGCCGCCCTCTTGCTGCTGCGTCTGTTTTTGATGACGCTTGATCAGATTTACGCCCCGTACGGTCAGACGATCATCCTTCGGCTTTACGTTAAGGACTTCGCCTTCCACACCGCGATATTTGCCTGCAAGCACGACGACAGTGTCGCCTTTTTTAATTTTCGCAGCCATCTAGAGAACCTCCGGCGCGAGCGACACTATTTTCATATGCTGGGCTGCACGCAATTCCCGCGTGACTGGACCAAAAATCCGTGTGCCGATCGGCTCTTTGTTAGCGTTGATAAGGACTGCAGCATTGCTGTCAAACCTGATAACCGACCCGTCAGCGCGTTTGATATCTTTCGCTGTACGCACGACTACCGCTTTCATCACCGCGCCTTTTTTCACACGGCCACGTGGCATCGCTTCCTTTACGGATACGACGATAATATCTCCGACCGACGCATATCTGCGCTTCGCGCCGCCAAGCACCTTGATGCACTGGACGCGTTTGGCCCCGGAATTATCGGCCACTTGCAAATTTGTCTGCATTTGGATCATAGTGACCCTCCTTGGGCGACACCGCCCGATCTCTCAACTCAATCAGCACACACCGCGCTGATCACTAAAAACCAACTAGGCTTTCGTAGTCAGGCCGATAACTTCCCAGCGCTTCAATTTTGACTTGGGCGCACATTCCTGAATCTGAACCAGGTCACCGACCTTGTACGTATTGACCTCATCGTGAGCTTGAAAACGCGATGATCGCCGTACAGTCTTTTTCAATAGAGGATGCGTGAAGAGACGCTCCACTTTAACGACGACAGTCTTGTCGCCTTTGTCGCTTACTACAGCGCCTTGCATTATTCGCTTCGGCATCGTCTCGCTCCGCTAGTTCGTTTTCGTCGCTTTTTCGCCCAGGATCGTTTTGACCCGGGAGATATCGCGTCGCACTTCACCGACGCGCGTGGTCTTTTCAAGCTGACCCGATGCGCTCTGAAAGCGAAGATTAAATTGTTCTTTCTTCAGCTGAAGAAGCTTGTCCTTCAACTGATCTTCCGTCATGTCGCGCACTTCTGAGGCTTTCACCGGTCCGCTCCCTACTCACCAACGCGCTTAACAATGCGCGTTTTAATCGGCAGTTTGGCGGCGCCGAGAAGAAGCGCTTCACGCGCCACTTCATCCGAAACGCCACTGATCTCAAACATAATCCGGCCAGGCTTGACTCGCGCCGCCCAAAATTCCGGCGTGCCTTTACCTTTACCCATCCGGACTTCGGTCGGTTTCTTGGAAACCGGCACGTCCGGGAAAATCCGTATCCAAACACGCCCCGCACGCTTCATCGCCCGTGTGATCGCGCGACGAGTCGCCTCGATTTGCCGCGCCGTGACGCGTTCAGGTTGAAGCGCTTTCAGGCCATGTGAACCGAAGTTCAGTTCGGTCCCGCCCTTGGCGGCGCCTTTAATGCGCCCTTTATGTTGTTTACGGAACTTTGTCCGTTTTGGTTGCAACATTACCGTTCTCTATCCCGTTATGAGCGTTGGCTTTGACGCGATTGACCAACACCGCCGGTCTGCGCATCGATTAGGCGTTTTTCCTGAGCCATCGGGTCATGCTCCATGATCTCACCTTTATAGATCCAGACCTTCACTCCGATGGCGCCGTAAGTCGTCTTGGCTGTGGCGACCCCATAATCAATGTCAGCACGCAGTGTATGCAACGGCACTTGGCCTTCGCGGTACCATTCTTTGCGCGCAATTTCCGCGCCGCCAAGACGACCCGCCACATTGACGCGTATTCCGAGCGCGCCCATCCGTTGGGCGGTTTGCATGGCGCGCTTCATAGCGCGTCGGAATGCAACACGTCGCTCGAGCTGCTGCGCGATGTTATCAGCAACCAACGTCGCATCGACTTCCGGCTTCCGGATTTCGACAATATTCAGAAACGTCTCAGATGACGACAATTTCGAAAGTCGCAGACGTAGCTTCTCAATATCCGCACCCTTCTTTCCGATGACGACACCAGGCCGCGCGGTATAAATTGTCACGCGACATTTTTTGTGTGGACGCTCGATAACAATCCGCGAAACCCCAGCCTGTTTCAGGTGCTTCTGGAGATATCGGCGTATTGCCAAGTCCTCATGCAAAAGATCTGCATAAGTTCTTTTGTTAGCATACCAGCGCGAATCCCAGGTGCGATTGATCCCGAGACGCAGGCCGATGGGGTTGACCTTCTGACCCATTAGGCTGCCTCCTCGATCTCTTTCACGACTATAGTGATTTCAGAAAATGGTTTTAATATCTTTCCGACCCGTCCGCGCGCACGCGGTTTCCAGCGCTTCAAGACGATGTTTTTTCCAACAAACGCCTGATCAATCACGAGAGCATCGATATCGAGGCTATGATTGTTTTCAGCGTTCGCCACGGCGCTCTCAAGCACTTTCTTTACGTCTTGTGCAACGCGCTTTCGCGAGAACTGCAATTCAGCCATCGCTTTCTCAACCTTCATGCCACGAATCATCTGGGCGACCAGATTAAGCTTCTGGGGTGAGGTGCGGATCATCCGCGCCTTAGCCATCGCTTGAGAAACCGCAACGCGTCGTGGATTTTTCTTCTGTCCCATCGACTACTTCCTTCGCGCTTTCTTATCAGCGCCATGGCCATAATATGTGCGCGTCGGTGAAAACTCACCGAGCTTGTGACCGACCATATCTTCGCTGACATGGACGGGAATAAATTTTCGGCCGTTATAAACGTTGAACGTATAGCCAACGAATTGCGGCAGGATGGTCGATCGACGAGACCAGGTTTTGATCCCGCCCTTATGCGAGCCACCCTGGGCTTTTTCCGCTTTCTGTAAAAGATAGCGGTCAACGAACGGACCTTTCCAAACGGAACGGGGCATGTGCTTGTCTCCAGCGTCCTATTACTTCTTCTTCTTCCGCGCGTGTCGCGAGCGGATGATGAATTTGTCGGTTTCTTTGTTGCTACGTGTCTTGCGACCTTTTGTGGGCTTGCCCCACGGCGTCACCGGATGACGCCCGCCCGAAGTACGGCCTTCGCCGCCGCCATGAGGGTGATCCACCGGGTTCATGACAACACCGCGAACAGAAGGGCGTTTCCCCTTATGCCGGTTGCGGCCTGCTTTGCCTATTGATTCATTAGAATGATCCGCATTCGAAACGGCGCCGATTGTCGCCATACACTCCCCCGGCACAAGACGAACCTCGCCGGACTGAAGTCGAAGAAGCGCCATCGCACCGTCTCGACCAACCAGCTGCGCATAGGCGCCAGCGGCGCGCGCCAGCTGACCACCCTTACATGGCTTCATCTCAACATTATGGATGATAGAGCCGACAGGAATGCTCTTAAGCGGCATCGCATTGCCGGGTTTCACGTCGACCCGTTCGCCGGATATGACTTTGTCACCGACCTTCAAGCGTTGCGGCGCCAGAATATAAGCAAGCTCACCGTCGAGGTATTTCAACAGAGCGATAAATGCCGTTCGGTTCGGATCATATTCGAGCCGTTCAACCTTGGCTTCGATATCAAATTTACGCCGCTTGAAATCGACCCGGCGATAAAGCTTTTTGGCCCCGCCGCCACGCCGGCGCATGGTGATACGACCAAAATTATTGCGCCCACCTTTTGACGTCAGACCTTCAGTCAGCGTCTTTTCTGGTCGACCTTTCCAAAGATCACTTCGGTCCACCAGAACAAGCTGGCGGCGACCGGGTGTCGTCGGATTAAATTTTCTCAGCGCCATTGTATCATCCCAGTCTTATTAAAGTCCCGTGGTGACATCGATCGAATGCCCCTCTTCGAGGGTCACGACCGCTTTTTTCACCGTCGACCGAGTATAGTTACGGCCGCGAAATTGCTTGTTCTTACCTTTAATACGGAGCGTATTTACGGCCTTCACCTTCACCTTGAAGAGCGCTTCGACGGCTTCCGCAATTTGCGGTTTGGTTGCAGTGAGCAGAACTCGAAAGACAACCTGATTGTGCTCGGATGCGATTGTCGATTTTTCAGTAACCACTGGAGAAACCAACGTATTGTAATGCTTTTCCGTCAAAGCTTTGACTTCACCCTTGCTCATTTCAGGCGGGCCTCCAACCCTTCGACAGCCGCCTTGGTAAGCACCAGCTTCTCGCGACGGAGAATATCATAAACATTGGCGCCCATGACGGGTAAAACATCCACATTCGGAATATTGCGCGCGGCCAGGCTGAATTTCTCATCAACATGAGCATCAACAATCAGCGCATTCGAAAGATTTAGTTTCTCGAACGATGCGATAAGCGCTTTTGTCTTCGGGTCGTTGAGCTTCGCTTCATCCAGAATGATTAATTCGTTCGCCGCCTGTTTTGCTGACAGGGCATGCTTAAGCGCCAGACTTCGAACCTTTTTCGGCAAATCAATCGCATGACTGCGGGAACGAGGTCCATGCGCTTTACCGCCGCCTCGAAACTGTGGAGCAGCCTTATTACCGTGCCGCGCGCCGCCGCCGCCTTTTTGATTGCCAAACTTCTTCGAAGTCGCCGACACCTCGCCGCGTTCTTTCACCTTATGCGTGCCTTGCTGACGCTTGGCCAGTTGATAGACAACGCAACGATGGAGAATGTCTTTGCGAGGTTCCAAGCCAAAAATCGTCTCATCGAGATCAATCGACCCGGCTTTGCCGCTTTCAAGATTGAGGACTTCCGTTTTCATTACTCGTCCCCTTCCCTGACGGCTTCAGCCGCAGGCTCACCGCCGGTTTCAGCAACCGCATCGCCAGCCGATGGCGCAGGTTTACTTTTCAACGCACCCGGCGTCGGCAGGTCTGCCGGCAGCGGGAGTTTGATGGCATCTTTAATCAGCACCCATCCGCCTTTAGGGCCCGGAACCGCACCCTTCAAGAGAACAAGCCCACGTTCCAGGTCAGTCTTCACAACTTCAATATTCTGCGTGGTGCACCGAACGGCGCCCATATGGCCGGCCATCTTCTTACCCTTGAAGACTTTACCCGGATCTTGGCACTGCCCTGTTGATCCATGCGAGCGGTGTGAAATCGAAACGCCGTGAGTCGCACGAAGACCCTTAAAGTTGTGACGCTTCATGGCGCCCGCGAAACCTTTACCGATGCTGGTTCCGGTGACGTCAACGCGCTGACCGGCGAGAAAATGTTCAGCGGACAATTCGGCCCCAACATCAATGAGGTTATCAGGCGACACACGAAACTCGACAAGCTTTTGCTTTGGTTCAACATTCGCCGCAGCGAATTGGCCACGAGAAGCCTTCGTCGTACGCTTAATTTTCCTGGCTCCGGCGCCGAGTTGAAGCGCCGTGTAGCCGTTCTTTTCTTCAGTGCACTGACCGACAACCTGGCATCCATCAATTTGCATGACAGTTACAGGTACATGAACGCCGCTTTCACGATAAACGCGCGTCATGCCAATCTTTTTTGCAATGAGCCCAGTGCGCATTACCCTTGCTCCTCTAAGCGCCAAGTCGAATTTCGACGTCGACGCCAGCCGACAAATCCAGTTTCATCAATGCATCGACCGTTTGTGGCGTTGGGTCGACGATATCAAGAACACGCTTATGTGTGCGCATCTCAAATTGTTCACGGCTCTTCTTGTCGATGTGCGGCGACCGATTCACGGTATAACGCTCAATTCGCGTCGGCAGCGGAATAGGGCCGCGCACCTGAGCGCCAGTGCGCTTCGCTGTGTTCACGATTTCCTTCGCCGAAGCGTCAAGCACTCGGTGGTCAAACGCCTTAAGACGTATGCGAATATTCTGTTGCATGGGACCGTTACGCTTCGTTTAAATTTTCATCAAAAAGAGAGTCGAAAACGCGGACCGGCAATCACCGCTCCGCGCCATATTTACTGAGGCCTATTCGATAATCTTCGAAACGATGCCCGCGCCAACCGTACGACCACCTTCACGGATAGCGAAGCGAAGCTTCTCTTCCATGGCGATCGGCACAATCAATTCGACATTCACTTCAACATTATCGCCTGGCATAACCATTTCCGTACCTTCTTTCAGGGTGACAACACCCGTAACGTCGGTCGTACGGAAATAGAATTGCGGCCTGTAGTTGGTAAAGAATGGCGTATGACGGCCACCCTCTTCCTTTGTAAGAATATAGGCTTCCGCCAAGAACTTCGTATGCGGGTTAACAGAACCGGGTTTGCAAAGAACTTGCCCACGCTCAACCGCAGTGCGATCGATACCGCGCAACAGAACGCCAACATTGTCGCCCGCCTCACCGCGATCGAGCAACTTCCGGAACATTTCAACGCCTGTGCAGGTCGTTTTCTGAGTATCTTTTACGCCAACGATCTCAAGTTCATCGCCAACATTAACAATGCCGCGCTCAACGCGACCTGTTACAACCGTACCCCGACCGGAAATTGAGAAAACATCCTCAATCGGTAATAGGAATGGAAGATCGACTGGACGATCCGGAGTCGGAATGTACTCGTCAACCGCCTTCATAAGCTCACGGATCGAATCTTCACCGATGGCCGCATCGCGATCTTCAAGCGCCGCGAGGGCCGAACCCTTGATGATCGGAATGTCGTCACCAGGGAAGTTATA
Source organism: Parvularculaceae bacterium (assembly GCA_021776435.1). Lineage (GTDB taxonomy): Bacteria > Pseudomonadota > Alphaproteobacteria > Caulobacterales > Parvularculaceae. The sequence goes on along the minus strand of JAJFFW010000107.1, from coordinate 3,393 downwards.
CTTCGTGAGAAGCTCGCGCACTTCCAGCTCAACAAGCTCCAGAAGTTCTTCATCATCAACCTGATCAACTTTGTTGAGATAAACGACGACGGCTGGAACACCGACCTGACGGGCAAGCAGAATATGCTCCCGGGTCTGCGGCATAGGGCCATCGGCAGCGTTAACAACAAGAATGGCGCCATCCATCTGAGCCGCGCCAGTGATCATGTTCTTCACATAGTCAGCGTGCCCCGGGCAGTCGACATGCGCGTAATGACGCGCATCGGTTTCATATTCGACGTGCGCGGTCGAAATCGTGATGCCACGCGCTTTTTCCTCCGGCGCCGCGTCAATCTGATCATAGGACTTGAATTCACCAAAAAACTTGGTGATCGCCGCGGTTAACGTCGTCTTGCCGTGGTCCACGTGACCAATCGTGCCAATATTGGCATGAGGCTTGTTGCGTTCAAATTTTGCTTTTGCCATTTCACTTCTCTCCGTCTCTTGACGACATCGTTTAACCTACCGCTTCATCAGCGGACACCCATCTCAGATTGCGTTTTACCCAGCCAACTTCGCTCTGACTTCGTCCGCAACAGCCTGCGGGACTTTGTCATAGTGATCGAATTGCATCGAGTACTGCGCACGGCCCTGAGTGGCGGAACGCAGATTGTTTACGTATCCAAACATATTGGCGAGCGGCACCATGGCGTTCACCACATTGGCGTTGCCGCGCATCGCCTGATCCTGAATTTGACCACGCCGGGAATTCAAATCACCGATGACGCTGCCGGTATATTCTTCTGGCGTCACGACCTCTACCTTCATAATAGGCTCAAGCAGAGCAAGGCCCATATGAGGCGCCGCTTCGCGCATCGCTGCGCGCGCAGCAATTTCGAAAGCCAGCACGGATGAGTCTACATCATGAAAGGCGCCGTCAACCAGCTCGACTTTAAAATCGAGAATCGGAAACCCGCAAAGCAAGCCCGCTTCACGCACCGAATTGATACCTTTGATAACGCCGGGGATATATTCTTTAGGAATAGAGCCGCCGACAATCTTAGAATCGAACTCGTAACCCGAACCAGGCTCCAGCGGAACAATATTCATTTTGATCCGCGCAAATTGACCCGAACCACCGGTTTGCTTTTTGTGCGTATAATCAATCTTGTGATGCTTGGTGATGGTCTCACGATAGGCAACCTGTGGCGCGCCAATATTCGCTTCCACTTTGAATTCACGCTTCATCCGATCGACAATAATGTCGAGGTGGAGTTCGCCCATCCCCTTAATAATGGTTTGGCCAGACTCTTCATCCGTCGCCACCCGGAAAGAGGGATCTTCCGCCGCAAGTCTCTGCAACGCAATGCCCATTTTTTCCTGATCGGCTTTAGTTTTTGGCTCAACAGCCAGCTCGATAACAGGATCCGGGAATTCCATACGCTCAAGGATCACGGGGTTATTTGGATCGCAAAGCGTATCGCCCGTTGTCGTATCTTTCAGACCAACAACCGCAATGATATCGCCAGCAAATGCCTCTTTGATATCTTCGCGTGAATTGGAATGCATTTGCAGCATCCTTCCAATGCGCTCGCGTTTGCCTTTAACCGTATTCATTACGCCTGTGCCAGACTCAAGCTTGCCTGAATAGATTCGGCAAAAGGTCAGCGAGCCGACAAATGGATCGTTCATGACCTTGAAAGCCAACATCGAAAGAGGATCTTCATCGGAAGACTTCCGAGTCACTTGCTCTTCTGAGTCAGGAAGGTGTCCTTTGATTGCAGGCACCTCAACCGGGCTCGGCAAAAAGTCCACAACAGCGTCAAGCATTGGCTGAACGCCCTTGTTTTTAAATGCGGAACCGCAAAGGACAGGGTGGAAAATAACCGCACAGGTCCCCTTGCGAATTAATCGCTTAAGTGTGTCCACATCCGGTTCATTGCCATCAAGATATGCTTCCAGAGCCTCTTCGTCGAGCTCTACAGCCGTCTCGATCATCTTCTCACGATATTCAGCAGCTTTGTCCGCAAGGTCTGCCGGAATTTCACTCTCGAAAAACTTGGCGCCCAGGGATTCTTCTTCCCAGATGATCGCCTTCATTTTGATGAGATCGACGAGACCGATAAAGTCGTTTTCCGCACCAATTGGCAATTGCAGAACAATGGTTTTCGCGGCGAGGCGATCATGGATCGAATCAATTGAATCATAGAAGTCAGCGCCAATCTTATCCATCTTGTTGATGAAGAACATGCGCGGGACGTTATATTTATCACCCTGGCGCCACACCGTTTCGGTTTGCGGCTCAACGCCTGCATTCGCGTCCAACAGAGCAACAGCGCCATCAAGAACCCGCAGTGACCGCTCAACTTCAATTGTGAAGTCAACGTGACCTGGTGTGTCGATAATATTTAAAAGCTTGTCATTCCAGGAACAAGTCGTCGCAGCCGACGTGATCGTAATGCCGCGCTCTTGTTCTTGCTCCATCCAATCCATCGTCGCGGCGCCGTCATGGACTTCACCGATCTTGTGGCTCTTGCCTGTGTAGTAAAGGACCCGTTCCGTAGTCGTAGTTTTTCCAGCATCAATATGAGCCATGATGCCGAAATTACGGTAATCCTCGATTTTATGTATGCGCGCCATGACAGCAATGCCTTACTCAGTAATCCGGTTACCAACGATAATGGGAGAATGCGCGGTTCGCTTCCGCCATGCGGTGGGTATCTTCACGTTTCTTTACAGACGCACCGCGATTTTGGGCAGCATCCATTAATTCATTCGACAGCTTGTCGATCATCGTCGTTTCGTTGCGCGAGCGCGCCGCTGAAATCAACCAGCGCATCGCCAACGCCTGTTTGCGATCAGGTCGCACTTCGACAGGAACTTGATAAGTAGCCCCACCAACACGCCGCGAGCGCACTTCGAGCGTCGGCGTTACATTTTCTAACGCCTCTTTAAAGAGCTCAATAGGAGGACGGCGCATTTTGTCTTCAATGCGAGTAAGCGCTCCGTAGACAATCTTTTCTGCGGCCGACTTTTTACCATCGAGCATCACATAATTGATGAATTTCGATATCGTCATATCACCGAACTTTGGGTCCGAATGAACGACGCGTTTTTCTGCACTGTGGCGACGTGACATTTCTCTAAACCCTATTTCGGCCGTTTGGCGCCGTATTTCGAGCGGCGTTGTTTGCGGTCTTTCACCCCTTGCGTATCAAGAACACCGCGCAGGATGTGATAGCGAACACCTGGCAAGTCTTTCACGCGGCCGCCCCTGATCAGCACTACAGAGTGTTCCTGCAGATTGTGACCTTCACCGGGGATATAACCGATGACTTCATAGCCATTCGTCAGGCGAATCTTGGCAACCTTCCGAAGGGCCGAGTTTGGCTTCTTCGGGGTCGTTGTATAAAC
>JAJFFW010000106.1 GCA_021776435.1 Parvularculaceae bacterium | reverse complement strand
AAGGCGTTAGAGTAAGCCGGCGACAGAAGGTTTGCCAGTAGCGGAGTATCACCGCCCCATGTCTAAGGTTTCGGTCCTGATCGTCAATTATAATTCGGGTGACCGTTTGAAGCGGTGTCTCGAATGTCTGGACGCCCAGACTGTCAATCGCGGAGTAAAAACGTACCGGTCTGGCGCCGCTCAACAGCGCACAGCGTCAACTGTTTGACAGCGTCATAAGAAATGACCTGCAGGCGAGTGGCCTCGGCTACCGCCCGTTCCACAAAATCCATACAGAAGGTCTCAAGAAAACGCAGAACCTGGATATATTCCCGCTTGCCATGTTTTCCCATTCGCCCCTCGGCGCGGCGGCGGAACTCGGCGAATGGGGCGGGCAGATCCCAGCCCTGTAGCGGCGCGGCCTGATCCAATGCGCCGGGTTTCTTCTCCAGCAGCGCCAGATAATGCAGCGGATTGAAGACCACGTCGTCGCGCTCATAAGACCGGGGATGGCGCGCGATCTCCTCCGTTCCAACGCAGATGACGACCTCATCGACAAAACCTTTGATCAGCACCTGCCGGTGCGCGTAGCTGACCGGCACGGAGTAATCCGACAGCCGGTAGCGCACGAGCGCCTGGCTTGTCGCTTGACCCGGCGGCCATTGGCCGCCAATCTTAAGTATGCGCGCCTTCGCGCGCGGGCGGCGATCGCACGCTTCATAGGTTCAGCCGGGCAAATCCCGGAATGCAGCCCTGTCCGCTTCAAACCGCTTGCCGACGGTTTCGTTCTTGCCGCGCAATTGTTGCGTGCGGCGTCGGTGGCAAGATTCAACGAGACGCGCGTTCAGTTCATCGAAGGACGCAGCCCGAGGGATCGGCACAAGAAAATTCCGCCGCGCATAGCCGACCAGATTCTCCACCTTGCCTTTGTCATTGCCGCAGCCCGGCCGACCGAACCGGTCCTTGAACAGATAATGCGACACAAGCCCGGAGAACATCTGTGTGCGCTGACGCGTCCCGTCGCCAAGAATGCGCGCCACGATCCGCTTGGAGTTGTCGTAAAGGATTGTAGCGGGAACTCCGCCAAAATAATCAAAGGCGCGCACATGCCCTTCGCACCAGGCCTCCGCCGTTTCCTGCGGAAACGCCTGGACAAAGGCGTCATCGCTGTGTGGCAGGCTTAAGACAAATATCGCCGCTTTGCGCTGAACGCCGGCGATCACCACAAGCGCCTCGCCAAAATCAATCTGCGCATGGCCCGGCGGATGCGCCAGCGGCACAAAGGCCTCCTTCATGAGACCGGACGCCGCTAGCGCACATAATCGCGCACCGTCGTATAGCCGCCGTTAAACCCGTGCTCGTCTTTCAGACGGTCGAAGATCCGCTGGACCATGTGACGCTGCTTTTTCGGCGCCTCAAGGTCCGGCTCCAGAATGGCGTCGATGATCCCGGTGAATGGACCAATTTTCGGCCGCCGCACCGGCGTCAAACAAAGATAGCCCGGCGGAACCGAATGGGAAAGCGCCTTCCTCACCGTATTCCGGTGAACGCCGAACTTCCGCGACGCTTCCCGCCGCGACAGGCCGTCTAAAATACCGCAACCCGAATTTGTTCATATAATCGCACGTCGTACATCCCCGGGACCTTGCTCCTCGCAAATCCCGGGAACTTATCCCGGCAACCCTAAAAGTGGCCCACTTTTCCGCCGCCCAAATCAGGCGGCCAGCTGGCACACTTTTCCACCGATATTCACAGCTCGCCAAGGCGAGAAGCGCGTCAAATGTTTCGCCAAGTTGCACCGTTTCTAACCGCCAATTCATTGATAAAACAAGGCTATCCCCTTTGCGGTCGGGTGCGGCAGCTGCATCGTCCGTTTACGTCGCATTTCATGCGCTTGTAGCGATCCTCACCAACGCACAAGAACGCATTCATGACCCGACAGTCGCGGGAATCCGCGCCGCTCGTGCAGGAACACTGTTGGTCTTCAGCAACGCATCGCAGCGTTGTTTCCGCTGGTGGCGGCGTGCTGCGCGGTGGTGCTTTATTTTCCTGTCGCTCCATTTTCTCAATGGCTGTCGCGAAGGGGTTTTCCGATCGAGTTTCCTGCGAGAGCACTGAACCTGTCGCTATTGCAAGCGTTATCAGTATTGCGGCGAAGATTTTCACTTTTCGGGTCATTGTCATTTACTCCTTCTGAAAGGCGGGGCCGCGCGCCTCACTGTTTATCTTACGTCGATACATTCCTCCGGAACGATAGCGGCAGGGTCGGTCATCCGGGCGCAATTGGCGTCGCCAAGCGTGCCGAGGGCGTGGATTTCAATCCAAAGTGTTTCGCTCTCTCCCGGATTGAGCACGATCCCCGGATGCGCGCACTCATAGGCGTTTGTTGAGGTATTCTGGGCGCAAGCCCAACCGGGCGTCGTTCCACCAAAGGCGTTTAGTGGGAAACCAGTGTTGACGCCACTCGAGTTTTGAAGCTCGTCCACAATCTCCACCGCGCCTGAAAATGGAGACAGTGTGTCATTAATCACTGTGATTTCGAACCGGCAAAGTAGAACAAAGTTAGGATCTGACGTGATGCAGCTGTTGGTCACCTGCGTTTTGACAAATCGCCACTCACCCTTTCCGTGAGCTATATTGACGCAGGAACCGGTGGACGAATCGAGATTTCGCATTCCTGCGCAATTCTGGATCGGTGCGCCGGTCCCCACAATATCGACAGTGATTTCAATAACGTCGGTGCCATTGGGCGGAATATTGGGCGACAGATTTGTACACTCAATATGATGGTCCGACGCGGGCAGGATACTACAGGACCAGCCGGGCGGCGCCGAGGTGACCGTCAGATTGCTGAACATCGCCCAGTTTGGCGTGTAGCCGGGAATCCAGTCAAAGACAGTAATGGGTGCCGTGTGGTTGGTCGTGGCAATGTTCGTCACCGAGATTTTAAAGTTGCAGCCAACCTGCGTCGGCGAGCAGCCCCATTGCGTTTTCTCGATTCTCGGATCCTGCGGCAGCGGAGTTGACGGGATCGTGTCACAGGAATGCGCCCAGTCTACGTAATTCATACTCGTAGTGTCGTAGATGTAAACACAATTCGTTTCGCCGCTTGGATTGACGCCCGGTGGGAATGTGACAGTGATGTCAAAGGCCAATGGATCGCCGGTCCTGATATAGGCCGCCACATACGCGCATGTTCCGTAGTCGTCGGCATTGATCGGCAGACCCGGAAGCGGTGGGCTGAACGCTGGTTGAACCGAATTGGCATTATACTGACATTGCTGGGCGTCAGCGCCGGACTGACTGCCGAAAACGGGCGGAGATACGACGTTTGTCGCCGTAAAGTTTGCGAAGTCAGTGCTCATCAGGTCGAAAATGTAGAGGTTGTCGTAATAGGGGGTATTTGATCCATTAGCGATGGATATGGTGAAAGTGCATTCGGACATTTTCGGCGTGCAGCTGTCGAGTGTCTTGGAGATGTCAAGCGCCGGCCAGTCATAAGTTGCGCAACTGGTCGGCATGTCTTCCAGATCATCGTCTGTCGCTAGTACGGCGCAATTAATTCCTGGCGCCGTGTCGGCGCCGAAGACTTCCTGCACGATGAAGGAGACGCTACCGCCCTGTGCGATATTGGCGCCTGGAAGCGAACAATAACCGAGATCGTCCGAGTTCTGATTTGGCATGCCGGTAACCGGTAATGAGTTCCATGGCAGAACATTCGTCAATGTGACGCAATTGAGGCCACTGGCGTTGGCGTTTGTGTAGCTCGGGCCCTGGATCACGGTCAGATCATCAAAGCTCGTATCCATGAAATCGACCATCCACACATCGCCGTTGTAAGATCCCGGTCCCAAATTGGTTATCTTGATCTCGAATGCGCAAACCGTGAGATTTGCCGTACAATAGGTGACCTCTTTTTCGATATCGAGCACGGGTTGCGGCGCAGGCGGAATATCCGCGCACTCAGTCGGGTAATTCGGATACGGACCGGTCACAATGAAAGCGCAGTTCTCACCGCCATTGGCCAATTCTTTGATCGGGTCGGCGAAGGTCACCGTGACATCGAATGTCAGGAAGTCGCCATCCATAATATAGGCGTCGTAAAACCCGCAAATTGACAGATCGTTGGAATGATTGGGGAACGGTGCGAATGGTGGATTGAGCGGCAAATTCAACCAGTCGATCAAATCGCCGCATGTCGAATTGTCAACGCCGGAATCAACGCCAAAGTTTGGCACCGGAATGGTGCTGCTCAGTGTCAAGCTGGTGAAGTTCACATCCATCAGGTCGCCAATTATGAGCGGGTCGTAGTAGTCGACGGTCGTCGGATTACTGATGGTGATGGAGAAAGTGCAGGTCGACATGTCTGGCGCGCAATTGACCAGCTGCTTTTCGATATTCAGTGTCGGCAGCTCCAGGTCGACGCAGCTCGTTGGCCAGTCTGAAAGCTGATCCGCGCCGTCATCGACCAGAACGCAGTTGGTGGCTGCAGAGCCGTCGGGCAGAACCAGGGTCGAAGGATCAACCTCGACATCATAAGAGATACTGCCCCCGGGCTGGATAGTCGCGCCATCAAACTGACAGTAACCGAGGTCGTTTGAATTAAATATCGGCAGAATTGGTATGCCTATAGCTAGAGAGTTTTGCAGGAAGTTGCACGTCTGCCCGGTTGCTGTTGAGTTATTGAACGTCGGCGACGGCAAAAGGGTGTGCCCGGCAAAATCAACATCCATTATATCGTAAATAAAGAGGTCACCGATATAAGGCACACCGCCGGCGTTAGTCACCGTGACCCGGAACACGCATGATGTTCCGTCCACGTCGCAATACAGCACCGTTTTTGTGACGTCGAGCGTTGCCCGCACTGGCGTGATTGTAACGCACTCGGTTTGATTATAGCCATTATTTCCCGGAATATCATCACTGGCGCCATCAAGTGTGACCTCGGCGCAGTTGGTCAGCGGCGTGTCGTCGATGACCGTGGCTGTAATCGTGATGTCCGGCAGGGATGACTCCGGCGGAATTGGGCCTGTCCCTTCCCAGATGCAATTGATGACATAGAATCCGCCTGACGGCGTGACGGAACAAGTCCAGTCCGGCGGTGCATTCAGGTCCGTAGTGGACGAGAACACCAGATTACCTGGCAGCAGGTCCGTCACGGTGACGGTCTCGGTCGGGTAAGCCTGAATGGACCCAAGGTTGTTATCCACACTGAGCGTAAACGTAACTTGCGTCCCGACAACCGGATTCGGATTGTCTACCATCTTGTCGATGGACAGGTCGTGGCCGACATAGAACGTGACACACGGATCATGCTGCGCACCCGGAACATTGGTCGCATTGTTGAGCGAAACATTGAAGCAATTGGTGTATTTTCCCGGATTCGTTCCTTCCATGGCGATCCGGATAAAGAAGCTGTCGTTCGGATTGATTTCGCCAATAATGGCGGGGTCGACTGCACAGCTCAAAGAGTTCGTGGAACACGGCCAGCCAGGCGGCCAGCTGGTCGCTAGATGGGTCAAGCCCGATAGTGTGATCGTGTCGGCGAGGTTAATTGTAACCGGCGCCGCGATGACACCGCCTTCGTTGATCACTTCGATATGGAATTCGATGGTGTCGCCAACATCATATTCCGTCTGCCCTGTTGATGTGTTTTTCTTGACGGACAGGTGCCCTGGAACGATGATATCGACGCAGTCTTCCTCATTACCCGGAATATCGTCTTCATCATTGTTGTCGAGCTGGACATCGACCTTCGCGCAATTTGTGTAATTACCGATTTGTTCGGGCGCTTTGACATCAATGATTATTGCCGATCCAAGTATACCGGCGGGGTAGGAAATGCTGCTGTTCGAATTGTCGAAGACGCATTCAATCTGGTACCCAGCGGAGAGTGAGCCGCCGACAATACTGCAATTCCAGTCGCCGGGACCGCCATTTGGCAGCGTGCCGATGGCAAAGCCCGGAGGAAGTGTGTCCTGAACGATCAGGACATCGCCGGGATCGATGGAACTGAGATGGTTGGTGACGCGGATGACGAATTGCAACGTCTGACTTGCTTCAACGATAACGCTATACGGGTTTTCAGCGCCATTGACGATCGCTGATTTCTGCAGCTGGACGTCATGCCCAACAATGATCTCGATACAATCTTCATTATGCTTGTCGGTAAGTTGGAAATCCGTATCAGGAGCAATCCCGGGATCAGGAGGCGTCAAATCATCGGGCTCGGTATCGCCATCCGGAAAAAGGGTCGGTTCAGGCATCGCGCCGGCGCAATTTTCATAGAAACCGGGCTCATTGGCGACGACCGGAATTTTGATCGTGTCGAGCGGGGTAGGAGTGACGGAGCTGCCTTCCGAAGCGATGGGCGTATACGTACAGCTGACTGTAAGCGAACAATCCCAATCCGGATTCTGCGTTGACAAGAGGGATGGATTGGAAACCACGATTCCGGTGGGCAACAGATCCTGCATCACGATCTCGACCCGTGCGGGATCAATTTCTCCAGCCCAATTTTCGATGTCAATTAGGAAGTCGAAAAGTTCGCTGATGCCGCCGCCAAAATCGACCTCGTTGTCGCCGCCCAGCGTCTTCACATCCTTTTTAAGATGGATATTGCCCTGAACAAAAGCCCAGACACACCAGATGTCATTTGCAGGATTGCCATCAACAACAGTACTCATCGCCACCCTGTGACAGTTCTTGAACCAGCCGATTTGATGACCGCGGAATTCCCATTCGATGACCGGGAGTTTGAATCCGTGCGACTCACTCAGCGGCGATGGATTGAACCCGGGATCCACCGTCATGTTGATCAAATCACAAAGTAGAGAATTGAATGGCGATGTGGTGTTTGAGGATTGCGTACACTGCCAATTTGGGCCTGATGTTACGGCGTTAGTGACGGGAACGTATCCTTCATGAAGAACGTCGTCGGTCACGGTAACGCCAACAGGCGGAACAGTTATTGACTTGCCGTAGTTCCGCGGCTGCAATGAGAATATAAGAGGGTCGTCGTTTCCAGAAGTCGATGGATCATCCCAGCGCACCCAGTTCTTATTTTTTCGCTTGCGGGCGCCCACATCATAACCAATCGCGTTGGCAACGCAGACTGAATTGTGGTCAAGAACTGCGCCACTAGTGTCGATCACATCCATGCTCATACAGGTCTGGTGCGTTCCAGCGACCGTGGTCACGACCGGCACGTCGAAGCCCTGAGGCGCCGTTCCCGAGAAGTTCGGGCCATTATAGGTGCAGACGAAGGAATCGCCGCCCATTTCATTTATAGTCGTCTCGCAAGACCAATCGCCGCCCCAGTTGCTATAAGTTGCGGCTATGTCTGGGTCGAATTGGGTGCCAGGGGAAAGCTCGCCAGTGACGATCAACTTATCAGGGGCCGAAAGACCGCGCCCCGTCAAGTTCTGCAGTGAAACGCTGAAATTGTAAGGAACATTGAGATCGAGCTGTTGCGTTTTTGGCGCAAGATCGATCGCAAAGCCCGGTTCGACAGTACAGGTGTGAAGGACGGTATAGTCGATATTGGTGTCGTCCTGAAACAGCAGGCCCGCATGGCGGTGCAGGTCCATCATTGGCCGTAGGTCGCGATCGAGATAATCCGGATCCGCTAGCGAAGGGACTGACGCAATCGGCAAGCTAGGTGTCGTAACATTGAAGTCATACCGAGTTTCGAAAGCCGGATAGTCCCAATCGGCGGCGAGCAGGCCGTCTCCGATAATAGAGTTGTTCCCAATGCCGCGCCCCCAGGTCGTCGGGTTGCCGAGAATTTCGCCATTGGCGTCGGCGAACATTAGCCACATCGCATCATTGCGTTCCAGGCGTTCGGGAATATTGATATAGGCGCCATTTGGCCTGCTTGGAGGTTGCCGGACCGGGCGTCCACCAACATCGAGACCAGCCTTAGTAAAACGGAAGGCGGACGGAATTGCGGTCAGATCAAATTTTTGGATAAACGGCTTTGTTGATAGGCTGTCCTGATCAAACTCGCGATTGGCCGGGAAAGGCAGAGGAGAATATTTGTCCTTATATCGATCCTGATAGAACAGATACATCTCGTCATGAGGTGCAGATCCATCATAGCTTGTCGTGTAATGATCGGGGATCCCGGAGACGAAGGCTGTGTAGGTTTGTCCTGACGGGCAATAGTCCGCCCTACGGTTGACAAAATCGTTTCCAGTAAACGCTGTAGCGCCGTTGGGTTCGACCAAGATAGCGCCAAGCGTAGGCGACACCTGCTCCCAGTACTGATTGGTCGTGGGTATCGGTGACCCGGCAACCGGGCCATAAGACGATTCTGCCAGCTGCCATTCCCCCCAACCCACCTGGATGGAATAATAACCGTTGGCGTCCGTAATGGCGGAATAGGCGGGATGACCCGCATATTGCGGCGTCGCCCCGGCGGAAATATCGTAAGCAGAGATGGTCCATCCCGCGAGAGGCGCATCGCCGACTACGTCGCCGTCCGTGTCTTCCATTTTCCGCCCGGTAATAGTCGCTTGCCAGGCGTCGCCGCGCATTTCATGGATGGCCGCGCCGCAGTCAAGTCGGGGCGTTTCGATCAACGCGTCGCGATGGTCTTCCACCGGAACACCCGTCGATTTCAGAATTGAGGCGAATGTTGCAGCGCGTGTCGGTTGCGACGGCATGGCGCCTGCCGCAGCTGCTTGCTCTGCGAGCAGTGCAACGCATCCTGCCACATGAGGGGCCGCCATCGACGTGCCCGAAAGGTGGCTCAAATTGTTGGCAAGCGGTCCGTACACGGATTCAATGCCCGCGCCGGGCGCCAACATATCCAGCGTGTAATCAGTCGGGTCCTGCGCCGCCTGTGAGAAAGGTGCAGTCACATCCCACTTGTTAGTCGCACCGACGCTGATTACGTCAACATCCGGTCCAGATGTTACGCTAAAGTCGATACAAGCCGGAAATTTGATCCGGTCAACGTGGCTGTCGTTTCCGCTCGATGCAATGACGCTTACGCCATCGGCCGCCAGATTCTCGAGTTCGGTTGCGAGACTGTTTGCGCCCGAACCGCCGGTCGTGCAATCGCCGGCGTCGTCGCGTCCCAGACTCATATTGACGGCGATGATCTGATTACCGGCAGTGTCACCGCTGTCGATGCCAAGATTGTAAAAATAGACATAGCCAAGCGACGATTTGATATCGCTATCACGTGCGAACACGCTGGCTCCCTTGCCGATGAACGTTTGAATGGCGACGATCGGCGCTCCTGGAGCTACTCCAGGCCGAATAGTATTTCCACTTACAATGCCGGCAACATGGGTGCCATGATCACATGAACCTTGTCCGGAGCATGTTGTGGCCGAGCCTGGGTCCGTATACATCACCGTAGGCGTAGAGACACCGCTCGCACAAAGGCTGTGTTCATATTGCGATATATTCGGCGTGGAAAAACAGGCTTCCGCCTGAATATTTAGACCCGCCGTTCCCCATACGCCATTATCGATAACAGCGACCGCATACCCCGCGCCGGTAAGGGCGTAATTGCTTCCATCGTCATTCCATGGCGGTATCGCGTGAATTACTTCGAGCGAATCCTGCAGCAATAGCGCATTGACGCGATCTTCGAACACGCCGGTGACCTTGGGATTTGTTTGCAGCCGCCTTAATTCATTGAGGGACTGTACGGTCGCGACAAGCGCATTTGTGAAAGGGAGCGAGCGCAAACGCTCGCTATCGATAGATTCGCTCAGTCCTGTTATTATTTCGGCTTTCTCTATCGCGATGTCATGGGCCGATCGACGGTTTCCATTGGCGTCTTGTGTCGAAATATCTAATTCGACGATATAGTCGACCGCGATTCCCATTCGCAAACGCTGTTCCGCCGTTAGACTTACGACAGCATCCTCATCTAGATCGCTAATTCTCGATTTAGAGAAAAAATCAAAATTTCCAATCGTGGCTACCGCTAATGCGATTAGCACGGCGACCACATAAAACAGCGCTAATTTATCAAATGTTGTTTTAAACAGTACGACACCTCTCGGATCTTCAATAGTTCAAAAATCCGCCTCCCCGCCTGCGCATTTTGCACGTTCAATCTTTATCCAGATCACAACGCACTTTCCCCTGGTTCGTGCGCGTGACTTTCTTGCGCGATCCCTGTCCGACAAATTCTGCCCGACATAATTCCAGTTTGTACGCGACTTGCCCCACCCGAACCGGCACGCGTTTGCGTGTTAGAGGAAGCGTGGATTGTCGCGCCGCAGACGTGCAAATCAAGTGGTGAACGGGAACTCGCGGTTCTTTTTGCACCCGCGAGTGGTAATTAAGAGACTCTCGTAATGCGCTAGTGGATTAGCGGAAACAGAAGAGCCCCTTTTTGGATTCCCCTTTGTGGCGTTTAATGCGACGATAGGGGATGCGAACAGGAATATCTATAGAGTTCAAACGAGGTGATCGCCGTCGTCTTGAGGCGATTGTCGCGGACGGCAATTCACAGCAAAAGCATGCCTGGCGGGCAAGGATTGTTCTTTTGAGTGCGGAAGGGTACGGCACGCACGCCATCATGCGCGAAACGGGCAAGTCAAAAACCTGCGTCTGGCGTTGGCAGGAACGCTTTATGGAAGAAGGCGTAGACGGATTATTGCGTGACAAAACCCGTCCGCCTGGGAAGGCTCCGATTTCACCCGAGCGTGTTGAAGAGGTGATCGGTCTGACCCTTGAGCCGCCGTCCCATGAGGCCACGCACTGGACAGGCCGGGCGATGGCCGAGGCGGTTGGTCTGGCGGTGCGCACCGTGCAAGAAATCTGGAAAGCTCATGGCCTCACGCCGCATCGCTGGCGACAGTTCGAACTGTCGAACGACCCGGCCTTTGCCGAAAAACTACACGATATTGTCGGGCTTTATGTGTCGCCGCCCGCCCATGCTGTCGTGCTCAGCATTGATGAAAAGAGCCAAATTCAAGCCCTTGACCAAACCCAACCGGGACTGTCCCTGAAGAAGGGACGGTTACAGACGATGACCCATGACTACAAACGTCATGGCACAACGACGCTCTTTGCAGCGCTGAATATTCTCGATGGCGCGGTCATCGGGCAGAACATGCAGCGCCATCGCCATCAGGAATTCATCCGCTTCCTCAATGCCGTCGAGCGGACGGTTCCGAAAGAAAAGGACATACACGCAGTCCTCGACAATTACGCCACGCACAAACATGAAAAAGTACGCGACTGGCTCGCCCGTCATCCACGCTGGACGTTTCACTTCACGCCGACAAGCGCGTCATGGCTCAACGCCGTTGAAGGGTTTTTCGCAAAACTCACCCGCCGGCGGTTAAAACAAGGGGTCTTTCATTCCGTTGTCGATCTGCAAGCGGCAATCAACAGATTTATCAACGAGCATAATCAAAAACCAAAACCATTTACATGGAAAGCCAATCCAGAGGAAATCATCGCCGCTAGCAAAAGAGGGTTCC
>JAJFFW010000105.1 GCA_021776435.1 Parvularculaceae bacterium | reverse complement strand
TCGCTGACAGCGCTCAATCGATGCATGTTTCCGTTGCTGCGCGTGCTCGAACGGAAGATCGCGGACTTTAAACGCAGCCAAATCGAGGGTGTCTATCAGCAAGCCTTATTCGCCGATGATGCCAGGCCAGAAATCTCGTTTGATAAGGGATTCGAGTTCAAACAAGGCATATTCTCCGATGTTCGTCTCTATGCGGGCGATTACACATTCCAGCGGCATTTTCTAGGGCCGCATGAAGTCCCGGCATTTGATGGCAAACCGAACGGCGAAGAATTTCGTTGTGCGCAAGCGTTAGACAGTCTCGACATAGTACGACATTGGGTTCGAAACGTCTCTCGCCATAGAGACGCTTTACGCCTGCCGCTGAAAGCCGGATGGTTTTATCCTGATTTCGTTGCGGAGCTGATAGACGGACGAACTGCAATCGTTGAATACAAAGGTGACGGCTATGCCACCAATGATGATAGTCGCGATAAGCGTGCAGTTGGCCGCGTATGGCAAACTATATCGAACAGTAAAGTGGTGTTTGGGTTCGTCGAAAAAGAACTCAACGGAAAAAACATGCGCCAGCAGCTTGAGGACCTCTTCAGCAAGGGGGCGGCTAATATTCAACGGACTTAGCTATACCCCCCCCGCTTGCGGGGGAGGTGTCGAGCCTGGACTTGTTCCGGGCGAGACGGAGGGGGGTGGGCGGCGCCATAGAACATTCATCACCGCTATGCGGGAACGCCAACAGCCCCCATCGCCGCTTTGCGGCACTTCCCCCATGAATGGGGGAAGGAAAAGCCCGCCCCATGCCTCTGCAAAATCCACCCACCGCCCCCATCACCGTCGAGTTGCGATTCGATTCGCAACGTCTTGAATTGCAAAAAACGTTGCAAAATCAACCAGATATAAAAAAGTAGGGGGATAGTTATGCCCACCCCTAAGCGGCGGCCCTATGGTCTTGGTGTCGGGCTTCCCCCCAACCCGGCGCTGGCGTCCCAAGGTGGCTTCCCCCAAAACCGGCCCCTTGAAATTGGCGTCCGACGGCCGCTCACGCGCTTGATGCGTATTATCGCGCGGAGCGGCCGTTTCTGATAACGAGCGAGGAGAAGAGACAGTTTTCGGGCGGCGCTGCACTGCGGTCATTTCGCACTTGGCCTGCAGCGGTTGCTGTCTTAAGGCTTTGCCCAAATCTCCTCTGAGTCTTTTGGCCAGGGTGAGGGTGGCTTGGGAAACGAAAATGAGGCGGAAACGATGAACCAGGACGTGTCGGTTCTAACGCAATGGGTCTATAGCTTTGGAGCGGGTAACACCGCTGGCGATGCTTCTATGAAAGACCTTCTTGGGGGCAAAGGCGCCAATCTTGCTGAAATGGCGAGCCTCGGTCTACCGGTTCCGCCGGGCTTTACAATCACCACGGAAGTCTGCGCGGCTTATTATAAAAATGATCGCTCGTACCCGGATGGGTTAGAAGAGCAAATCGAGAGCGCGCTCACTCAGATTGGCGCCGCCGTTGGTAAAACCTTTGGTGATGCGGCGGACCCTCTGCTCGTCTCTGTTCGCTCAGGCGCACGGGCTTCGATGCCCGGCATGATGGATACCGTTCTTAACCTAGGGCTGACGGACGAAACCGTTGCCGGTCTCGCTTCACTTTCGGGCGATGAACGCTTCGCCTATGACAGCTACCGTAGATTCATACAGATGTATTCGGATGTTGTTCTTGGCGTTGAGCACCACGTATTCGAAGAAATTCTTGAATCCTTTAAGGAAGAGAACG
This sequence comes from Parvularculaceae bacterium, assembly GCA_021776435.1. Classification (GTDB taxonomy): domain Bacteria; phylum Pseudomonadota; class Alphaproteobacteria; order Caulobacterales; family Parvularculaceae. Next base: position 9,397 of record JAJFFW010000105.1, on the reverse strand, counting down.
ATTATTTTCTCGACACAGAACTTTCCGCCGAAAACTGGAAAGGGCTGATCTTAGAATACAAAAACGCCGTACAGGCGACACTTGGCCGCCCATTTCCTCAAGATCCGAAAGAGCAGCTTTGGGGGGCGATCAGCGCCGTGTTTGGGTCATGGCGCAATAACCGTGCTGAGACCTATCGACGCCTGCACCACATTCCTGAAAGCTGGGGGACGGCGGTGAATGTTCAGGCCATGGTGTTCGGCAATATGGGTGAAACCTCGGCCACCGGCGTTGCTTTCACGCGCGATCCCTCAACTGGGGAAAATGCTTATTACGGCGAATATCTTATTAACGCTCAGGGCGAAGATGTCGTCGCCGGTATCCGCACACCGCAACCGCTTACGATCCGCGCGAAAAATGCCATGGGTGAAACTGCGCCGTCCATGGAAGAAGCCTTGCCGGAAGCCTATGCACAGCTGGCGACGATTTTCGACAGGTTGGAAAATCATTATCGCGATATGCAGGACATTGAATTCACCATCCAGCAGGGCAAGCTTTGGATGCTGCAAACGCGCAATGGCAAACGCACCGCAAAGGCGGCCTTAAAGATTGCCGTTGAGCTTTGCGAAGAGGGGTTGCTGACCCGGGAAGAAGCGATCATGCGGGTCGATGCCCACTCTCTCGACCAATTGCTTCATCCTTCGCTTGATCCTGATGCCCCGCGTGACCTGTTATTGAATGGCTTGCCGGCTTCTCCAGGGGCGGCGTCCGGCGAAGTTGTTTTCTCCGCAAATGAAGCCGAACGACTGGCGCAAGAGGGACACAAAGTCATCCTTGTGCGCACGGAAACAAGCCCTGAAGACATTCATGGCATGCATGCGGCGGTGGCGATTGTCACGGCGCGGGGCGGCATGACTTCCCATGCCGCTGTGGTTGCGCGCGGTATGGGCCGACCCTGCGTTTGCGGCGCCGGTGATCTTAAAATTGACCAGGCGAAAGGTGTGTTCAAAGTCGCTGGGCGCGTTGTCTCCAAAGGCGATATGATCACTGTTGATGGCGCTGCGGGAAAGGTCTTTGCCGGTCAAGTTGCGACCGTAAAGCCTGAGCTCTCTGGTGACTTTGCGAAATTGATGGGTTGGGCTGATGCGGTGCGGCGAATGGAGGTCCGCGCCAATGCGGAGACCCCTCATGATGCAGAGGTTGCGCGCAGTTTCGGCGCTGAAGGGATTGGCCTTTGCAGAACTGAACATATGTTTTTTGATGCCGACCGGATCATCGTTGTGCGGGAAATGATTCTCGCAGAAGACAGATCAGGTCGGGAAGCGGCGCTCGAAAAGCTTTTACCCATGCAGCGCACAGATTTCGAAGAGATCTTTAAAGTGATGCGAGGACTACCCGTGACGGTGCGGTTGCTTGATCCGCCATTGCATGAGTTTCTTCCGCATTCGGCAGCGGAAATTGAAGAAGTCGCCAAATCATCCGGCATGAATGTCGATAAGCTCAAAGATCGCGCTGGCAGCCTTCATGAATTTAATCCCATGCTTGGCCATCGCGGGTGCCGTCTGGGTATTACCTATCCGGAAATCTACGAAATGCAGGCGCGCGCCATTATCGAAGCGGCTGCGAATGTTTCTGTAGAAACCGGTGAGCAGGTCACGCCGGAGATTATGATCCCATTAGTCGCAAAGCGTGAAGAGGTTGCGTTGTTAAAGGCGCGTATCGATGCCGTCGCTAAACAAGTGTTGAAAGAAAAAAATACGGCCCTCAATTATCTCGTTGGCACGATGATAGAACTGCCACGCGCTGCGTTGACGGCGGATGAGATTGCCGAGGAGGCGGAGTTTTTCAGCTTCGGCACGAATGATCTGACGCAGACAACCTTTGGTCTTTCGCGCGATGATTCAGCGTCTTTCCTGCCAGATTATCTCCGCCAGGGCGTGATGGAACGCGATCCTTTCGTGACAATCGATCGCGATGGGGTGGGGGCGCTGGTCCTGATCGCAGTCGAAAAAGGTCGAAAAGCCCGCCCGAATATCAAGCTTGGCATCTGCGGTGAGCACGGCGGTGACCCCGAATCGATCACTTTTTTTGAAAACGCAGGCCTCGATTATGTGTCCTGTTCACCATACAGAACCCCCATTGCGCGTCTTGCTGCAGCGCAAGCATACCTTGTGGAAAAAAAAGCAAAGTGAATGGTTTAGAGGGTTAACGCACCGGGCGTGAATGTAATTAATTAAGCATTAACAGCGCCTTACGGGGGAACTTGGATAACCTTAATAAATCGTTAACATACGATAAAATTATTTGCACTTGCGTAAAGGGGGCGCCATATTCCCCCGTCGGAGGCGCGTCTAGAGGGCGCGTTTTTTGTACTGTGGGCGCATTCCCGTTGAGCAAGCCCTAAAAATGGATAGTCGAAACGCAATGGATAGTTGAAACGCAATGACGACACGCAACAAATATGGATTTCAGGATCCTCATCCTCACTGGACGCTTCGCAGCCTGTTGGCGGCGGGCGGTGTGGCTGCGTGTCTGGTTGCGACAGCGTTGAGTATCACGACGCTTGGAACTCGCGCTGAAGAGGCGAAGAAGTTAGAACTCGCGATTGCGAGCGAGGTTGAGCTCGCTGCCGAATTTGCAAATTTTATGACCGCCGAAACGATCGCCGCTCGCGAGTCATTGCTTACGCCGCGTCCGAAACCGGCCAAACAGGTTGTGTCCGTTCTCGCTGATCGGGGCGGAGCCGATGAATTTGTGAATTTTGATTTCACACTGCTGACCGTCGCCCGCCTGGATGCTGAAGAACGCAAATGCCTCACGCAGGCGATTTACTACGAAGCCCGCTCAGAACCGCGTGTTGGGCAAATGGCCGTTGCAGATGTGGTTCTCAATCGCGTTGCAAGCCCGGTTTATCCGAACAGTGTTTGCGAAGTTGTATTTCAGGGTTCACAGCGGCGCACCGGATGCCAGTTCAGCTTCACTTGCGACGGATCAATTGATGCACGGCTCAACAAGCGTAAGTGGCGACAGACGGACGATCTCGCTGGCGCCATCCTCGCTGGTGTACGGGCGCCTGTGAGCCGCAACGCCACGCATTATCACGCCAATTATGTTTCGCCGTCCTGGTCTTTGACCCTGACCCCGACCGCAACCATTGGCTCACACAAATTCTATCGCTTCCCGAGCCGGCGCACGGTTGCCGCTGCGCCAGCGGCGATGTAATTAATCTGTCTACAGACAGATAATTTCACCCTCTTGCGCGATGTTGAAACCCGCATTGATCACGATTTCGCGCTCGCGGGCGCTGGGGTCATGCAACGGGTTGGTGTGATTCATATGGATGAAACGGACCTTCATTTTTTCTGCTGCGGGCAAAGCCGCAAATCGTTCCATCGAATGGGAAACGAAGGGGTGAGGGAAGCCGGACATGTCCCGACCGGGAATTTCTCCATCCGCAAAAAAGGTCGCATCGAGATAGGCGACATCAACGCTCGCGATAAGATCTTCGATGTGCGTTCCTTCGTCGTCCCACTCCTCCCAGCTATCGATGTCAGGCAGGAAGAGTGCTGAACGGGTCGGCCCAAGAATGCGAAAACCAGCGACTTCGGAAAATTCCTGACGGTGGGGAACAAGAAACGGCGTTACCGAAATGTCCTCAGCGATTTGTTCCGCATCGCCTTCGCTCATGATTGCAAGAGTGATATTGTAATAGCGAACGAGTTGGCTCCATGGTCCGTTCACAGATAGGTATTCCGCCATGCGAGGCATAACATAGGTTGTTATATTCTCTGCGCCGGCCGCTTCTTTGCCGAGCATCATCAGACCCGCGTAATGACCGATATGGGCGTGTGTGATGAAGACGCCATCAAGGGTTATCGGTTTTGTCTCGGGCGATAGGGTGTCGAGACGCTGCATCTGTTCTTTGATGTCGGGGGTCGCCTCGAACAGCCAGTGCTTTGAGATCGTCCCCCTACGATCAACGAGTGCGATCGACGTCGCTGATCGACGCAATGATGGATCCGCCCATGCCGGATCATCCGGATGGCTGATCTGCGGTTTGCCGCCGTCCTGCGCCACTCCAAGTACGATAAGGGAAACGGGACAAAGGAGGGCTTGGGTCTCTGGTTCAGGTGGATCGCTTTGAGCGCACGCGCTGAGCAGGATGGCGAGAGAGAGCGCCGGGCGTATCATTGGACATCAAGCCCGAGATCGAGGCACGGCGCCGAATGGGTGATCCAACCCGAGGATATAACGTTGACCCCGGTGTTGGCAATTTCACTTACGGTCTTCAGTGTGACGTTTCCTGAAGCTTCAAGAACGCAACGGCCTTTCGTTATGGTGACGGCCTTCGCCATATCGTCCGTTGACATATTGTCGAGCAGGACCACGTCGACGCCTTCCGACAGAACGGTTTCGAGTTGTTCGAGAGTATCCACTTCGATCTCGATCTTGACCATATGGCCGATGGTCCGTTTTATGGCGCGCAATGCCGGGATAATACCTCCAGCTACAGCGATATGATTATCTTTAATCATCACCGCGTCATAAAGCCCGAAGCGGTGATTGGCGCCGCCACCGCAAAGAACGGCATGTTTTTCTAAAGCACGCAATCCAGGCGTCGTCTTGCGTGTGCAGACGATTTTGGCTTTGCATCCCTTGATGGCTTCAACCAGAGCGGCGGTCGCAGTGGCGACTCCCGAGAGATGACCAAGAAAATTCAACGCCACCCGTTCTGCCGACAAGACGCCCCGCGCCCGACCTTCAATGGAAAGAATACGCTCGCCTATTTGAACCCGGTATCCGTCTCCATTTTTGATTTCAGTCTTAATCGTTGAATCCACCAATCGGAACGCCGCGATGGCGGCGTCCACACCAGCGATAACGCCACTCTGTCTTGATGTAATTGTGGCGCATATAGTCTTGTCTGAGGGGATGACCGCAGCAGTGGTGATGTCGCCGGCGTCCCCCAAATCTTCACGCAGTGCGCGCGCGACTGCGTCATCAATGATCAGCGGTGAAAGGCTGCTGATTAGGGCAGGGGCGGAGTTAGTCATTCTTCTTCTTCGTCCCAGTCGAAGTCGGTGTTGGCTGTCGCGCAGATTTCTGTGTGGCAGGGCTCTTCATCTGTTTGCGGAAAATCGCTGCGGTAATGTGCGCCTCGGCTTTCTTCGCGTGCAAGAGCGCCTTGCGCAATTAATTCGGCGGAGATAAGTGCACTTTTTAAACCGCTGGTCATGCCTTCATATGCATTGAGTTCGTCAATGGTTGCGATCACGCGATGGAGGCTATCTTTGGTTCTGATCAGGGCGCAACCTTTGCTCATCGCCACGCGCAATGTTTTCATTGCGGCGGGTTCAGCAGGTGTCGAGGCGAGGAGGAGACGGTCTTCAGGCGCTGTTGGGTTGGGGCGTGTGTTCACATCTATTTCTCGTAATGAGTCGGCGATGCGGCCGCTGAACACAACAGCCTCTAAAAGAGAATTGGACGCGAGCCGGTTGGCGCCGTGCACACCTGAGGACGCAACCTCGCTCACCGCCCAGAGCCCGTCGAGTGAAGACCGTCCGTCAAGATCCGTAAAGACCCCGCCCATGTGGTAATGCGCTGCCGGGGCGACCGGCATTAATTCGGTGCGCGGGTCGATCCCGGCTTTCTGGCAGGCGGAAAAGACCGTGGGAAAAGAGACCGGGAACGCGTCGCCAATTGCGTCGCGTGCATCCAGAAAGACGCTGCGTCCGGCCAGGCGTTCGGCTTCGACAGCGCGGGCGACGACATCACGAGGGGCGAGCTCAAGGGCCTTGTGATAATTCTCCATGAAGCGTTTGGAGTCACTGTTGACGAGGACAGCGCCATCACCGCGCAAGGCCTCGGTCGCTAGCGGAGCTGGGTCGACGCCGACATCTAGCGCAGTCGGGTGGAATTGGATGAATTCAGGATCGCGAATGATGGCGCCGGCGCGCGCCGCAAACGCAAGCCCGTGGCCTTGGGCCGGAATGGGGTTCGTTGTGACGGCGTAAAGACCGCCGAGCCCACCGGTGGCGAGCACTGTCTCGCTGGCACATATCTGAACACGCATTCCTTTGACGATGTCATAGGCGAGCACACCCGCGACTGCGCCATGGTCATCCGTTAGCAGATCTTCAACAACGATCTTTTCGAGGATAGTGATGTGGCTCGCCGCGTGCGCTGATTTGGTCAGCGCTGCCATAATGGCTGCGCCGGCGCGGTCGCCTGTGGCGTGAACAATGCGATTTCGGCAATGGGCGGCTTCGCGCCCTAATAGCAGCACGCCGCGGTCGTCATGGTCAAAGTGAACGCCAAAGCGGGTCAAATCTTCAACGGCCGCCATGCCGCCATCGACAAGCAGGCTTGCTGCTTCAGGATCGACCAGGCCGTCGCCTGCATTCATCGTGTCCGCGAAATGCAGGTTCGCAGTATCATCCTCACCAATTGCGGCGGCCATCCCGCCCTGCGCCCAGGGTGTTGAACCGCCTTTCCCAAGCGGGCGCGCAGTGACGATTGTCACGGGCCGGGGCGCCAGTTTCAAAGCTGTGAAGAGCCCTGCTACGCCTGCGCCGATGATGAGGATGTCGGTGTTCATTGCCCAATTATGCCGGCGATTCGCGCCGGTCACCTCTCCCCATCGGGAAGAGGTCGGCGACATTTATGTCGCCGGGTGAGGGGGAAGTGGCGTTTTTCTTCATTTGATGGGATGCACCCCCTCACCTTAATCCTCTCCCCGAAGGGGAGAGGAGACTGTCTCGTGCTCGTTGAAAAGTTGGCGCTCAAATTTCTAAACCCTTGCCTCGACCACCATCACTTCCGGCGCGTATTGATGGGTATACATGGATTGGCGCTGCAGGGGCAGGTCGATCATAAGCTGTATGGCCTGGCGGGCTTTGTCGGCGATTTCCGGGGCGATCTCGACCTTGTGCTCCATCGTCTGCAATGAACGCAGAATGCCGTTCAGCGTGATCCGCTTCATATGCGGGCACAGATTGCAGGGCCGCACGAAATTCACATTGGGGTTTTCGAGCGCCACATTGTCTGACATCGAACATTCGGTGATGAGGACGACATTGTTAGGTTGATTCTTTTTGACGTAATTGCTCATGCCGCTGGTTGACCCGGCAAAATCCGCCTCGGCCAGAACATCAGGCGGGCATTCCGGGTGAGCGAGAACGATAACGCCGGGAGTGCCTTCGCGGAGTTCACGAATGTCCTGAGCGGTAAAGCGTTCATGAACTTCACACGCGCCAGCCCAGGTGATGAGTTTCATTTTCGTCATCGCAGCCACATTGCGGGCGAGATATTGATCGGGGATAAAGATGACCTGATCCGTATCCCATTCTTCACAGATATGTTCGACCACCTCGACTGCATTCGATGAGGTGCAACAAATGTCTGTTTCGGCTTTTACATCTGCCGTCGTGTTCACATAGGTGACAACGGGCGTGCCCGGATATTTCTGTTTGAGGAGGCGCACGTCCGCGCCTGAGATGGACGCCGCCAACGAACATCCGGCGCTCATATCGGGGATCAGTACTGTTTTATCGGGGCACAGAATTTTCGATGTTTCCGCCATGAAGTGCACGCCGGCTTGAACGATCACCTCAGCGTCGGTTTGCGCCGCTTCCTTGGCGAGTTGTAATGAGTCACCAGCAAAATCACCGACGCAGTTAAAGATTTCCGGCGTCATGTAATTATGGGCGAGGATGACCGCGTTCTTTTCCCGCTTCAGGTCATTGATCGCCGCGATATAGGGAGCATGCAGCGGCCACTCGACCTCGGGGATCACTTTCGCAACACGCGGGTAAAGGTGGTCTGTCTTGGCCTTCACGTCATCAGTGAATGCCAGGGTCTTCGCTACTGGTTCGCCGAATGCGGGCATGACAGCCTCCTTCCGGTGGCTAGAGCATTTTCCGACCAAGCGGGAACCGGTTGGTCGCAGAAAATGCGATAAAACAAGTATCCAGCCGCCAGACTCGGGAACCATCCCAGGCTGGTATATGCTCAACTAGAGCATATATAGGGTATAAAAAATGACCCACAAGGGGGCAAGGACGAAAGATTACGCCAAAAACCGGGGCCGTCAAGGCGAATTCGGGGGAGCGAAGTGGGATGGGCGAGAGGCAGATGGGTTGATTAAGTACTGGGCAAGGATAGTGTTGACTGCCTCGGCGGCAAAAGAATAACTGAATTGGCGCGCATTTTACTCTTTTCTAAGAATTACAAACGCAGAATTTACAATTATTCCAAATAGTGTTAAGTGGCTTTGGACAATGCGGAAATGATTGGGCACTCGGGATTTAAATTACGAGGGCAGACTTTAACGAAATTTTTCAACACCGCTTCCATGCGTCGCAGGTCTGCGATTTTTGCGCGCACCTCATTTAACCGTTCTTCGGCGATTCCGCTTACCTGCTTGCATGTGCGCTCCTTGGAATCGGCCAGACTCAGTAACGATGATGTGTGATCCAAAGAGAACCCAAGTTCTCGACATCTCTTCACGAACTCTAAGCGCTCGACATGCTCCATTGAATAGAGCCGGTATCCATTCTGCCCTCGGGCGGGCGGGCGGATAACACCAGCTTTCTCATAGTAGCGAATGGTTTCAATCTTTACGCCCGTCATCTCGGCGACGGCTCCGATATAAAACTCACTTTGCTGTGACGCCATGATTAAACCCTTGAGTCTATAGTCACTACAGGCTTTATACATTAAAAATAGATATTTTGAAACCGGGTCCGCTCGCTTGAAAATGATGTTGGATAACCGCTGCCGTATGCTGCTTTATGTGTCTGCGCTCGCTGCGGCTTCCCCGGCCGCATTTGCTGCGCCGATTACCTTCAACACCGCACTCCCGGTGAGTAAAGGCGAGATCATCCTGCGTGAGCAGTTCATTGTATCGCAGTCATCCGATAGTTTTGGCGGCATAGAGCGCGATGTCACCGTGATTAAGGGTGTTTCGGTGCTTGGGTTTGGGGTGGCGCGCGGGCTTGCCGTATTCGGCGTTTTGCCGGTAGTGAATATCGATCGCGAGATTGACGGAATTAAGAGCAGTGAGACGGGGCTTGGAGACGCGACTGTTTTCGCCCGGCTTGAAGTGATGCGCTGGGACAGTCCGGGACGCACAGTTCGGATCGCGCCACTTGCTGGATTGGTTGTCCCGACAGGCGAGGAAGGCCAGACGGGCGACGGCTCGCTTGATGTATTTGCCGGGGCAATCCTTACAGCGGCAACAACCGACTGGGTCTTCGACAGCCAAATCAAATATGTCGTAAACAACGAGGCGAAAGGTTTTCAGCGGGGCGACACGGCAAGCGCAGATGCTTCGCTGCAATATCGGCTGTTTCCAAACCAGATTTCCGAAAGCAGCGGCGGTTTCCTGTTTGGCGTCCTTGAGGCCAATGTCACTTAC
>JAJFFW010000104.1 GCA_021776435.1 Parvularculaceae bacterium | reverse complement strand
TTTCGGTCCATCGTGTTCTATTCGAAAGCAGGAAATGCTTGGGGTGTTTTGCCTCATTGGGAGCCGTTTTTATGAACAAGTTTTTTATCGCCCTTTTCGCGCTTATCGGTCTCCTCGTCGCGATCGTGTTACTGGCGCCACAGTTGATCCCCGCCAAAACCTATAAAGGTCGTCTGGAGACCGCCGCGAGCACAGCGATGGGTCGCAGTGTGACCATGGGCGACGACATCAGTTTTTCGATCTTTCCCCAGACCGCCTTTCGGGTGTCGTCGCTGGAGATCGCCAATGCGGAAGGATTCACGGATGACTATTTCGCCCGTGTCAGCGAAGCCCAAATCGGGGTGAAACTTTTTCCGCTCTTTTCCGGCGAAGTTGAGCTCGACCAGTTTATTTTGACCGAGCCTGACATCAAACTTGAGCGCACCAAAAGCGGTCTGGTCAATTGGAACCTTGCGCAAACGACGGATAATGCTCCTGCGGATGACAATGCCGGCGCCCTGCCGCAATTGCGTGATTTACGGCTCGGCGACGTGCGCATTGTGAATGGAACCGCAACCTATACGGATCATATGACTGATGCGGCCTATACGGCTGAGACCATTAACCTCGACATCACTCTAAACAGTTTGAACACCCCCCTCGAAGCAGATGGCAATCTGGTATTCCAGGGAACACCTTCAAAAATTGACATTGTGCTGACAACACCGGGGAAAATCCTCAACAAAGAAGAAGCCAATCTCAAGATCGACATGGTGCTTGGCGCAACATCGGCGAGTGCGGATCTGGCGCTGAACTTGAGCGACACGCTTTCCTATGCGGGGCCGGTGCGCCTTGACGCACCTGATCTGCCCGCCTTTGCAGCCCTCATGGGCGCGGCGTTGCAAGACGCGCCGGGGTTTGATGCGCTTGCCGTTTCCGGCGCCGTGACCGGTGGTGCGAATGGCCTTCGTCTCGCCGGCGCCGATATCCAATTTGACAAAATCGACGCACACGGAGACATCGCCTTCGACTGGTCAAAAGTTCGGCCCATGGCAACGGGCGCACTTGACGCAGGCACACTGGATTTGCGCCCCTATTTGCCCCCTCCGACAGAAACGCCGGAGGGTTTTCCTGCGTGGTCTGAGGACAAACTGGACTTGTCGAGTCTGAGAAACATCGATGCTCAATTCGATGTCACTGCCGACTCGATCTTTTTGAACGACATTAAAACGGGCAAAAGTGAATTGAAGCTCATCATATCCAATGGGCGAATGACCGCTGAAATCCCCGAACTCGCCATGTATGGCGGTCAGGGATCTGGCAGGCTCGTGGTCAATGCCCGCAATGCAACCCCAACGTTCTCAGGGGTGTTTGACATGTCAGCGGTCAATGCCGAGCCATTTTCACTCGATCTGTTGAAAACTGACAGATTGCTTGGTCTCGGCTCCTTCAAATTCGATTTTACCGCCAATGGCGCCAGTCAAGCAGCGATCATGCGCAGCCTTGACGGCGCCGGTGGTTTCGACGTCGCCAATGGCGCTTTGAAGGGTTTTAACCTCTTAAAACTTGCGCGAACGGCAACAACACTGGAGGGCGGGCTCAATCCGGCAGCAATCGCGAATGCCATTGCAACGGCTCAAGGTGTCGATGAGGTAACAGATTTTTCTGAATTCCTTTCAAACTTTACGATCGATAACGGTCTCGTTACGACGAAGACAATCAATTTAAACGGGCCGTTCCTGACGATGATCGGATCCGGATCGGTCAATTTGCCAGAGCAATCGCTTGATCTTCGACTTGCCCCGAAGGCGACGTCGACGGCGAGTGGTGAAGGCGGTCGTGCGCTGACCATTCCCCTGCGACTGACCGGCACATTCAACAATCCGAAAATCGCCATTGATGTTGAGAGCCTCGCCCAGGGGCGGGCGGAAACACAAGTCCGGGGTCTTCTAGATAATGTTCTCGGCAAAGAAGAAAACGCTGACGCCGAAGGCGCCGACCCAGAGACCTCACCAGAAGAGGGTGCTGCGGATCGTTTGATTGATGGGCTTTTCGGCAAGCCGAAGAAAAAAGATCCTACCCCCGACAATACTGGCGATGCGAGCGAAACCCCGGACCCGACCGGTCAGGACCTTGTCAAAGACGCATTGGGTAATCTGTTCGGACAACCTCAAGCAGATGAACAGCCTGAGGAAGAGGCAGCCGAGGACGAACCGAAATAAAGACCGTTTCATAGAGTTCTATTGAGAGGGATTGCCTATACGACGCCACGCGCGCGCATTTCGGCGACGGCGCCTTCATCGTATCCAATCTCAGTCAAGATTTCATCCGCATGGGCGCCTTTTTTAGGAATTGGCCCAGGGTCGGCTGGCGTTTCCCCGTCAAAGCGCGGCGCGGCGGCAGCCTGGAGAATACCGTCAATCTCCCGCAAAACTCCTCTCGCCTTCATGTGCGGATGCTCGGATGCTTCTGATGGATTTAAAACAGGCGCAAAGCAAACATCGCTTCCTTCGAGGAGGGCGCACCACTCACTGCGTGTTTTAGCGATGAAAACCTCAGTCATCCGTGTTTTCAAAGTCGGCCAATTGGCGCCTTCAAACTGGCTTTGAAACGTTGCATCATCTTGAAGGCCTAGCTTCTCCAACAATAAAGAATAAAATTTCGGTTCAAGGGGGCCGACGCTCACGTACTTTCCATCCGCACACCGATAGACATCGTAAAAATGCGCCCCGTCGATCATGCTGGCGCCACGTTCATCGGGCAGCCCGCCAGCGGCTCGCAGAGAATAGAGCAGATTCATCATATGGGCCGAGCCATCAACGATCGCTGCATCAACAACTCTGCCCTTACCATTCTCACGTGCGCTGAGGACTCCCGCCAATATGCCAATCGCGAGATAAAGCGCGCCGCCGCCAACATCGCCAACTAAGGTCGGCGGGAGCACAGGGACATCATTGGATCTCGCTCCGTACCAAGCCGCCCCAGATAGGGAGACATAGTTGATGTCATGACCGGCAGCGGCCGCAAGCGGCCCAGATTGGCCCCACCCCGTCAAGCGTCCATAAATAAGTGTCTGATTTCGGGACATGCACTCTTCAGGTCCCAACCCCAATCGCTCCATCACACCTGGCCGCAATCCTTCAATGAGAGCATCCGAACGTTCAACGATCTTAAGGGCAAGATCACGGGCGTTTTCATTTTTTAGATTCAATGCGATTGAGCGTTTGCCGCGTCGGTAAATCGCACTGCGTCCTACGTCCGCACCATCAGGGCGTTCGATAACGATGACATCGGCCCCAAGATCGGCGAGCAGCATTCCACAAAATGGTCCCGGCCCGAGTCCTTCAAACTCAACGATCTTAATACTTGAAAGAATACCCATCCATACCTCCGGAACTCAAAACTTCGTCATTCATAAAGACTGCGGACAAAAGAGTAAGCGCAAATTTGAATCATTTTGGCGCCTGATTTGCAGCATCCATCTTCATCCAACGCCGCGTCAGTGAACAATCGACGTATTTGGTCTCGTGGAAAAGGAGTGGGTCGTGAAGTTTACCGATTTTATCGAGCACCTTGAGCAGTTCTTCCTCCACTCCCAAAGGCATACACCCACACCCTCCCAACCGCCGGTGTCGATTAAGCGAACACGGCTCGAAGAGTTTTTGCTCTCTGATTTAGAAGGCGTTGGGGGGCTAAGTCGCTCTACTCAGCGGCGTGGTGGCGCGCTGCGCTCTGGGGGTCGAGCCGTCCTCCGTTAAAGACGAAGCCTTCCACACCCGGCACATACAACATATTCGTGAGACGCCCCACCAACGGCACATAGGCGCCGCCTGGTCCTTTCATGCAGACATGTGTAAGCGGCATCACTTCACCAATTTGCGACAAAGACTTTTCACCAACCGAACGAAATAATGGCAAGTCATCCTCATGAAGGATATCTTTCGTCATGAGGCCGATCATCTCATAAGAGGGTACATCGAGTACCGCGCTGGTTGACGGGCTCGCATAAGTGATGCGTCCCTCTGGCGAAAAGATAAGCGTTACATCGTGAGATGATTCAACGAGCGCCCGATAACGTTGTTCTGCTTCATGTGTATCGTCGAGTTGTTTTTGCAGTGCATGATACAGTCGGTTGTTACGCCAACGTAACCAGATTGAACGATCGATCGTTTGTTGCGTTGTCCAAGCCAGATACCCGCTCGCAAGTCCATAAAGCAGAACAACAGCGGCAATCGCAACGCCATCAGGCCCTGACGCAACTGCGTATGTCGCTGCAAGCGGTAATAACGCTGGAACATTGAAGGCCATGACAGCCCGCCAGGAAGCGCCTGCTGAAACAATTGCCGCTGCAGTCATCCCCGCAATGATGAATGGAAGGAAAGCATGTCCCACCAGTCCGTGAACTGCAAAAATTGGCGCCAGCGCTCCCCATAAAGCGCCGTTAACACCCATCGAAAAAATATGAATACGGGCGAATTGAGACAAGCTTCTCGCCGACGCTTTACGACGCCGGAACCGAATCCAGGTGACTAATCTGACGAGCGCAAGCGAAGTTACAGCACCAGCCCAAACGAACAAAATCAACCGGTCCACATCGGACCAAGCAACGATGACGGCGATGACAGCGTTGACGGCGCTGATCCCGATCGCCACAAGCGCGCCTCGGAAAAGCAATGCGTCTCGATCAGCCTTAATTTTGGCAGATTCACCGCGAGTTGGCGTGTTGCCTACTCGACGTCGGTTGGGAACGTTGGAAATTGCCATCTGCAATTCCGCAATCATCCGGCCTCCTTCGCCCCAAACCCGCACCTCATGAGAGCACATTGATGCCGGCAGGCAAATAACAATTTAGGGTTGACCTCATGGAAACTTATCCCCAAAGCAGCTCGGCGAAGTGCATTTTTATTCGTAATTTCAATAAATTATGGATCAATTTGAAGGTGTATTCATAAAAGCCAAGATCGTTCTCAGAAAGTTGCGAAATGGCCGAAATCAGACGAAAGAGAAGCAGGTGACCACATGCAGATTCGGATATCCAAGTAGGTTGCAGCGCAGCAAAGATGCTATGGGATGGCTGTAAAGAGGAACAACATAATGGCGGAAATTACACTCTCTTCAGCGCTGGAATGCGTCAAACCCTCACCGACTTTAGCGGTGACGCAAAAAGCCCGTGAGCTTAAAAGTCAGGGCGTCGATGTCATCGGTCTCGGCGCCGGCGAGCCAGACTTCGATACTCCCGACCATATCAAAGACGCCGCCATAGATGCAATCCGCAGAGGTGAAACAAAATATACGGCTGTTGACGGCATTCCTGAATTGAAGGGAGCTATTTCAGCCAAGTTCAAACGTGACAACACGCTTGAATACACACCTTCGCAAATTTCGGTCGGGCCTGGCGGCAAGGCAGTGATTTATAACGCCCTCGTTGCGACGCTTAACCCAGGTGATGAGGTTATTATTCCTGCCCCCTACTGGGTGTCTTATCCTGACATGGCGCTACTCGCCGGTGGCGAGCCAGTGATCGTCGAAACGCGTGCCGAAGAAGGTTTTCGCTTACAACCTGAAGATCTCGAAAAAGCAATAACGCCGCGCACCCGCTGGTTGATTTTCAATTCCCCATCGAATCCCACAGGCGCGGTTTATGACCGCGCTGCTCTGAAAGCTTTGACCGATGTGTTGGTTCGCCATCCGCATGTGATGGTGATGTCGGACGATATGTATGAGCACATCGTTTATGATGGATTTGAATTTGTCACTCCAGCGCAAGTTGAGCCTGCGCTTTATGACCGTACATTGACAATCAATGGCGCCTCCAAAGCCTATTCAATGACTGGATGGCGTATCGGTTATGCAGGCGGCCCGGAAAAACTCATTAAGGCGATGGCGAAAGTCATGTCTCAATCGACTTCGAACCCCTGCTCAATCAGCCAGTGGGCGACAGTCGCCGCCTTGAATGGCAGCCACTCTTTCCTCAACGAACGCAATTTGACTTTCAAAAACCGACGCGACCTTGTTGTTCGTATGTTAAACGAGGCGCCACGGTTGTCATGTTCCACACCAGTCGGCGCCTTTTACGTTTACCCTTCATGCGCAGAAGCGATTGGCAAGATCGCGCCTTCAGGCAACCGCATTCATTGCGACGAATCCTTCGCAGCAGAACTCCTTGCTGCGGAAGGCGTTGCAGTTGTCTGCGGCGCCGCGTTCGGACTTTCGCCGTTCTTTCGAATTTCCTACGCCACCTCTACCGGCGCACTGCGAACAGGATGCGCGAGAATTCAGCGTTTTTGCGCATCACTCAAATAATACTGGCCTACAGAGACGAGCGAAGACCTTCTTACGCAAAGAATGCAAGTTCACGAAAAATCTGCTTGGATGTTTCGCTCAATGGCGCAATAATCTTCGAGTGAGCGTAGGAAAATTGACCGGACCGATTGAACGACCCGGCCAGTTTATCGAGCAATAACGAGGGCTCACTTTGCTCGAACGCTTTAAAACGGGCGGCAACGCAACTCACTTCGGTTCTTGAACCGAATTTGTAACGGCGATTGTCGCCCGCACAATTTCAATGACAAGATAACCCACCTACCGACGCCGCCAAAGGCCGGTCATCGCATGAAGGCGGCAATTCATCGCTTCCGGAGGCGATGACACGAAAGAGCGGAGTAGTTTTGGAACAATTAATGTCCGGCGCGCCATCGACACAAAATTTCAGTCGCCGCTCGCTGCGTTTCATTTAGCGGCTCATACGCCCAATTCTCTAAATGATCTGTGTAAGGACGAGAGGCTCCATAAGCCTGCAACGCAGCATGAAATGCCTCGAATTTTCCGCCTCGCCGATCGAACGGCAGGATATGAACAGGTTTTCCGGAAGCCGCCGCCTCACACGCCATATTAATGCTGTCAACGGTGACAAGGATGTGATCCGCCAAACCAAGGGCGCCGAGATATGGGCTGTCACAATGACGAACAAATACATCATCCGTTGCAAAAACAACGTTTTTATGATGAAGCGCGGTTGCCAGTTTGGCTGTGCGGTCTTCGCCAGTGCGCCTTGAAACAACAACGATAATCCCGACGCCTTTACGAGCAAGCGCATTTAGAATGCTGGAAATTCCATTTATCTGTCTATCGTTCATAGGATAGATTTTATTCGGTCCGCCGATTAACGCGGCAACCCGAGGCGATGGAAGCTCCCTCAAAGCCGGCGCAAGTTGTTCGCCCGCAGCTATTATGCCTTCTCGCGTCACGCGCCCCGACGACCCGAGAATTGGGAATATATTCTCACCGGAGAGACCGTCATGCTTCGGCGGGATAACAAGATCAAAGAGCGTAGATTTTGCATGTGGATCTTGCGTCTGCACCGTGAACGTTTTTTTGCTGCGTTTCTTCACAGCGATTGTCAGCGGCACAGTCAGGCGACCGCAAGCGATCCATAAATCCGGATAAGGCGCACGTAATAGGTGTCCCCTCCGCGACAGCGTCAAGAAAGGGTCGGGCCAGAGAAAGCGTGGCAAATGTCGCCACGGTTTACGAACCCTGATGCGCTTTATGCTCATTCGAAGGGGCGTAATCCGCTCAATCGCCTCCGCCAGCCCCAGCGCCTGGTTTTCCATGCCCGCGCGTCCGTCAGTGACGATCCAGCATTCAGGCGTCCGCCTGGCGTTTTCCATCGCATTGGCTCTCGTTTCATTGCCCCACAGCGCATAGCTCTGCCGAATTTCGGTGTCTTAGGCAATGACGGCGGACTTCAGCCATTATAGCGCGTCGGGCGCGCATC
>JAJFFW010000103.1 GCA_021776435.1 Parvularculaceae bacterium | reverse complement strand
AAATAGGCTGTTTCTGCCAGATTGTTTTCTGCAGCAATATTCTGGAGCACCTCATCGGGAAGCCAGCTCTCCAATGGAACGACCGCTGCAGGGTTGCCTGCAAATAACTGATCAGCGAAAGCATCAACCTGAAAGATGTCGCGTTCAGCCATCGCAGGCTCCTACTCTTAAATTTCTTCAAGGAAGATGAACATACACCTGTCAGGTATGTGCGTATCGGAGAATGTGCAAACGAGAATTTATTGAAGAATACTCAGTTTTCCTCTGATCCGCTGATTGTGTATGAATGATTGAGCGGCCCACACCCCGCGCCATATCCGGGCGCGGTCTTTATCGCGTTATGCACGTAATTGATCGCACGTTTTACAGCCGATTGCGGCGCCATCTCCTGCGCCAGCCCCACCGCGATAGCACTCGCCAGCGTACAGCCTGTCCCGTGCGTGGAGCGTGTATGAAGGCGGGGATTGGAAAAGACACGCGCCCCGTCTGCTGTCACCAACGCATCTTCAACAACATCGCCTGATAGGTGGCCACCCTTGACCAGGGCGGCTTTCGCCCCCAACGCCACAAGCACTTCGCCAGCCATGATCTGTTCGCTCCGTCCCCTGACCCTCAGGCCGGTCAGTGCTGCAGCCTCTTCAGAATTTGGCGTGACGATGTCGGCGATCGGTATCAGCTCCGCCAACAAAACGTCCACGACATGTTCGCCGGCAAGGGCATCTCCACTGGTCGCCGCTAGCACCGGGTCAAGCACGATCGGAATGCCCGGTGCGTTGTTTCTCAAGCAAGCTGTGATCATTTGAGCCGCTCGCGCTTCGCCAATCATCCCGATCTTGATCACATCCGCACCGATATCACTGAGCACCGCTTCAATCTGGGCTCGGATGATATCGAGCGCAATTGGATGAACAGCCGAAACGCCCAACGTGTTCTGCACTGTGAGCGCGGTCACGGCGCCCGACGCATAACCGCCGAGCGCTGTGACCGTCTTGATGTCGGCCTGAAGCCCCGCACCCCCTGAAGGGTCAGAGCCGGCGATGATGAGAACCCTGCCTCGCATGGCGCCAGATTTAGCAGGATGCGTCTAGGATTGCACCTTCTCAACCGCCTGACAGATCTCGGCGACGACAGTTTTGACCAGCTGCGCGTTTTCACCTTCAGCCATGACGCGAATGAGAGGCTCGGTTCCAGACTTCCGGATAACCAGGCGACCTTTGGCGCCGAGCTTGTTTTCACCCGCTTTGATAGCCGTTTTGACAGCATCGGCCTTTAACGGGTCGCCACCATGATAACGTATATTTTCCAACAGCTGAGGAGAGGGTTCGAAGATACCGCAGACATCACTGACCTTGCGCTTTTTTTCGGTGACAACCGCGAGCACCTGCAAAGCCGTCACCAGACCGTCACCAGTCGTGGCGTAATCACTTAAAATAACGTGTCCTGATGGTTCTCCGCCGACATTCATATTTTTTGCACGCATCGCTTCAACCACATAACGGTCCCCGACTTTTGTGCGGTGAAGCGATAAGTCTTTGTCTTTAAGAAAGTTTTCAAGACCGATATTCGCCATGACAGTCGACACAACACCGCCGCCAGTGAGCTTGCCTTTTTTCGCCCAAGATTTGGCGATTAACGCGAGGATCTGATCGCCGTCGACAATGCGGCCTTTTTCATCGCAAATGATGACGCGATCAGCGTCACCGTCGAGGGCGACACCAATATCAGCTCTGAATTCGCGAACCGCCTCTTGCATCGCTTTCGTTGAGGTGGAACCACAGGCCCGATTGATATTAAAGCCATTCGGCTCAACACCAATCTCTTTTACGTCTGCACCAAGCTCCCACAAAACTTTCGGAGCAACCTTGTAACCGGCGCCATTGGCGCAATCGATCACGATACGAAGACCATCTAACGAGAGACCTTTGGGGAATGTATTCTTGGCGAACTCGATATAACGCGCGCCGGCATCATCAACACGTTTGACACGCCCTAACTCGTTCGCTTTTGCGAGAGAGTCATCAACAGGATTGATCATCAATTTTTCGATTTTGGCCTCTGTCGCATCAGACAATTTGTACCCGTCTGGGCCGAAAAACTTTACACCGTTATCTTGGTACGGATTATGAGAAGCCGAAATCATCACCCCAAGATCAGCGCGCAGTGAGCGCGTGAGCATCGCCATCGCAGGCGTCGGCAAGGGGCCGAGTAAAAAAACATCCATGCCGGAGGCCGCGAATCCCGCCGTCAGAGCGGGTTCAATCATATACCCCGAAAGGCGGGTGTCTTTACCGATCACAACCCGATGCCGGTGGTCTCCACACTTAAACACGCGCCCAACCGCCATGCCGAGGTGCAAGATCGCTTGCGGTGTCATGGCGCCTGCATTGGCAAGCCCGCGCACACCGTCGGTACCGAAAATACGGCGCTCAGCTGGGTCAGTCTTGCTTGGCGCGTCTTCATCACCGCGCATAACGCGAGCTCCTTGATATTAGGCGCCATCCTTAGCATAGGGGCGCTAGCAATGCCTTAACGCAAGGCCTAACGCAAACATCGGGCCTTTTCTATGGCGGCGTAGACAGCAAGCGCCTGGCGGGTTTCAGCGACATCATGAACCCGGAAAATTGAGGCGCCGCGCTCAAAACTGGCGATAACGCCTGCGATCGAGCCCCCAAGTCTCTCCGCCGCAGGCCCCGCACGGTCCAATCCCTCAAGGAACCGTTTACGCGATACCCCGACAAGGATTGGCGCGTTGAGCGCTGATAACCGGTCGAGACCCGCCAGCAATGCCAGATTATGTGCAAGCGTTTTTCCGAAACCGATGCCGGGGTCGATGATTATCTTGTTGCGCGCAACCCCAGCCGCAACACACACATCAATACGCGATTCAAGGAAACCGAAGACCTCTTCAACCACATCTTTATACTGGGGATCACGCTGCATGGTTTTGGGATCGCCCTGGGCATGCATCAACACAATTTTGAGCCCAAGGGCGGCTGCCGTTGTCAGACTATCCTTCGCATATGTCAGTGCACTGACGTCATTCCAGATTGATGCGCCCGCGTCAGCCGCAGCGCGCGCTACTTCGGGTTTTCTCGTATCTATTGAAATCGGCAGATCGGTCCTGACGTGTAAGCCTTTGATCACGGGAAGAACCCGTCCAAGCTCTTCGTCAACACTCACCGGCTCGGCGCCGGGTCGTGTTGACTCACCGCCAATGTCGAGAATGTCTGCGCCCTCGTCCCAAAGACGCAACCCATGTTTGATCGCAGAGTCATCATCATTAAATTGTCCGCCATCTGAGAAACTGTCCGGCGTGACGTTGACGATGCCCATAATGCGGAACATCTTCATTTCTAACTCCATCTCAATAACGGAGCAAAACGGCGCTCAAAATGAGCGCCGTCAGTAATTATTTCAGAGGTGTTAAGCGCCTTGCGGGCTTGGTTTGAGATCGCTTTCGGGGCCTTTCTTCGCACCGTCCGCAGCGCCCGTTGAGGGGACGGAAGAAGGCGGCGGCGGCGCGGAACTATCAGAAGGATCTTCACGAACAATCGCCTCTCCCCGCAACAAGGTGTCAATCTCATCGCCCGTCAGTGTCTCATATTCGAGAAGCCCCTGTGCGAGGCGCTCCCAGTCATCATTGCGATCTGTCAGTATGCGTTTGGCGGTGTCATATCCGTCCATGACAAAGCGTTTAATTTCATCTTCGATCAACTTCGCCGTATCGCCAGAGATCGAACGCGAGCGCGCAATCGACTGACCGAGAAAGACTTCGCCTTCATCCTCAGCATACGCAATAGGACCGAGCTTTTCGGAAAGACCATATTGCGTCACCATCGCACGCGCGAGCTTCGTTGAATGATCAATATCAGACTGCGCGCCGGAGGTCGTCTTCTCCTTGCCGAATTTCAGTTCTTCCGCTACGCGCCCGCCCATCGCCATCGCGATACGCGCTTTCATCTGTTCCAGTGAGAACGACAGCTTATCGCGCTCCGGCAGATATTGAACCATGCCGAGCGCGCGTCCGCGCGGGATAATCGTCGCTTTATGAACCGGATCACTGCCGGGCATTGTCAATCCTACAATGGCGTGACCGGCCTCATGATAGGCGGTGAGCATCTTCTCATCTTCGGTCATCACCATGGAACGCCTCTCAGCGCCCATCAACACTTTGTCCTTAGCGTCGTCGAATTCCTTAGCCGTCACAAAACGCCTACCGCGCCGGGCCGCCAACAACGCCGATTCATTCACGAGATTGGCGAGATCGGCTCCGGAGAACCCAGGCGTGCCACGTGCAATCGTCCGTATATTGACATCCGGTGCAAGGGGTACTTTTTTCACATGAACCTGAAGAATTTTTTCACGACCCGCCACGTCCGGATTAGGAACAACGACCTGACGGTCGAAGCGGCCAGGGCGCAACAGCGCCGGATCGAGAACATCAGGCCGGTTCGTCGCAGCGATTAAGATGACGCCTTCATTGGACTCAAATCCATCCATCTCAACCAGCAATTGGTTGAGTGTCTGCTCGCGCTCATCATTGCCGCCGCCAAGACCAGCGCCACGATGGCGACCGACCGCGTCGATCTCGTCAATGAAGATAATGCAGGGGGCGTTTTTCTTCGCCTGCTCAAACATATCGCGCACACGCGATGCGCCAACACCGACGAACATTTCTACGAAATCAGAACCGGAGATCGAGAAGAACGGTACGTTTGCTTCACCAGCGATTGCCCGAGCCAACAAAGTTTTACCAGTGCCTGGGGGACCCACCAAAAGCGCGCCTTTCGGTATCTTTCCGCCAAGGCGTTGAAACTTCATCGGGTCTTTTAAATATTCGACGATTTCTTCCAGCTCTTCTTTCGCCTCATCGATACCGGCGACGTCATCAAAAGTGACACGTCCCTGGCGTTCGGTCAGTAGCTTCGCCCGGGACTTGCCAAAGCCCATGGCTTTACCGCCGGCGCCTTGCATCTGGCGAAACACGAAGAAAATAAAGGCGAGGAAAATCAGGAACGGCAAGGTTTGGAAAAGAATCGACAACGCCAGCGGCAATTCCTCTGCGGGGCGAATCTCCGTCGGGACATTCGCAGCGACCAGCCTGTCTGCAATGGCGCTACCGCCGGGCACCGTCGTCACATAAGCCGTGCCGTCAAGGAGTTCGCCTTCGATCTTGGCGCCGTCAATCTTCGCCGACCGGATCTGACTGGAGTCAATCTGCTCAATAAACCCTGAATAAGTCAGGCGCGTCACTGTCGGACCCGGCGTTGAAGACTGGAATAACTGGAGCGCAATCAGGAAGAAAATGATTACGATGCCCCAGATTAAAAAATTACGTCCATTCATTATTCAGTCCTCACCGTCAGCGCGTGCTTAAGAAGCGCCAGGCGCTCTTTTGAGGCTATTAGATAGGCATTAACAAAAGCCCGCGCCAGCACCAGTTTTCAGTTTTTTCATATGTTAAGAATAACGCAAAATACGGCGAAAATAGCGCTCTTCAGTCAGACAGTCCGTCGAAATCACGAATCGCGCCGTTCCGGCCCAAAAATCAACAGCCGGGACTGCTAATATCGCCCCGTCGCGCCAGACAGCAGGCGTCGTCAGAAGAGCCTCCTTTGGAGCATCAAAAATCCGTGTTCTGGGACCGAGCGCCGCTAAACCGTCTTCACTCAGGGCGCCAAGGCTTAATCCAGGCCCGGCGCCATCACATCTCACCACAAATCGCCCATCCCATACCAATCGACCGGTTGAGGATAATCCTACGCGCCTGAGCGCCTTACGGTCAGTGCGGCCCAACAGGGCTGCGGGCTCACGCAAAACATAGAACCGGTCGGCCTTTCGTTTCATCAACGCCCCACCGAGCGTTGCAGCACCGCTATCGAATAGCTGCACTAAGGCGACATCACTCTCATCCACACCGGGCGGGTAGTCGCTGCCGGAAACAGCGTGGATCAGCCGTCGAAGCACAGGGGCGAATGATTTGTCGATACGAGAAGCCGTGAATGACGCCCCGCCCCAGCGATGAAAGCAGCCGCCCGATCTTTGGAAATTCCGATCTTCGTCTCTGGTTAAACGGCGCGCCGCCTCACGCATCGAATTGGCGGTGCGATTTAGCGCTGCAGAGGTAAGCAATTGCTGCTCAGCGAGCGCCGCAAGCAAAGCTCTGACGCGAACTCGCTCATAAGTCGGATCGTCATTGCTCGGATCATCTACAAAGTCCTGGCCGTGCGCGGCCACAGTCGCGCGCAAACGCCCGCGCGAGACACCCAGCAGTGGGCGGATAAGACGGATGGGATCACCTGCACCTGCCGCGATAAGCACTTCCTCCGACATCGCCGACAAACCCTGCACCCCGGCGCCGCGAGAAAGGCGCATGAAAAGGGATTCACCCTGATCATCAGAGCTATGAGCCGTTAATATCGCGTCGATACCTTCCTTCTCGGCGGCTTCGACAAGCAAGCGATAACGGGCGTGCCTGGCGGCGGCCTGAACACCAGTGGTTGGTTTTTCGCCGCGCCAATGAAGCACCCGATGAGGAAGCCCTAAAGCCCCGCACCAAGCAGCCGCCATTTCAGCTTCCTGCGCAGACCCCTCCCGCAGACCATGATCGACGGTAAAGGCGAACACCTCGGTCCCGCTCTCCCTTAGCCCAGCGGCAAGGCATGCTAAAGCCATCGAATCCGAGCCGCCCGAAACTGCAACCGCAACACGTCGGGGAACGTTCAAAGCAAAAAGTTTTGAGCGAAATTCTTTGGTGTCTACTGGCGTTTCTTCGCGAGGGCCCAAGACAGTTATTGGCAGTTAATTCGCGCCATCTCTAGATCAGCGCGTTGCACAACCGGCTGTGAGGCGTTGGGATACTTAGCCTTCATTGACTTGAAAACCTTACACGCCTGTTCTGGTTGTTCGAGACGGGCAAAAGCGGTTCCCAGCTTAAGATACGCTTCCGCCGCCCGAGGGTCATTTGGATAGGCCCTGATATGAGCAATAAAAGCATCTGCCGCTTTGGCGTTGGCGCCTGTGGCTAGATAAATTTCACCCAACCGAAATTGCGCATTCGCTGTATGTGAGTGATTCGGGAAGGCCTCAACATACAACTCAAAGGCTTCTTGCGCCCGTTCATAATCCCCTTGCAGGAGAAATCCGGAGGCGTAGTCAAATGCTGCGTCAGGGTCGAAAGGCAATTCAACACTCACTGCCCTTTCCTCGGCTGCTGCAACGTTCAACTGATCGGCAATCGGATCCCCTGCCGAAAGAGCGACGGGCCCAGCGCTGGCGACTGCCCGGCCCGGGTCAGAAAAGTCTGAAGAGGAATCAAGACCTCCGATCAACGTTTGGCTGACCGCTTCCAATCTCCGGTTGGCCTGATCCAGTTCGTAAGAAAGCTCTTCGACCGTCCCTGTCAGGGACTGAATTTCTCTCTCCATCTGAGAGATCCGCACCGTCAAGCTCGTCGGATCGCTGGCGGCGTCTGCGGTCGATTGCAGACCGGCGATTAAACGCTCAACTTTAGCGAGCCGATCATTGAGACCAGCAATCTCGCCGCGCGCGGCTGAAGCCGGCGTCGCACACGCGCCAAGCGCCATCACGGCGCATAAGAAAACGGGAAGAAGAGCATTTCGCATGACTGACCGCCTTTGACCAAATCTTGAAGCATTTACTATCAGACTGTCGAACTGTAGCGCACTGCGCCAATTGCACCAGTCAGGTTATCGAAATTTAAGATTACCGCTTTGTCTGGATCAAATCTGGACCAAACTATGACGAAAAACGCGCCGACGAATGCCGGCGCGCTCCAAACCGTTTAATTGAGCTCGTTACGAGCTAACGCCAGCGATTGTAGTGGTCGAATTCCGGTTTAACGACCAGGCCTCCTCCGTCGAACGTGGGTCCAGCGGACGCTCCTTGCCATAAGAAACCGTTGTAATGCGCGCTCCGTCGATACCGAGGCTCACCAGATAAGCGCGTGCGGCTTCGGCCCGCCGATTGCCAAGCGCCAGATTATATTCGCGCGTACCGCGCTCATCGCAGTTGCCCGCAACCATAATTCGGGTCTCTGGATATTCCTTCAACCACGCAGCCTGCCGAGAAAGTGTCGATTGAGCCCGCGATGTCAGTGTATATTCGTTATAAGCGAAAAATACACGGTGCCCCGAAGACTGCTCAAGATCAGCCTGACTGCCAGGCGCTGGGCCTGAAGGTTGTGCCGCGACCGTCTGATCAACCTCATTCGAAGCGTCGACATCCGGACCCGTCGTTGCGCATGCTGCCAGCAACGCAAACGTTCCAGCGATCCCTGCAATTTTTAGCAATTTGTTTCCTGTCATGATTTTAATGCTCCAACTAGCCGTTCTTGGGTATTCGCGAGCACGCCCCCGCTATTAGCCCCTCATAAATCCTACAGCACATACGCCTCGTGTCACGTGCCCATCGTTGTAAAAACATTAGGACCGCAACATTTCTATAGAATGTCGGTCTAACTAAAAAGTTTAACCAACAGGTGAAGGGTAGCGAGGTACGCGCCCGCAATCAAGGACACCCATTCCGGACGGGAAATGAAATTTCGTTTACTCTCCGTTTTTTAGGGCAAAAGTGGTGACCATGCTGGGTCTGAGGCGTTCGCAGGCGTTCGCACGCGTCGCAAATTGTGACCTGTCAGGTCGACGGACCACAACACGCTTGATCCGCCGGTACCGTCATGGCGGGTGGGGGTTTCACGAAAAAACATAAGAACTCTGCCATTTGGCGACCAGGTCGGCCCTTCGTCGAGAAAACTTTCTGTCAGAAGTCGTTCGCCCGTACCGTCCGGTCGGATCACGCCAATATAAAACCGGCCCTGATATTGACGCGTAAACGCGATCAAATCGCCACGCGGACTCCAGACCGGCGTTTGATATCGCCCCTCGCCGAAAGTGATCCGCCGCTGGTTCGAGCCATCAGCATTCATCACATAAATCTGCTGAGTGCCGCCGCGGTCGGACGTGAATCCGACTCGCTTACCGTCTGGCGACATTGTCGGTGACGTATCGATCGCCGGATTGTCGGTGAGTCGTGTCAATCGCCGGGTCGCAAGTTCCATCGCAAAAACATCAGAGTTCCCCCCCCGCGCCATACTCATAATCACGTTCGTGCCATCGGGCGAGAATCGCGGTGCGAAAGTCATGCCGCGGAAGGTGCCAAGTTGTTCTTGCTCACCGGTTTCTATATTAAAAAGATAAACCTGACCCGGACGATTATCGAAAAGCGCCATGTAGGTAATTTGCTGTTGGGTCGGCGAAAATCGCGGAGTCAGCACTTTATAATCAAGGCCATCCGTTAGCGGAACGGGGTTCGCCCCGTCCTGATCCATGATCATCAACCGTTTGACGCGATCTTCCTTCGGACCTGTTTCATGAACGAATACGACACGCGTATCAAAATATCCGTCTTCCCCGGTCAGTGATTTGTAAACGAAATCCGCCACTTTATGGGCCGCTCGGCGCCAATTATCTGCAGGCGTCTTAAAAGCGACAGCGCCGAGTTGTTCATCAGCGTAAACATCCCAGATGCGCGTTGAAACCTGAACGCGCCCGTCAGGAAGCTGGTCTACTTCACCAATGACCAGGACTTGAGCGTTGATAATCCGCCAGTCCGCAAAGCGCGGACGAACGTTGACCCCTTCAGGGCGCTCGATATAGGCGCGCTGATCAATGACGGAAAATAAACCCGAGCGATCAAGATCAGCCATTAAGACGCCGGTGATATCGCGCGCGAGCCCCGTTGACACTTCAGTACGGCCCAGGAAATCCGGCGCCGCGATTGGCATCGGGTCAATATTCCCCTTCGTAATATCGACCCGAACCCGCGCCGCTGCGGGGTGTGCGACAACGATCACCATGACCGCCAGTAGGAACTTGATTGTCTTATTCATCGTCTCATTCTCGCTTCTCTGCTCTTAGCCATTAACGTCCAACCATGGCGCTCATGTCGAAATTCATTTCAAGCTCATGCCAGGACTCATATCGATCCTGAGAGAGAAAATCATAAGGTTGGCACGAAATTACGGCACGCAAGGCTGCTTGTTCGGCTGTTTTCCAAAATTGATTGCCGGAGAGCGCAATGGCTGTGGAATTCAAGACCCGTGGCTGACCATCGAGCGTTCCATCCCGACTCAACCGTATTTCGATGAGCACTTTCAGCTTTTCTGCATCCGGTGCGCCGACTGGCGGTGTCCAACATTTGAACATGGCCGCCTGCAGTTTTGCGTAATCACTTGCCGTCAAACGATCTCCGGCGCCAATGGCCGCGCGATCTCGTTGCGCCACATTAACGGCGTCGGATGCGGTTTCGCGCGGCGCCTTGGATTGGGACGAGTCATCTTTAGACTTATCGACAAGCGCCGATAACGCATCGAGATCGAGGTCGTTATTTTCCGCCTTTTTCGGCCTGATTTTTGGCGTTTCCTTCGGAAGTTCCGGTTCCAGTTTTACTGGCGCTGGTTCCGGCTCCGGCTCGGGGATTTTTTCCTCGATTACTGGCTCGGGCGCTGGAGCCAGTTCTTCGATGATGGGCTCTGGCTCTGGCTCCGGCGCAGGCTCTGGTAGAATGTCTTCAATAGGCTCAATTTGAGCGGCGGGCACACTCGTTTTCTTGGCCAGCTCCGCCTCGGCGATTAACTCAATCGGCACGTAGGGCTCGACTTGCAGGTCAGGCCGCCACCCTTCAGGCAGCGAAAACAGCGCCAACCCCGCCAATGCAAGGTGGGCAAGAAGGGAAACGAAAATGCCGAAACGCATGGGTCCCCTCGGCCCTCCCGGGCGACTAATTCAACTTAGGATCTATAACGGGATCAGTAACGAGTCCGATGTGACGAAATCCGGCGGCGTTGATCCGCCCCATTACCTTCACAACATCGCCATAAGACCGGGTTTGATCGCCGCGAATAAATATCCGCTGATCGTAACCCGCGGTTGCGATTGCTTCGAGATGCGGCACAAGATTATCAATTTCGACAACGGTTTCTTGCACATAGATCAATCCATCGGCTGAAATCGTAACAGTCAACGGTTCGCCCTGATCCTGAATAGGATCGGCCTCAGTTTCCGGCAAATCGACATTGACGCCGACCGTCAGCAGCGGCGCCGCGACCATGAACACAATCAGCAAAACCAGCATCACATCGACCATCGGCGTCACATTGATTTCAGACAATGGCTGAGGTCTGCCTGGACGATGGCGCCCACCGCCTGTGTTGATCCCCATTATTTCGTCCTCTCATCAATCTGACGTGATAAGATTGCGGAGAATTCGTCAGCAAAACCCTGAAGACGAACCGCGAAGGAATTCAACGCGGCCGAATAGCGATTATACCCGACAACAGCGGGGATCGCAGCGAGCAGACCAAGTGCGGTGGCAAAAAGCGCCTCTGCGATACCGGGCGCCACGACTGCGAGGTTTGTATCTTTGGTCAGTGCAATCGCCTGGAACGCATTCATGATGCCCCACACCGTCCCAAGAAGGCCGATGAACGGCGCCGCCGAACCGACAGTCGCCAGAAAGCCAAGATTGCGTTCTGTTTTTTCCAGCTCACGGGAAACCGAAACGTTCAAGAGTTTCTCAATGCGCTCCTTGGAGCCGACAACGAACGCATCGCTGCGCCCTGTATCCTTCGTGCGCAACCATTCTTCCATCGCCGCAACAAAGGCCCGCGCCATGGGATGATCCGCCTTATCGCCGATCTTGCGGTAGAGCTCATCAAGCGGCCTGCCCGACCAGAATTGGTCTTCAAACCGCGTTGATTTGCGCTTCAGTCGACCGAACACAAGTGACTTGTCGAAGATGATCGCCCATGACCAGACCGACGCCAGCCCGAGGATTCCCATCACGGTCTTCACCACAGGGTCGGCGCGCAAGAATAAGCTAAAAAGGCTGAAATCGCCCCCTATCGCGCCTGCTGCGATTTCTGTTTCCATCGATGTTGTATCCCCTGAATCGGTCCTAAAATCAGGACCGGACTAAACTGACACGCCAAAATAAGCGCAAACGACCGGTCTCGCGCGATACGCCCGCGCGAAGGCTTGCTCATCGTTACCATCGATAGGCCGACTGTTTAATCCCCTATCACGTGGAAATTAGGCAATTCATTGACCGAGGACCAACTGAATGACGACATTTGCCAAAGTTTAATATGATTATCACAAGGCGTGGATCAATTTTTAAACTGTGAATCGCTCGACAATGTCGCGGGGAACCCTGCGAGGGCGGCCGTCGAGCGAAATGCAAACCGCCTCAACATCGGCGCGGGCGATCAGCGCATCCTCGCGCCAGATTTCCTGCTCGAGCGCCAGGCGCGCGCCGCGCGCCGCCAGAAAGCGCGTCTTCACCGTCAGCAGATCGTCGATCCGCGCCGGTACGATCCATTCGACCGCCATTTTACGCACCGCGAAGGCGAGCGGCTCTCCCCGAGCCAAGAGCTCCGTATGCGAAACGCCGCATTCACGAAGCGCCTCGGTGCGGCCACGTTCAAAGAATTTCAAATAAGCGGCATGATAAACCGCGCCCGAGAAATCGGTGTCTTCGTAATAAATCCGGACGGGGTGGGTGAAGGGTTGCGTCATTCGATCTCACTCATCCTTGCACGAAGCGAAGTATCGGCCAATGTCGCGTCTGCGATGCGGAACACCGACGATCTCGATAAGGTTTGAAACTCGATAAAAAATGACGTGCCCGCCGACGGCAATGCTTCGAAAACCCTCAAGAACATCATCGCGTTCGCACCCGATTGCTTCATTCTCCTGAATGCGTCTGAACGCCGCATTGATCTCGTCAAGATAGCGCCCGGCCTGCGCCGCGCCAAATGTTTTCAGCGTATACTGATAAATTTCGCCCATCTCGTCCGTAATGCGCGCGGCAAGGACAAGCCGTTTCATTTGGCGCGGCGGACGCCGGCGAAGAAACGGTCGATCGCAGCAGCGTCTTCAAGCTCGACGCCTTCGCCGCGCTCGATCGATGCAAGCCCCTCTTTCAGATAAGCCCGCAACCGGTCGCGTTTTTCCTCAAACAGAAGCTGCTCATGCGTGTTCATCAGCCGCAGCGCCTCGCGGATCACTTCGCTCGAATTGTTGTAAAGACCGCTGTCGACCTTTTTGCGAATCATTTTCTCAAGGGTCGGGGTGAGGGAGATATTCATGATGCTTGCCCAATAATAACAATCTTTATCATTAGATAGCATAGATTGTTATAAATTCAAGCCCATTGTCCGCCCGGGGATGGCGGAGGGGCGGGGTTATTTCCCAAACAAATCGCCCGCTGTCTCCTTCGGCGCGGCAAGTCCCAAATGACCCCAGGCGCTGGCCGAGAGCACCCGTCCGCGCGGGGTGCGCTGAATAAGGCCCTGCTGCATCAAGAACGGCTCGACCACATCTTCAACCGCATCGCGCGCTTCCGCCAGAGAGGCGGCCAGGGTTTCAACGCCAACCGGGCCGCCGCCAAAATGTTCCGCAATCAGACGAAGATAACGCCGGTCGAGAGGATCAAGGCCAAGCCCATCGATTTCCAACCGTTTCAGCGCACGATCAGCAACATTGAGATCAATCAGCACCGCCCCTTCAACCGTCGCCACATCACGCACCCGGCGCATCAACCGCCCGGCGACGCGGGGTGTGCCGCGGGCGCGGCGCGCAATCTCCATGGCGCCATCGTCAGACATCGCCGCGCCAAGCTTGTCGGCCCCGCGCCGCACGATCGCCTGTAAATCTTCATGGCTGTAAAAATCTAACCGGATCGGAATGCCGAACCGATCAAGCAAGGGTTTCGCCAACAGCCCTGAGCGCGTCGTCGCGCCGATCAGTGTAAAATGCGGCAAGTCTATGCGGACCGAACGCGCCGACGGCCCCTCGCCGATCATCAGATCGAGGGCGTAATCTTCCATCGCCGGATAGAGCACTTCCTCAACCGCCGGGTTGAGGCGGTGAATTTCGTCGATGAACAGTACATCGCCCGCTTCGAGATTTGTCAGCAGCGCCGCGAGATCGCCGGGCTTGGTGATCACCGGGCCGGAGGTGGCGCGGAAATTCACTTCCAACTCATTGGCGACGATATGCGCCAGCGTCGTCTTACCCAGGCCGGGCGGGCCGTGAAACAGAACATGATCGAGCGCCTCGCCGCGCTTGCGCGCCGCCCCGACAAAAATTCGCAGATTATCTTTCGCCTGAGGCTGGCCGATGAAATCATCGAGGCGCTTGGGGCGCAGCGCCACATCGGCGTCCTCGCGTTTTGGCGCGCCGTCAATCAGGCGGTCGTCGGTGTATGCAGGTTCAGCCATTACCGCCTCCGCAAACCGCATGCGCGCCCCTCTCCCGCTGGCGGGAGAGGGGTCGGGGGTGAGGGTGCGCCTGCTGCATCAAAGCCCAAGCTCTTTCTGTACCAGCGCCGTGAGATGATCCCGACTCATGGCGGCCTCGGCCGGCACGTGCAAAACACGCCAGCCTTTTTCATTAATCTCTTTCTCGCGAATGTCGTCCGTTTTCGCAACCGACGGCAGGTCGTGGATTCCACCGTCAATCTCGATGGCAAGTTTCCGTTTGACGATTGCGAAGTCGACGATGAAACGCCCGATGGGATGCTGGCGGCGAACCGGATATCCAAGTCGGCGGAAAGTACGCAACGCCTCCCATGCTATCTCTTCGGGCGCATTCGTGTTCTTTCGAAGGCTGCGAGCGCGATTGATGTTTTTGCGCGGCTTCATTGTGACGGCTCGCCTGCTGCGCGCATGACCGCCCTCTCCCCCCGGCCTCTAACCAGCGAGAGAGAGGCAGGGCAATCGCAAATAGCATTCGGCTTGCGTTCTGAGTCGAACTTGCCGCGCGGGATTCTCCCCTCTCCCGCTGGCGGGAGAGGGGTTGGGGGTGAGGGTGACACACCGCGCGAAGCTGAACCGACTCTCCGCCATGTTGCAGCGCTGTCCACCCTCACCCTAACCCTCTCCCGCCAGCGGGAGAGGGAACAGGCCAGAGCGCGTGGCAAGCGCCGCGGTCCAATTATAAAGCGCTCACATACGATTCCCCTCTCCCCGATGGGGAGAGGGGATAGCGCCGTATCTAACCTCAATCTCAAGGTTTCATTTCTCCGTATACGTCATTACACCGGCGCTAATTCCTTCAACGCCGCTTTGATCAAGCCCTGAACGCTGGCGTCATCGCCCACTGTCGTCGATACAGCGGCAACGGCGCGACGCGCCTCAACACCCTCATAACCGAGATGCGCGAGCGCCGATACCGCGTCCGAACGGGCGTTATTTTCACCCTCCCGCCCATTGGCGCCAACATTCTGACGGGCAGCAACCGTAAAGCCTGCGCCGCCGCCGCCGGCAAGTGCGCCCAGTTTCGACTGAAGTTCGGTCGCGATACGCTGGGCGATTTTTTTGCCAACACCGTGGGCCCGGGAAAGCGCCGCCACATCCTCCGCAGCGATGGCGTCATAAAGATCAGTGGGCGGCAGGATCTGTAAAATGCTCAGCGCACTGCGCGCGCCGACACCCTGGACGCTTTGCAGCAGCCGGAAACTTTGACGTTCTGCTTCACTCTCGAAAGCATAAAGCCGGATCAAATCTTCGCGCACCAGAGTTTCAATCGATAACGTCGCGGCTTCGCCAATCCCCAGCCGCTGAAGGGTCCGCGACGCCGCATGGATTTCATAACCAACACCGCCGACATCGATCAGCGCAGTTTCTTCGCCCAGCGCCGCAATGGTTCCTCTTAAGCGTCCGATCATCCCGCCGCCTCCAGTCGTCGCATATCCATATGGTGAGCATGACAAATGGCCACGGCGAGCGCATCCGCTGCATCTGCTTTCTGCACACCAGCAGCGGGCAACAACACTCGCACCATCGACTGCACTTGCGTCTTGTCGGCATGACCGCGCCCAACCACTGATTTTTTCACGGTATTGGCGGCGTATTCAGCAACCAGCATATGCGACAGGGCTGGCGCCAGCATCGCGACGCCGCGCGCCTGCCCCAACACCAGCGCATCGCGCGGATTGGCGTTCACAAACGTTTCCTCTACCGCCGCCTCAACAGGCCGCAAATCAGCGATAACCGATCGAAGCGCCTCAAAAATAAAAACCAGCCGTGCCGCACGATTTGTATTGCGCGGCGGTCGCACAACGCCTGCCCCGACAAAAGAGAGCCGTGCGCCGTCCCGATCAACGACGCCCCAACCGGTCGCTGACGACCCCGGATCAATGCCCAATATGCGAATCACTGCGCTCATGGCGCCACCATAGGGTGATTGGAACGAAACAGGAACTGAAGAATTCGATTTGTACAGCGCTTTAGGGGCGCAGAGTCGAACTTTTATTCGCCAGCGCGAGTCGGTCACGGAGCTCGACGGCATTGGCCTTCGTCTGAGGATCGAGCCCATCAGGATTGGCGAGCACACGCTCCAGCCACAAAAGTGCTTCGTGAGGATTCTTTTCGCGGCCAACACCTTCAACCAGCGACACGGCAAAAAGGAACTGCCCCTGCGGCTCGCCTGCTGCGGCGGCTTTTTCAAACCAGTCTGCAGCGACCGAATCCGATTGGACCTCACCGCGTCCTTCATGCATCAACAGCCCCAGCGCGACATAGGCTTGGGCAAGCCCCCCTTGAGCCGCCTCGGTCATCCAATAAATCGTTTGCTCAGGATCCGGGTCTCCGGCGAGGTCGGAATCAAACAACAAAGCCAAATTATATTGCGCGTCGGAATGACCTTGCTCGGCGGCTTTCAGGAAGAGTTCAGACGCCTTTTTGTAAT
This sequence comes from Parvularculaceae bacterium, assembly GCA_021776435.1. Classification (GTDB taxonomy): domain Bacteria; phylum Pseudomonadota; class Alphaproteobacteria; order Caulobacterales; family Parvularculaceae. Next base: position 46,762 of record JAJFFW010000103.1, on the reverse strand, counting down.
CGAGCTTACGATGATCACCAGTCAAATACGCCAAACCCAAATTATATTGCCCATTCGGCTCACCGAGCGCCGCAGCCTGTTCAAACAGCTCAAAAGCCCGTGTCCTGTTCAGCTCAACGCCTAAGCCTTGTGCATACATCACGCCGAGACGAAGTTGCGCGCGAGGGTGATTTTGTTCCGCGGCGAGTTCGTACCAGCCGGCCGCCCGTTTATAATCGCGTGTGACATCATCATTGGAAGACGCAAGCTCACCCAGTGCAAATTGCGCGTCAGCCTGACCACCGATCGCAGCCTTCACATATAGGGCGATCGCGGTTTCAACATCTGTCGGCCCGCCAAGGCCGTTCTCATAAAGATAACCGAGGAGATGCTGGGCGTCGGGATCGCCAGATTCGGCAAGGGGGGTGATAATGATCCGCGCCTGTTTATGATCGCCCGCAATAACTTGTTCGATGGCACGTTCCAGGATGCTCGGTTCGCCCCCTTGCGCCAACGCCGAAGCCCCGAGGGAAGCCCCGAGGAGAGCAACGAAAAGAATTAAGGCGGGTAGGATTAACCTGCACATCAACATTGTATCGCCTCAAAGAATCGTCCCTGCAGATTAGCAAAGCTGGCAGCCCACGCCACCCACCATTCTGCATCAACACCTGGAGCAAAATACCGATTTCAGTTTATCGCATTTTGCACTCGTATTTGTTTTCGCATGATTTTGTGAAAAACAGGTTTCGACTTTTTCAGATCCGGATTCAGGCAGCAGCAATCGCAGCATTCAAGGCCTTCACAGCCGACGCAGGTCCCGCAAGGTCATTCCAGACGCTTGAAGAGACGGCGATAAAATCTGCCCCCGCACGGACAATATCGCCGCAATTTTCCGACGTTATGCCCCCAATCGCGACGCTTGGGACAGTTGTTGCGTAGCGCCACCACTCCAATAACCCAGGATCGGCGCGCGAAGACGTCTCTTTCGTATTTGTGTGAAAGAAAGCCCCAAAGGCGACATAATCGGCGCCCGCCTCACTCGCCGCCACCGCAAGGTCCTTAGAATTGTGACAGGTGACGCCAACCGTTGCATCCGGCCCTAATGCAGCGCGGGCTTCGCTGTAAGAAACATCGTTTTGCCCCACATGCACGCCATCAGCGCCAGCTTGAAGGGCCAAATCCGGCCGGTCATTGATCAAAAACGCAACATCATGCGCCCGCGCAATGGGCAGAAGCATTTCCGAAGCGCGTAGCACATCATTATCGGGAACGGCGGCGCCGCTCTCCGTTTTCAGACGCAACTGCATGCACGCCACATCACCCGCACCAAGGGCACACCGAAACAGTTCCGAAAACTCTTGGTAATTTTGAATTTTTGGTGGTGAGATCAGATAAAGTCTGCATGTGTCCGTCATAAGGTCGCCTGTATAAGCCGCCGCCGTGCCGATAGCGAGGAGCCGCCAGTGAAGTTTAAATTATTTTTGCAGCGTGCGCCTGCTGCCTACTTTCAACACCAGTGTTCGCGCAAGGCCTGCCGTCCTGTCGTGCGCATGACAATGGCGAAGTGAGACAGCTGATCGAAATTTCAACCGATGGGGGCGCAATTTGGCGAACGACCTTCGACGCGATCTATACACATCCATAAACCGGGCATGTCGTGCGGTCGTCACCGTCCGTTTTGATTACGTCGCCAGCTCTCGTGCATGATCGCGCTGCGCCTGAGTCTTGTTTATCCTCGGTTTCAAGAGGGTTTTCTTCACATCGTCAGGGATCGAGTGATAGACGCGCGGCTCGTTGATCTTCAGCTTACGGCGCGCTTCATCGAGAGGAAGCTTGAGAAGATCTTCCACATCGTAACCGAGAACCCATTCGGCGCCCTTGCCCATGCGCACGCCTTCATCGATAGCCCGCCAGAATGGCTGCATGACATGTTCAGTTTTAAACGCCAGGGCGCCGACAAAAATGATCAATCGAAAACCGGGATTGCGTGTTTGTGTCCGGGTGAACGCCAGAACACACGCCTCCCCCAATGCATCGCGACCATATCCGGTGAGCACATGCCAGAGATCGTGACTGATATCGATATGCAGGAACATCTGATGAAAGGCTTCGAAGTCGGTTTTGCCTTCGAAGTCGATGCCCGCCTCATTTGCCGCACTGATAAGTCCGCCTGCCGTGAGCCCTTCACTTTCCATAAAATGGAGATAGGCGCGCCCGACGCTGCCGTCAGGCAACTCACGTAATGCATCCCAATCATCGAGGATGTTTTCGAGCTTTACGTTTTTCTCGGCGACACGCCGCCCATAGGGCGTGGAAACAAATCGTTTGAATAAACGTCGTCCGGACTTACCGGCGAGGGACGAAACAACCTCAAAAACCTGTCGTGTATCTTCTTTATTACGGATTAATCGGAAGACGGAAATAAGCGCATGGAGTGGGCGTAACGGCGGCGAAACCGGAATCGGATACAAGTTGAACCATTCCGCAACCTCGGCTGGTTGGTCTTGCGATGGTATGAGGCCGGCGGCGCGGTCAATCATTCCTGATGCCTTGATGTTACAGGATTACACTGATTAGTTTACCGCATATTCATTTAAGAGCCAATAGCCGAGTTTCAAGGGTACGGAGGAGGGTTTCCGCCTCGACGGGTTTCTTCCGACCGGATTATGATACTTGTTCCAACCCTTCATCCCAGTCCCCCAGTTGAGCGAGACTGTTCATACGGGCGCGATGCGCGAATGCGGCCTGCGCCGCCGCAACATTTTCCGCTTTGCCTTGCCACGCTTTTAATGGCGCCGCCTGAAGCGCACGGCCGTAAGAGAAAGAAACCGCCCAGGGCATTTTTTCTTTAAAGCCAGCATTGATTGCGTTGAGATGCGCCGTTGCCGCCTCATCAGACTGACCGCCGGAAAGAAATACGATGCCCGGCAGAGAAGCAGGCACGCTGGCGCGGAAGCATTTGACCGTCTTCTCAGCAACTTCATCGACGTCTGCTTGTGTCGCGCACTTCTTGCCGGCGATGACCATATTCGGCTTCAGAATGGTTCCTTCCAACGCAACGTCTTGAGCATAAAGTTCATCAAAAAGTGACTTCAAGGTGAACTCTGTGACGTCGTAGCACCGATCGATATCATGATCGCCGTCCATCAATACCTCCGGTTCAACAATCGGCACGATGCCCACTTCCTGGCAAAGCGCAGCATATCGCGCCAATGCATGGACATTCGTAGAAATACAGTATCCGGATGGAATTTCGTCATCAGCGATATCAATCACAGCGCGCCACTTCGCGAAGCGCGCGCCCAATTCATGATATTCCTCAAGTCGTTCCCGCAGCCCGTCCAGGCCTTCGGTTACTTTTTCACCGGGTGCGCCCGCAAGATCTTTCGCACCCATATCCACTTTGATGCCGGGAATGGCGCCAGCGTCTTGAATGAGCCGAGTGAGCGGCGCGCCGTCAGCAGCGCTTTGGCGGATCGTTTCATCGAACAGGATCACACCGGAGATATGCTGGCGCATCGCCTCGTCCGTTCGAAACAGCATTTCACGATAATCGCGGCGGCTTGTCTCAGTGGAGTCCACGCCGATAGAATCAAACCGTTTCTTAATGGTGCCTGAAGATTCATCCGCTGCAAGAATGCCCTTGCCCGGGGCGACCATGGCCATCGCTATTTTGTTAAGTTCGTTGAGATCCATCTTAATTTCCCATTCCCCAATTCGGTTCAATTACAAGCGTTTTACGTTTCCAGCGCTTTTACGCCTGGCAATTCTTTACCCTCTAGCCATTCCAGAAAAGCCCCGCCCGCGGTCGATACATAGGTGAAATCCTTCATCACGCCGGCATGGTTCAAGGCCGCGACCGTATCGCCGCCGCCCGCAACAACCACAAGCCCGGCTTCCGTCACGCGCCGCGCAGCGAATCGCGCCGCTTCCACCGTCGCCGTGTCGAAGGGCTGAACTTCAAAGGCGCCGAGCGGCCCGTTCCAAACAACTGTCCGGGCCGACTCGATCTTTGCTGCAATGTGATCGACGCTCTCGGGACCCAGATCGAGGATCATGTCATCGGCGCCAACGTCTGCAAAACCGACGACTTCACTAGCAGTGCCGGCTTGAAACTCTTTCGCGACGACCACGTCGATCGGCAGAATGATTTCACAACCGGTTTTCACCGCCTGATCCATAATCTCAAGCGCCGTCGAGGCCAGGTCCGGTTCGCACAGCGACTTACCAATCGCGGCGCCCTTCGCAAACAAGAACGTATTCGCCATGCCACCGCCGACCACGAGAATATCCGCCTTGGCGACGAGATTGAGCAGCAATTCAATCTTGGTCGAAATCTTGGCGCCGCCAATGACAGCCATCATTGGTCGTTCAGGATTGGCCAATGCGGCAGTCAGATAATCAAGCTCATGTTCCATTGCCCGACCGGCCGCTGACGGCAGGACGCGCGCCAGCCCCTCGGTTGAAGCATGAGCGCGGTGGGCTGCAGAAAACGCATCATTCACATAAAGATCGGCATTCTCAGCAAGGGCTGCAACAAAGACGGGGTCATTTTGTTCCTCGCCAGCGTGAAAGCGCGTGTTTTCAAGAACAAGCACATCGCCTTCAATCATCTGCTTAATCGCGGCCGATGCTTTTTCTCCAATACAGTCTTCAGCAAAATCGACTGGCCCACCCAGCAAATTTCCAAGGACTTTCACCACCGGCTTTAGTGACATTTCCGGATGCGGGGCGCCCTTTGGTCGTCCGTAATGGGACAGCAAAATAACCTTCGCGCCTTTCTTGGAAAGCTCCTCGATGGTCGGCAAGGCGCGTTCGATCCGCGTTGCGTCGGCAACCGCCCCATCCTTCATGGGAACATTGAAATCGACACGTACAAAAACGCGCTTTTCAGCGACGTCGAGATCATCAAGGGTTCGGTAGGGTGTCATATCGTCCGCCTAGAAATACTTACCCATTTCAAGCGCTGTGTCGGTCATACGTGTGGCGAAACCCCACTCATTGTCATACCAGGAAAGGACGCGAACAAGGCGACCTTCAAGCACCTGGGTTTGAGGCAATGCGAAGCTCGACGAGTGCGCATCATGATTAAAATCGCAAGACACGAGTGGTCTGTCTGTATAGGCGAGAACGCCCTTCATCGGCCCATCGGCAGCTTCGATAATGGCGGCGTTAATTTCTTCCACCGTTGTGTCGCGCATCGGGGTCAAAACAAGATCGATCATCGAAACATTGGGTGTCGGCACACGGATCGCGGAACCATCAAGCTTGCCTTTCAGTTCCGGTAGAACCAGCCCAACCGCACGCGCTGCTCCGGTCGACGTTGGAATCATTGAAGTCGCAGCGCCGCGAGCGCGGTAAAGATCCTTATGCATTGTATCCAGAGTCGGTTGATCACCAGTATAGCTGTGCACAGTCGTCATATAACCGCGCTCAATTCCAACCGCATCATTGATCACTTTGGCGACAGGCGCGAGGCAATTCGTTGTACACGACGCGTTAGAGACAACGATGTCGTCGCCTGACAACACGTCGTGATTCACGCCAAACACGATGGTTTTATCAGCGCCTGACGCAGGCGCTGAAATGAGGACCCGTTTCGCGCCAGCCTGAAGATGCGCCGAAGCTTTTTCCTTATCAGCGAAGATGCCGGTGCACTCAAAAACGATATCGACGCCGAGATCCCCCCATGGTAATTTCGTCGGGTCGCGTTCGGCCAGAACCTTGATCGGTCCGCGACCGGCGTCGAGCGACTGATCCACAACCTTGACACACTCAGGAAAACGTCCGTGAACGGAGTCATATTGCATGAGGTGCGCATTTGTTTCGACCGGCCCAAGATCATTGATCGCGACGACGTCGACGCCAGTGCGGTCATTTTCGATAATCGAACGAAGCGCCAGGCGCCCGATGCGGCCAAAGCCGTTGATTGCAACTCTTAAAGTCATCGAAGTCTCCTAGCTGATGAGTGACGTTACTGTATCGGTAATCGCCGTCGCCGTGATACCAAAGTGTTCATATAGCGCCCCGGCCGGAGCGGAAGCGCCAAAACCTGTCATCCCGATAAACTTGTCTTCCGGGCGCAAAAACAGATCCCAACATTGGTGGACTGCGGCTTCAACGCCAACTCGCGGCCTATCGCCAAGTACGCTCGCCTGATACGCGGCCGACTGGCCCGCAAAAAGTTCAAAGGACGGCGCGGAAACAACCCGGACCGGAACGCCGCGCGCTTCAAGCGCGACCTTGGCTTCCATCGCGATGCCAACCTCAGACCCAGTCGCAATCAGGGTTGCGACGTAATCCAGCTCGTCCGCCAACACATAGGCGCCGCGCGCACACAAATTCTCATCGACATGCGAAAGACGCAAAGGAGCGAGACTTTGACGGGTCAATGCAATCACACTCGGGCGGGATTTTTCACTAAGCGCATGCTGCCAGCACTCTGCAGTTTCAATCGCATCGGCTGGGCGAAAAACATTCAGCCCCGGAATAACGCGAAGCGCTGCGAGCTGTTCTACAGGCTGGTGGGTCGGTCCGTCTTCACCAAGCCCGATGGAGTCATGAGTCATCACATAGACGACGCGAATACCCATTAGAGCAGCAAGCCTGATCGATGGGCGGCAGTAATCGGTGAAAACCAGAAACGTACCGCCATAGGGAATCACGCCGCCATGCAGAGCCATGCCGTTCATCGCCGCCGCCATGGCGTGCTCACGTATGCCGTAATAAATATAGCGCCCGCCATAGTTTTCCGCAGACAGAATATTCAGGTTTTTGGTTTTTGTGTTGTTCGATCCGGTCAAATCGGCTGAGCCGCCAATTGTCTCAGGAATAGCAGCGTTAATGACTTCCAGCACCATTTCGGATGATTTGCGCGAAGCCACTTTCGGCGGCTCCGCGGCAAGTTTCTTCTTATAGGCGCCCAGTGCAATATCCAGCACTTCAGCGTAATCGCCAGCAAGCGCCGCGTTGAACGCATCAGCCTCCGTCGCACACGAGAGGCGGCTGCGCCAGGCGTCATGGGTTTCGCCGCCACGCGCGCCTGCTTTGCGCCAGGCATTCAAAATCTCGTCAGGGATCTCAAACGGACCATGCGGCCAGCCCAACGCCTCACGGGCGCCGGTAATTTCATCAGCGCCCAAAGGCGAACCATGAGACGAAGATTTTCCCTGCTTCGATGGGGCGCCCCTGCCAATGACAGTTCGACAGGCGATTAATGTCGGCCGATCCGAGTGACGCGCTTTTTCGATGGCGCGCGAGATTGCGTCCTGATCATGACCGTCGACACGCATCGCCACCCAACCCGACGCTTCGAAACGGGCCAGTTGGTCCGTTGAATCTGTGAGCGATAGCGGTCCGTCAATCGAGATGCCGTTATCGTCAAAAAGAACAATCAGTTTACGAAGCTTCAAATGACCAGCCAGAGCGATTGCTTCCTGACTGATCCCCTCCATCAGGCAACCATCGCCGGCGATTGCATAAGTGTGGTGATCAACCAGCTCATCGCCGAAACGCGCTGAGAGATGCGCCTCTGCAATCGCCATGCCCACGGCATTCGCCAGCCCCTGCCCGAGCGGACCGGTCGTCGTCTCCACCGCCGGAGCGTGACCATACTCAGGATGACCGGCAGTCTTGGCGCCCAGCTGCCGAAAATGCTTGAGGTCCTCCAGTGTCATGCCTTCATAACCGAGAAGATAGGTCAGAGAATAAAGCAGCATCGAGCCATGGCCGGCCGACAAAACGAACCGATCCCGATCGGGCCAGTCAGGAGCAAGCGCATCGAACTTCAAATGTTGCGTAAACAAGACCGTCGCAACATCCGCCATGCCCATTGGCATGCCGGGATGGCCGGAATTTGCTTTTTCCACAGCATCCATGGTGAGCGCACGAATGGCGTTGGCCATGGCGTTTTTATCAGGGAACAAAGCCGCATCTTGAGCCGTTGCGCCGGATTGGGCGGCGTCCGTCATGACATTCCTCAAAAAGACAAAGTTTCAGCGGGGATTCGAGAATGGCCGTTTCATGCAACGAGCGGGCATGAGGGGTCAAGACCTGCAGATGGTTGAAGACACCGTCTGGACAGATGTCTCGAGCAGGGTCAAATTCAAAGATCAGCTAAATCACCCTTGGCGCTTATGTCCATACTTGAATCCTCTGTCCAGAACCTAGCCGATGCGCTTGATGCGCTTGAGGCCAAACTTGATGAAAAACACGTCGAGAGCACCGGCCATAGCGAGAACGTCGATGCCGCGCGACGCCAGGCGCGCGCCGCAAGGGCCCATGCAAGCGACGCCTCACGCGAAATTTCCAGGATGATCGGGGATATTCAATCGCTCTTGGACGCAGATAAATTCTCTAATTCGGAGGGATCCGATGGCGCAGGTTGATATTCAGATCAACAACCGGATCTACAAGGTGACCTGTGATGATGGTCAAGAGCAGCGTCTCCAACAATTGGCCGGGTTTTTTGATCGACATGTCGGACATCTCGTTGAGGAACTCGGCGAAATTGGCGATGCGCGGCTGATGTTACTGTCTGCACTCACAGTGTGCGACGAGCTGTTCGAGGCTCGAACGCGATGCGCTGAAATGGAAAAGTCCGCCAAAGCCCTCGATTCGCAAACCGAAGGCGGCGCAAGCCGGGTCATTGATGCTGCGACGAGCCGTGTGAATGAAATCACTTCGCGCCTCAGTGACAACTGATTGACTGTTGGCGCATCAGCCCATCAATCGCTTCCCATATCAGCGATTCGAGCGCAGAGAATTTCCACCGCTCTAGGCGATGGCGGAAAGTCTTCGCCTATCCAGTCTTCTTCGACGGTGTTGAGAAGTTTGGCGACCTGCGGCCCTGGCTTGATCCCTCTGGCAATAATATCCTTGCCCGATAGCTCGAAAGTCGGCGGCGTAAATCGTTGCGGCAGCATCCGCAGTTTTTCCCAAGCAAAGTCATCACTTGAACGCGCCTGCGCAAGAAGGACAGCATCCTTATAGGTTTCGACACCCAGGCGATACATCAGCGCCCGCGCCTCTTGTTCCGTAAGATCGACACGGATCTGACGCGCCCCGTCAAGAGCCTGTTTTCGTAGCTTCGTATCAACCTTCGAAAGACGCAATCGCGAATCAATACCCTTCCCATCCGCGCCGAATAGCGCCGCAAGGCCCAATGGAGCCTGCGCGTCCGGCGCAAGTTTTTTCAACGACGATAGAACCTTAAGTGTGGGCGCGGCGGGCCATATTTTTTCAAGCACGCCTGTTTCCACCATTTGGTTAAGCGCGGTGGGCGCATCCGTAAGGCATAGAATTTTGGAGAATTCATCACCAACGCGCTCCGCTGAAAGGTGCTCGATGCCAGATTTTAGGTCACGACACGCCGCCAACCCATTCTGATCGCACCCTTTCGCAAAACGCGCAGAAAACCTGAAGAAGCGGAGAATTCGTAAGTAATCTTCTTCGATCCGTTTCTTGGGATCACCAATAAAACGAACGCGACCCGCCCTTAAATCCTCAAGACCTTCGACCGGGTTATAAAGCTGACCATCGGGTGTCAGATAGATCGCATTCAGACGAAAATCACGGCGGTGCGCGTCAATCGCCCAGTCCGTCGTGAAGACGACCGTTGCGCGGCGTCCATCAGTTGAAACATCCGCCCGCAAGGATGTGATCTCAATTCCCGTATGATCCGCAACCGCAGTCACAGTGCCATGCTCAAACCCTGTCGGGACGGCGCGAATTCCGGCGTCGCGCAAAGCAGTCATGACTTGTGACGGATCAAGCGGCGTCGCAATATCGAAGTCCTTTGGCTCCACGCCGACCAGGCTGTCGCGCACGCACCCGCCAACAAAACATGCGGCGCCGGCCTGCACGGATTCAAGCGCTGCAATCGTTTTTTTCAGGAATGGTTTTTCGAGCCATGAAAAGCAGGGCGTCTGCTGGTCCGTCAGCGCAAACAACGGAGATGGCCGCAACGTCATTCCTGCAGCATTTCCGCTATTGTACGCAAGATAGCCGCAGTGAGTCCCCAAATATGATAATCGCCATAGGGAGCTGCGAACATATTGTACTTTATGCCTTTGAGTTCACGCTCCTCTGTGTAGTGATTATTAAGATTCACGAAATGCGCGAGCGGCGCTTCAAATATCTCCGCTACCTCGCGAGGGCAAGCTTTGATTGGCGCATTTGGGTTAACAATGCCGATTACCGGAGTCACGGAATATCCTATTCCCCCCTCATGGACGCCAAGGACGCCAATCACGTCAACGGCATCAGTAGGAATGTTTACTTCCTCCTCCGTCTCGCGCAAAGCGGCTGCAACGGCAGAAGGGTCATCCTCATGCAAGCGCCCACCGGGAAAACTGATTTGTCCAGCATGTGACGGCATATCTGACGAGCGCACGGTCAAAAGAACCGTCGGACCGGCGCGCCTGTCGATAATAGGCACCAGGACTGCGGCATCGCGACGTTCATTGCTCCAGCGACTTTCAAATGCCTTTTCGCCAACGAGGTGAGGATTGATTTCATGAAACAACATACGCAGGCGCTGCGCTGAGGCATTTTTCAAATTCTCGGTGATACGTTCACGCCAATCGCCGCCTAAAGTGGCATGGGCCTTTTCAATGCGCCCTTTTGTTATTGTCATCAATTACGCCTCACTAAAAACCGTACTCGCCAGCCCAAACGGGAAAAATGCGCCATCAGACCAAACGCCGAACTGCGCAACGCCGTCTATCTCTCGCGTTTTTCCAAGCGCGACAAGGTCATAAAACACCGCCCGCGACACTTTTGCCTCCAGCCCCGCGCGCACCATAATATAGGGTGCGCCCTCGCTGGATTCAGGATTCTGGCGGAACTCAATTTTATGATGGCGGCCCGCAATGACTTCATCGCCGACATTCGTCGTAAAAATCAGCCGTTGATTCGAACCAGAGCCCTCAATGCGCATCAAAACGGCAAGGAACGGCGCATCTTCAACCCTGACACCAAGTTTTTCCACTGGCGTCACGAAAAAAAAGCGGTCCCCTTCCCGTTTTAAGACGGTTGAAAAGAGGCGCACGAGCCGAGCGCGCCCGATCGGAGTCCCTTCATGGATCCAAACACCATCCGCTCTGATGATGAGATCAAGCTCCCCGCAATAGGGAGGATCCCATCGTTCGACCGGAGGAAGCGCACGACCTTGCTGCGTTTCAAGCCGCGCCGCGTAACTCATAAGATCAGCCATAAATAAAACCGGCGCTGCTTTTGGCGGCGCCGGTCCAAATTTTTAGTATTTTCGACGCCTTTACTTCGTATCGCACGCCATACAACGCACATAAAGGGCGTTGGGATCATTGAATTGCTCAATGAGTTTCAGGGTTTGGTTCGCTTCCGACACCAGTCTGCGTAGCCCTTGCTGGCGGGAGCGAGCCACATGTTCTTCGACACCGAACACTTTCATGGCGCGCGAGGACATATTGCCGAAGATTCTCTCCCACGTCGTGACTTTTTCAATCATTTCAACGGTGTCGTATTCTTCGAGATCGGCAAGTTTGGCCGCAGCGGCAATCGCGTCTTCAAAATCGCCAAGATGATCGACCAATTTCAATTCCAGAGCCTTCTCCCCAATCCACACGCGGCCTTGCGCAATCGAGTCGACATACTCTTTATCCAGGTTTCGTCCTTTGCCAACAATCGAGAGAAAACGATCATACCCATTTTCAACTGACTGTTGAATGACATCGGCCCCGGCTTCAGGCAACGGACCAATGCCGGTCGCAAGCAATGGGGAAAGAGAGGTTGTTCCGACACCGTCCGTACTCACGCCAATTTCGGCAACCGTATTCTCGAACGTGGTGAAATACCCAAAAATCCCGATTGAGCCCGTGATCGTCGTCGGTGACGCCCAAATCTCGTCTGCATCTGCTGCGATCCAATACCCACCCGATGCGGCGAGTGAGCCCATCGAAACAACGACAGGTTTGCCTGCTTTTTTAAGAGCCAACACTTCATCGCGAATGATGCTGGATGCAAATGCTGAACCGCCAGGACTATCGACGCGCAAAACAACCGCTTTCACATCTTCATCTTCGCGCGCGCGCTTCAAGAAACGCGCAACCGTGTCTCCACCGGCAGCAACGCCTACCGGCGCTTCGCCATCGACGATAACGCCAGCAGCCGTAACAATAGCCACATTAGGATTGTCACCATCTTTCTTCTTATCGATAGAGGCGAGAAAGCTGTAGAAGCTCACCTGTTTGAATGACTTGTCTTCATCATCGGCGCCAATTTTGTCCTTAAGGAATTTCTGCATCTCTGCGCGAGTTTTGAGACCATCGACAAGCCCGGCCTCAAGTGCGGCCTGGCTCATATCACCGTTAACACCGCGAAGGATGTCACCGAAATTATTTGCATAATTCTCGATTGTCCCTTGCTCCAAGCCGCGAGCTTTTTCAGCGCCCTCGACATACTCCCGCCAGAGAACGCTCAAATATGCAACGTTGGCTTCCTTGGCTTCAGGAGACATGTCATCACGCAAGTAAGGTTCAACCGCAGATTTGAATGTTCCCACACGGAAGACATGCGACGTGATTTTGAATTTCTCAAGGAATGACTTCAAGTACATGCCATACCGCCCGTAACCAAGGAGGGTAATGTTGCCATAATCATTCATATAAATTTCATCGGCGTGGGCGGCGAGTAGATATTGCGACTGGCTGTAAGAATCACCAATGGCGAAAACTTTCTTGCCGCTCTCCTTAAACGAGTCGATTTCATCTGTGAGATAATGGAGCTTGCTTGAACTCGAAGGCGATACGGCAAGTCCGCCCAGATCGAGCACCAGCGATTTAATGCGGTCGTCCTCTTTCGCCCTTCGAATCGTTCGCGCAACGTCATGCATGCTAATTTGCGACGGCTGATTCAAGCCGTAAGCTTCCTGCAACGCCTGTTCGAATGGATCTACCGCCTGCGTCTGCTCGACCAAAACGCCCTTCGGGTTTAATACCAGCGCGGCGCCATCAGGAACGGAGAGCGACGCCTGGCCGCTGGGGGACAAACTTGAGAGCGCACTCGCAAAGAGGGTTGCGAACATGATCAATACAACCAAACCGATCAGGCCTTGCAACAAAAGCAAAATGCCAATCAAAAGCTTCCCAAATCCTTTGATAAAGCCCCACACTGTGAAATTAGAATCTTCTCCAGACACAAAACACCCCTTTTTTGGCTCTCGCGGTCCCGGCGCGGCCGTTCCCCGACTATCAACACTATTTCTTCTCTGACACGTGGTCCGGCCACTATAAGCCATATGTCAGATTACGGTATCGTAAAGAAGATGATGCTAGGCCCGCAAGAGGCAAGCTCTTATCGATAACACGTTAGGATTGCTTGTCAGACTGTTTTCACAATTTGCGTGAGCGTGCTAATCGGAATTAGTCCTTAAAGTGAAGTGCTTAGTCCATGACCGAAATTAACGCTGTACGTGACTTCGACGAAACATCACAAAATTTTTCTTTGGCGCGAGAAGCGCTTGGCAAGGTCGTTTTCGGGCAAACTGATGTTATTGACCTAACTCTTGCGACACTCGCCGCTGGCGGCCACGGCCTTCTTGTCGGCGCGCCGGGCCTCGCCAAGACACTTTTGGTGACCTCAATCGCGGAGTTGATGGGGTTATCTGCGAAACGGGTTCAATTCACCCCAGACCTGATGCCGGGTGACGTATTGGGATCTGAAGTCCTGGAAGAGACGACCAACGGCAAGCGCGCCTTTAGATTCATTCCCGGACCCGTTTTTTGTCAGCTCTTGATGGCGGATGAAATCAACCGGGCCAGCCCGCGCACGCAATCAGCCCTTTTACAGGCGATGCAAGAACTCCATGTCACCGTCGCCGGTGAGCGCCACGACCTGCCTGCCCCCTTCCATGTATTGGCGACCCAAAATCCGATCGAGCAGGAAGGCACCTATCCATTACCTGAGGCGCAACTCGACCGGTTCCTCTTACAAATCAACGTGGGGTATCCCCCGAAAGAGGATGAGTTACGCATGCTCGCGGCAACCACTGGCGTGAGTGAAAATCATGTTGAACCGGTGATGGATGCGGCGAACCTTCTGCGCGCGCAAAAAATTGTGCGTTCGATGCCAATCGGCGAGCACATCGTCGACTCGATTCTTCGCCTCGTCCGTTCGGCCCGACCCGAGCCCGATGCCGATGAACGTGTTAAAGCTTTTGTCGCATGGGGACCTGGCCCGCGGGCAAGTCAGGCCTTCTCTCTGGCGGCAAGGGCAATCGCGCTCATCGATGGCCGTCATGCCCCCTCCATTGACGATGTGCATACTTTGGCCGGGCCCGTTTTGCGTCACCGAATGGCGCTCAATTATGCGGCGCGATCAGAAGGCGTCTCGATTGACTCTTTTGTTGAAGAACTCGTCGCTAAAGCTTTGTAAGGTCATTTAAAGCAAAATTATGCCGAAGCCCCGTCATGACGCCGCCACCGCCGCTGTCAGGCACGCAGCAGAAAAGGCGGCAGCGAGTTTTCCCGCACTGATGATCGAAGCGGAACGGATCGCGCAAACCGTGTCCGCCGGCTTCCATGGACGTCGGCGCGCTGGTCCCGGAGAGACTTTCTGGCAGCATCGACCCTACGCCTTTGGTGATTCCGTTTCCGCAATCGATTGGCGACAATCCGCTCGCATCGCAGATAGGCTTTATGTTCGTCAGAACGAATGGGAGGCGTCTGCTGCAGTCTGGATATGGCGCGACGCATCAAGGTCGCTCAATTACACATCCTCCGCCTCCCGCCCGACCAAAAGGCGAAGGGCGGATATCCTGGCGACGGCACTCGCTATTTTACTGTCACAGGCGGGCGAGCGTGTTGGCATTTTAAACGAGGGCGCGCCGCGACCATTCCACGGGCGAAGTGCGCCAGTCCGTTTCCTCGAGGCGCTCGAAATCAATCATTTTGATGATCAGGCTTCAAACCCACCAATTGCTCCAATTTCGTATGGCGCACGCCTTGTGGTGTTGAGCGATTTTTTCACTGATATCGAAACCCTTCAATCAGCCATCGACATTTATGCCGGAAATGGCGCAAGTGGGGTTCTGGTTCAGGTGATTGATCCTGCCGAGGAAGACTTTCCATTCCGTGGGCGAACAGAGTTTCGAGATGTCGAAGGAACGGAGCGTCGATTGTTCGGTGACGCCAGCTCAGTCGCAACAGATTATAGAACTCGCTTTCAAGCCCATCGCGAAACCCTGACTGGTATTGCAAAGCGCTTGGGATGGACATTTATCGCCCACCGCACCGACCGTCCGCCCCAGACGGCACTGCTTGCACTATATGCGGCGCTGAGTAACCTTTCGGATCAAAAGCAATGACAGGCCTGGGTGCGCTCTCCTTCACCACACCGTGGATACTTTTTGGGTTGGCGATACTGCCTGTGTTATGGTTGATCCTTCGCGCCACTCCTCCGGCGCCACGCCAGGTCTGGTTCCCGGCTTTCTTAATTCTCCGTAAGCTGAAGACGCAGGAGGAAACCCCTGAACGAACACCCTGGTGGTTATTGCTATTACGTCTATTCCTTGCCGCCTGCGTCATCATTGGACTGGCGGGACCAGTCCTTAACGCCCCAAAACCCGGCATGAATAACGGGCCAATGATACTTGTGGTCGACGATAGCTGGGCCGCGGCGCCAGGTTGGCGGCTGAGGCGGAACGCCATGCAACGCGCAACCAATGAAGCCACGCAAGCTGATCGCAATGTCTACATCCTGACAACAACGCCGAAGGCCGAAATTGACACTTTGCGCCCTATGACCGGGGACGAAGCGAGACGCATCATACAATCGATGACCCCACGGCCATTCACAACTGACCTTCTTGGCGCGCAAGAAGCGCTCAACGCCCTTGGCAATATTCTTGAGAGTTCATCAGCCAGCGCCGAAGTCCGTTGGCTGACGGACGGTTTGACAAGCGACGGCGACATCGACTTTGCGAGAGCCCTCGCAGCACTTGGCGATCTGACCATTCTTCGAGATCGCAGCTCACCGCAATTCATTCTTCGTCAGGGACCGGCCGGCGAGTCGGGCGCTGCGTTCCGGGTTGAACGACTCCGCAAGGGCAGCGCATGGGAGGGCGTTGCTGTCGCGACAGCGCGCGACGGACGTGAGCTTGCCCGCGTCGACATCTCATTTCAAGCTGACGATCAATCCGCCGATGTGGTTATCGAATTACCGCTCGCTCTACGCAACGAGCTTGCTAAGGTTCAAATTGAAAATTTTCCTTCGACCGGCGTCGTTTTTCTTGCAGATGCACGGGATCGACGGGCGTTGATAGGACTTGTCGCCGGGGGAGATGGAAACGGCGATGTGCTCTTAAACGGCGAGCATTACATTCGTAAGGCCCTCGCGCCCTCTGCGTCTTTTCTAACCGGCACGCTCGATACTCTTCTCGCGTCAGATGCATCCGTGATCATTCTGGATGATGTCGGCCGTCTTCGCCAACAAGACGTTGAAGAGCTTGGCGCCTGGGTTGAAAGCGGCGGCGTTCTTATCCGGTTTTCAGGCCCGAATATCGCAGGCGCTGCCCAGGAAGGGGAAGTGCAGTTGGCGCCGGCGCCTCTACTCGGCGGCGGGCGGGCGCTTGGCGGCGCATTGACCTGGGACACACCCCAACACCTCGGCGCCTTTGCCCCTGACGGTCCCTTCGCGACCCTCACACCGCCAGACGATGTTGTAGTACGCCAACAAGTTCTCGCGCGACCAGGAGGTGATACCAGTCTGGCCACCTGGGCGATTCTCGAAGACGGCACGCCGCTGGTAACCGGTGCGAAACGCGGCAAAGGCGCTATAACGCTTTTCCACATCACCGCCACCCCGCAGTGGTCAGACTTGCCGTTATCGAGCATTTTCTTCGAGATGCTCCGTAAGCTTACTTATCTTTCCGAGCTTGGCCCTGAGACCGCGTTGGACGAGATCAATGCGCGTTATGCGCCCTTGCGTATGCTGGATGGATATGGTCGCTCTTCTTCCCCGAACGACGAACAGATTGGTGTTACAATCCCGGAGGCCGCGAAAGGCGCATCAATAGATTATCCACCCGGACTTTACGGTGCGCCCGAGGCCCCGATCGCTGTCAACGCCGTCACACGCGAAACAGTTTTTTCACCCCTGACAATACCCGGCATACAGACTTCACCTTACGTAGACAGCTCTCCCGTTGATCTGAGTGTGGGGATATTTCTTGCCGCGCTATTACTATTGATGATCGATGGTCTTGTGGCGCTGTTTATTAGCGGCCGAATGCGGTTTGCAGCCGTAATGCTTGCCGTAGCTGTGATAGCACCCATCCACGAGACAAGAGCACAACCCTATGATGCGCCGGTGGACCCGAAAGCAGTTGAAGCTGCGCTTGACACCCGCCTTGCTTACGTCGTGACCGGCGACCCGGAAATCGATCGTCTTTCCTCAAGTGGCCTAGCGGCATTGAGCCTCCAATTGCACCGTCGCACTACGATTGAACCGGCCACACCCGCCGCGATCGACCTGCAGAATGACGACCTATCCGTGTATACATTGTTATATTGGCCCATTGCCCCAGGCGCTTCAGGACTTACCGAAACCGCCCTAGTCAATGTGGAAAACTTTATGCGTTTCGGCGGGTTGATTATTTTCGATACGCGTGACGATGAACGTGCGGTCGTCGGGTCCGAGACCAATGAAGGCGCCGCGCTTAGGGAAATTTTAAACCAGCTCGACATTCCACCTTTAACGCCGCTTCCGGATGATCACGTTCTGACGCGTTCTTTCTTTCTCATTGATGATCTGCCCGGACGCACGCAGTCAAATCCCGTATGGGTCGCAGCTCAATCTGGCGGTGAAAATGACGGGGTCACCCCTTTGATCATTGGTGGGCGCGACTGGGCGGGCGCGTGGGCGGCAGATGATTTCGGTCGTCCCCTGCGTCCTATGGGACGGGGCGGAGAAAGAGCGCGGGAGATCGCCTATCGCGCGGGAATAAATATGGCGATGGTCGCCTTCACCGGAAACTATAAATCCGATCAAGTCCACACGCCCATTTTACTGGAGCGACTTGGACGATGAATAATGTAATCGTCTTTGAACCCATCATTCCTCTATGGATGTTAATAGTCGCAGGCGGCCTCGCAATCATGCTTGCAGTATTGGGCGTCGTACGATCGCCAAAAGGCGGGTCTCTGAGATTGCTAGCGGCTGTATTGCTGATTGCTCTCCTCGCCAATCCATTGATCAGAATCGCTGAACGCACCTCGCTTCCGGATGTGGTTATTGTTCTAATCGACAAAAGCGCCAGTCAGGAACTGGACGGTCGCGCTAGATCTACTGAGATCATCACCGCCCAACTGACTGACCGCCTTCATTCTCTCAAAAACACCGAAGTCCGCACATTTGACGTCGATGGAGAAGAAGAAACACGTCTTGTAGAAGCGCTTCGCAATGCTGTCGCCGACACTCCCCGCGCCCGGCTCAGCAGCGTTTTTGTAATAACGGATGGTCAAGCCAGCGATAGTGAAGCTCTCAAAGGCCTTGTTCTCAAGGCGCCGGTCCACATTCTCTCGACAGGCCGCAGCGAAGAAATCGACCGGAAAATTACGCTGTTGAATGCGCCGCGCTACGGTATCGTAAAAGAGCCGGCGCAAATCGCGTTCCGCATTGACGAATTCGGACCGGACGAAGTGGCCGCTACCGCCGAAGGGTCGGCGAATGTTGTATTACGAATAGACGGCAGGGAAATCCTGCGACAAAATGTGCCAATAGGTGTTGATGTTTCCTTTCAGGCGCCGCTTGACCGGCCCGGTCGAACAATCATCGAGCTCGAGGTGGACGCACGCTCCGGAGAACTATCGACACGAAACAATATCAAGGTACTCCCTATCACCGGCATTCGCGATAGACTGAGAGTGCTCCTTATTTCGGGCGAACCTCATCCAGGTGAGCGGGTCTGGCGCAATTTGTTAAAATCGGACCCGGCTGTCGACCTGGTGCATTTCACTATTTTGAGGCCGATCGAAAAAAATGATAACACGCCGGACCATGAACTGGCTCTGATCCGGTTTCCGCAAGACGAATTGTTTATTGAAAAACTGACAGAATTCGATCTCCTGATTTTTGATCGCTATACGTATCGTGGCGTTCTATCACCGTTCCACTTCGACAATATCGCCAGGTATGTCGAGGATGGCGGTGCTGTCTTAATAGCGGCTGGCCCAGAATTTAATGGACCCTTGAGTCTCGCGAGACGCCGCAATCTGTCCTTCTTCTTACCGGCGACTCAAAGCGAAGGTGTTATTGAACGTCTGTTTCGGCCCCAAATTACGCCAGCGGGTAAAAAGCACCCTGTTACAAATGGATTACCGGAAGAATCGTTTTGGGGGCGGTGGATACGCCTTATTCCCGCCAATCTACGATCCGGAGAAACGTTGATGTCAGGTCCGGATGACCGGCCGCTTCTTATTCTTGATCGAGTCGGTGATGGTCGGGTCGGGCTTTTGCTGTCAGATCATGTTTGGCTCTGGGCGCGTGGTTTTGATGGTGGCGGCCCTCATGCCGAACTTCTGCGTCGGATCGCACACTGGCTGATGAAGGAGCCGGAACTGGAAGAGGAGCAACTTTCACTACGCGGTGAAACCGACGCACTTTTCATCGATCGCCGCTCGCTGGAGGCGAATCCCGGCCCTGTGAGTATTACGGGGCCCAACGGCGAAACATTCGAAGCCCTCCTGATTGAAACCACGCCAGGTCATTTTTCAGCCCGAGTTCAAAATGTCCCTCGTGGTCTCTATCGCGCCAGTGAGGGGAAGCTGTTCGCGATCGGCGCCGTTGGTCTCGCAGCTGCGCCTGAATTCGAAAACGTTGTGTCCGACACCCGCAAGCTTGGCCTTCTGGCCCACACAACGGGCGGCGGTGTGTTTTCTGTTCGACGGCGGGCCGAGGTTGCCCTCCCGGCCCTTCGCAAGGTGCGCGCGAATGCCGCATCGCATTCCGGCTCAGGTTGGGCAGGTGTAGTGACGCGCAACGTTTCAAGGATCGAAACTA
This sequence comes from Parvularculaceae bacterium, assembly GCA_021776435.1. Taxonomy (GTDB): domain Bacteria; phylum Pseudomonadota; class Alphaproteobacteria; order Caulobacterales; family Parvularculaceae. Next base: position 26,746 of record JAJFFW010000103.1, on the reverse strand, counting down.
TACGAGACGTCCCTGTTACGCCGCGCATTGTGTGGCTCGTTATGCTTTCTCTTGCTCTTCTAGGAGCATGGCTGGTCGAGGGACGTTACGCTAAGCGCTAGGATTAACCATCCTTTTCATACTAAAATTTATCGAGCCGGTTAACGGCGCTTCAAGCGATATGCTTTAGCTTCCTGCCTATAAGAACCGAACCCATTCAAGGAACGAAGCGTCGTGGTGTTTGCCCTGAACCGTACCTCAACGAAGTCCAGACCTCAAAGCAAAAGCAGCCCTCTCGCAGGCTGGCTTGGACGTAAAGGCGCGAAAGAAGACGCTGGCGCGTTACCCGAAATTGATATCGCTGCTGGATTAATCCGAGCTCTGCGCAGCACCGTCAACGGTACGCCTGAACACGGCGATTTCGACAATGGCTCCGTACGCGATGCACTAGGAATAATCGAATCAACATTATTTTCAATTGATAAGATTCGAGATATTCTTGAGCAGACCTGCGAAATCGCAATTTCCGCACAAGGGGTTGAAGACGCCGGAGGACGTGCTTTGCTCGCGGAAAGTTATGACGAACATCGTCTTTCAATTGCGAGCGTTATCGAAAACCTTGATGAGCGAGCAAGCGCCCTGATTGGGAAACACCCGCACCATGTGGACGTTAAACTTGGTGGGAAGGCGAGATATTCTGTTTCGCCCGCGCGGCTCGATATTTCTGAAACGGGACTCAATCTTCCACCACCATGCGACGCCTTCGCCACATTCGAAGAAATCACCGAAACACTCCAACATCTCGATTTCGCATTGAAAAAGGCGGACCGCACGGGAGCAGCTTATTGCCGCGACGCACAATTTCTAATCGCGCGTATGACCGCTGCAGTGGAATAACCACCCCACATATTAAGCCTTTAAAAGATCATCCGGAGCCCTTCCCCGCACATAGCGAGCTGGTCGCGAGATGGTGTTCTTCTCATTTCCGCCGAGATGGGATATTAGTGGTCACAGGCGCCTTTTGCGCCCTCTTGAAGGAGAAGACCATGTCCTTGCTTCGTAACAGTGCGGCAGTCTTCGCCGCTTTTTATATCTCGCTCACACTAATGACTCCAGCGACTGCAGCGTCATTTGATAACGTTGAAACCTCAACCGATAAACACCTTGCCACCTTTGAGGCCGTCTACATTGCCCCAGTAAAAGCCGAACTCAATCTGGACGTTAGAGCCATCGACCGCAACGGCAAAGGCGATCGTCCAATCAGCGATCGTGATATCGCGGATAAAGCAAATGATCTCCATTCCATGCTCGAACGAGCATTCGCCCGTTCGTTCACAATCGTCGACGCTTCGGGCCCGGGGGTTTTGACGATTGAAGCAACGCTAACAGATTTAGTATCGACTTTTCCGACGATCACTGACTATTCACGGAATATCAACCTAAGCTCCAACTCCATATACACCGGAGGAGCTGAAGTCACGTTTCTTTTGAGTGAGGATGACCAAACCTTGACGACGATTAATGATCGTCGTTTTGGAGACCTTAATGACGGAAGACTGCGCGTGGGTATTTGGGACGACGCCGACCGGACATTCAATACTTGGGCGCGGCGCTTAGCAAAGTTTGTAGCGAAAAACTGATATTCGGGTCCGCAAATCACTGTTTGAGACTGACAAGAAAATCAACGAGCCCGACTAAAGATAGAAGGCGCGGGGTGCTAAGATTTTAGTGCTCCGTAAACGCCTTTTATTGACGCACTACGCAGTGCTATTTCTAGCCGCGCGCACGAAATGCCAATAAAAATCAACCCAGGCAATTTCCCCTTTAGGTTGTTTTAAATATTATTACTACCCTAGGTCGCTGGCGCGCACCCGTCTTATGGCTAGGCTCCTCTCTGGTTCAGCTTAAAGTTGCGTTTCAATTTCATTCAACGGCCCAATCGGGCGTGCATGATTTATCGAGCGTCTGGTCCCCAGAGATCAGCGCCATCGTGAGCGATTTGGGGCGGGGCATGAAAACCAGAGCAAGGCGGGATATTGCTCAACCCCTTGCCTTAGTGATGGTGATATTTTGTTGCATTCACGCAGCTCCCGCCATTGCGTCTCCATGGGGGCAAGAAAGCGGCGCCTTATTTATTTCATCACGCAGCGAATACTTTCGTGCAAATAGCACCTTTCCTTCGACAGAAGGTATCGGCGCGACGCAGCGTTTCGAACGCCTCGAGTCAAACACATATGCAGAGTTCGGGTTGACGCGCGATATTTTGGTTGGCGCCAAAGCTGTCTACGGATCCAGTGGAATTGCGAACGGCTCTGGGGTGCAATCAGCGACAGGGTTTTCGGAATTTGAGGGATTTGTTCAACGCAGACTCTGGCAGGGCGCGAACAGTGTCGGCGCCATTCGACTCGCAGGGGCTGCACCCACTCGTTTCAACACAGGCGTAAGATCTGGACTGAGAAGTGACGGCGCCGATGCAGAAATTCGATTTCTCTATGGCCGTAATCTCATAACCAGGCCCGTCAAAATTTTTAACACTACAGAACTGGGTTACAGGCGTCGATTTGGAGATGCCGCCGATCAGATCCGTTTAGACGCTCTGATTGGCGTCGAAACGACATCCCGATTCCTCATGATCGTCGAAACTTTTTCAACGCTCTCTATTCGAAATGAAAACTTTGGCGGCGCCGATTTTGATGTTTTCAAAATACAGCCGTCCGTTGTTATGCACTTTAATCCGCATTGGTCCTTGCAAGCAGGCCTAACTCACGAGGCGGCGGGGCGCGGGCTTGATCTTGGAAATACGTTTTTTATCGGTTTGTGGACGAGTTTTTGATTCAGATTACTCAAGGCACAGAGGTTTTATGGGGTTTGGAAACATTAATTTATGGACGAGCGATCCAGAACCAGATCTCCAACGGTTCTCCTCGATTAGACATTATGCACGCACAGAGCGATTGCCATGGCGCAAACTTTCCTCCGGGATCAAAGAGGAGCTCCGAGCACGCTCGCCCAAAACGCAAAACCTAAATTCGCATCAAGAACACACGCCCTTTCCCTTACGGAAAACCTCTCTCCTCCCACGCAGGCTCTTTCAACAAATTCTCAGAGAACGATTTCAATCGAGCCTGGCGGACGCTTCTATCAATGCACTCAAACACAAGGCGCCATTAGAGTCGGCTGCACAACTTTTATCGACACGCCAAAAATTTATCGGCGCCTTGTTCACTCTGATCCTGGTCATTGCAATAATTCTCGCCCCCATACCGATTTTAATCGTTTTCAACGCAATTGCCACAGCATATTTTGTCTGCGCTATAGGGTTTCGGTTGCTTTTGACCGTGATCGCCACGCAGGCCGACGAAAAAGACATGGAACCATCGGAGCCATTGCTCGACGAAGAGTTGCCGGTCATATCAATTTTATTACCTTTGTTCGACGAAGCGGACGCTTTACCAATCCTTGCTGCTGCAATCGATAAGCTCGATTACCCGCTCGAAAAACTTGACATAAAGCTAATTCTGGAACTGTGCGATGAAAAGACGATCGCTCAGGCGCGACACCTTGGTCTCGATGACCGCTATGAATTGATTGTGCTTCCTCTGTCGCATCCTCAAACAAAACCTAAAGCGTGTAATCACGCTCTTTATCTCGCACGTGGCGATCTGGTTGTTATTTATGACGCAGAGGACCAACCGGAACGAGATCAGCTGCGGAAGGCTGCGGCTGCATTTTCTAACAGCGACTCTCGCCTTGCCTGCGTTCAGGCGAAACTCAATTATTACAATGCGGATGAGAATTGGCTAACGCGCCTGTTCGCTCTGGAATACGCCCTCTGGTTTGATTCCTTCCTTCCTGCCCTTGAGAAATTGAAAGCTCCGATTCCTTTGGGTGGAACTTCTAATATATTCCGTACAGATACTCTTATAGAGGTCGGAGGGTGGGATCCTTATAACGTAACCGAAGACGCCGATCTCGGACTTCGTCTGGCGAGACATGGATTTCGCACTGAGATTATCGATTCAACGACATTTGAAGAAGCCAATTGCCGCACGAGAAACTGGCTTCGTCAACGCTCACGGTGGATGAAGGGTTATATGCAAACATGGTTGGTTCATATGCGAAAACCCACCGAACTATTTCGTGTATCAGGCTGGAGCGGATTCGCATCAACTCAGCTTTTTATTGCCGGTAACGTCTTTAGCGCTTTAATCAATCCGCTGCTCTGGGCGGTATTTTTTTTCTGGCTCATCACGCAATCGACATCAGTCGCGATACTGTTTCCCGGCCCGCTCCTTTGGCTCAACCTCTTTGCGCTCTTGGTCGGAAATTTTTTCTTTATCTACCTGGGAATCGTTGCTCCTCTTAAACGCGGATGGGCGGAGCTGGCCCCGTCAGCACTTCTTGCGCCTGCATATTGGTCACTCACATCGATCGCAGCCTATATGGCGCTTTGGCAATTGGTGACCCGTCCGCATTATTGGGAGAAAACGGATCATGTGTTGAGCGCATCTTCAAGATTGAAACGTGACGAAGCGTTACAAAATTGCGCGCTCAGGCAGTGAACCATCTGACGCAACGCATACTTTGGGTATCCGCCGGTGCAGGCGGCGCCTTGGCGCCGATGGCGTTCGGTTTCGAAATTCACGACACCAGCTTACAAGCTGGTCCCTTTGTTGACATGGCGTCTATCGCCCGATCAATTAATCCGATAGCTGTATTTTACTTAACAATATTTGCCGGTGGCGCCATCGGTATTTTGTTTCATCAAATTACCAGCCCCCTCTCCATATCGAAGGCGTATGGGATTATAAGAATCACACTGGTTACCTTTAATCCAATCATCATATGGAGTTTTGTTTACGGCGTAGACGCATTACTGTTTTTCCTTGCCTCGCTTGTCATTTGGAGAGGCGTAAGTTTACTCGCAGATCACCCAAATCATACTGCGGTTATATCGCTAGGCGGCGCTATTGGCGGAGCCGGCGTGATGTCGTCATATATTCTATTCACCGCGCCCTCCCTGATCGCCGGCCTGATTTTCTTATCGCCATGGCGTTTTACAACTCGAAAGGCGTTCGGATTTTCGCTGGCGGTATGGTCGCCGCTTGTTATGGTTTATCTGGCTTATTTTTACATCGCCTGGATGGCAAACGCTTCGCCGCCCCGGCTTTCATTTGAAGGCATTGATTTCGACCATATGCCAGGTCAGCTCGCCGCCACCATGATGGTTCCGTTGATGGCGCCGTCACTGTTGGCGCAGGTGGTGCGGGGACAAAAGAATTATAGGCGACGAGTCTCTGCCGCAATTATTTTAATCACGCTTTTATCCGGGAGTATTTTCGCTATTGCTTTTGGCGGCTCGCCATATTTTTTCGCTATCAGCGCTTTCGCAGCTCAAATCGTAACTTCACAGCATCAAAGCCCAGAACCGTCATTTTGCTCTGCCCTGCCGATGGCAATCGCATTTGTCTCAGGATCGCTATTTGTTGCGATTTCTGAGGGGCTGAATCTGTTCGAGCTCATTTCGTTTGGCTTGACATGAACTGTTGAACGCCCGTCAAGTCAGCTATTGCGCCATCTAACCTCCGCCTCAAAGCAAGAGAGTCCCCTCGCCGTCCGCTGGCAATCGTGCTCAAAGCGCGTTATCAACCGATCATTGCTCGACGTGAAATTAGCCCGTTGATTGCGTCTCAAATAACAGCTGTATGCCGAGCAAAAACGAGATTAATCTGTGGTGGAAATATGAAAGAAACCTCTTCTGGTTCAAGACTATGAGCAGCCTTGGCGGACGACCCTTTCGAAAAATGAACGGACTCGGTAATGATTTCGTCATTATCGATCTGCGCGATTGTGGCTCACACATGACCTCCGCAGCAGCCGTTCAGATCGCCGATCGCACGCATGGTATTGGATGCGATCAGGTCATTACGATTGAAGATCACGACGGACTTTTTATGGGCGTGTGGAATGTCGATGGTTCCGAGGTCGGCGCCTGCGGTAACGCCGCGCGTTGTGTCGGGTGGATATTGATGGAAGAAACCGGCGTCGATCAGGTCGACTTTTCAACACTTTCAACGCCGCTAAAGGCGCAGCGCGCGGGTGAAAAAAGCGTGATGATCGATATGGGAGAACCCAAATTCCTCTGGCGTCAAATTCCCCTTTCCGAGCAATGCGATGACACCCGCTTTATCGACATCAAGCTTGGCCCGATCGATAACCCTGTTTTATGGGGACCCTCCGCAGTGAATATGGGCAACCCTCACTGCGTCTTTTTTGTTGAGGACGCTGAGGCGCAAGCGCTCGACAGATTTGGACCGCTGGTTGAAAATCACCCTCTTTTTCCTGAACGTGCAAATGTATCGGTTGCCGAAGTCTCTTCACCCAATCTCATCCGACTGCGCGTCTGGGAGAGAGGAGCAGGCATTACCAAGGCTTGCGGGTCCGCAGCATGTGCGGCGCTTGTCGCCGCCAACCGCAGGCGCTTGACCGGACGCCAGGCTTCTGTCGAACTCGATGGCGGCGTGCTGGAGATCGAATGGGGCGAGGATAACCATGTACGGATGACGGGCCCCTTCGAATTAGAGTATGAAGGCCATCTACCGGAAAATCTGTGAGAGGGCTGGATGGCCAAGCTATATTTTGTCTATTCCGCAATGAATGCGGGAAAATCCACAACATTGTTGCAGTCAAGCTTTAACTATCGCGAAAGGGGCATGCGAACCCTCTTATATACTGCAGCAATTGATGACCGCGCAGAAGAAGGCGTAATCGCGTCGCGGATTGGTCTCAAAGGAGACGCATTTACGTTCATTGCAGATACCAATTTGCGCAATGACATTGAAACCGAACACACAAGCGATCCGATCGCATGCGTCTTTGTCGATGAAGCGCAGTTTATGTCCAAAGACCACGTCTTTCAACTTGCAGAAGTTGTGGATCAATTACATATCCCGGTTATATGTTACGGGTTACGAACCGATTTCCGCGCCGACCTATTTGTGGGCAGCAGGTGGTTACTGGCGTTAGCCGACGAAATTCGTGAACTCAAAACCATATGTTCATGCGGACGCAAAGCGACCATGAATCTCCGCATCAATACCGATGGGAGCGCTGTTCATGATGGTGAAAGCATTGAGATCGGCGGCAATGATCGTTATGTGCCGCTATGCAGGAGGCACTTTTTCGAGAAAGTGCGCGCTGATCGAAAAAAACCCGTTTAAATTCAGAGAATAAAATTTTTCAGTCTGGTTATCCGTAAGCCCCATAAAAGTGCGAAATACCTACGCCGATTTCCCGTATTGTTTGGCTTATCTGTGCGAGTGGTTGCATGATGCCCGCTTGTATCTCTGGGTATCCTCCGGATCGTTTCGCGCCTTCATCGGCAGATTCATCCATCATGCCTAATGCCGCGATTTCCGGCTGGTTGGCTGGAAAGATGACGCACACTAGATCGATGACTTCTTCGAGACGCAATTGAAGAGTCAGATCAATGAGATCCTCGCGCGTGACCTCATGGCGTTTGGAAAACGCCGGTAGGCTGGCCGTGAGTGTGAACGCGCGCATAATCAATGCCTGGCGAATAGCATGCAGAACATGTAACGCCCGGCGTCCCCTATGACGCTCTTGAAGCTCGTGGGCGCCGCCAGTCCGCGCCAGGATTTCATCAAATTTGGAGAGGTCGACCGCTAAAGTATTCGCCAGTCGCGACAAACCGATGAACACGTCCTGATTCTGGACGCGATCGGCAATGGCTTTGAAAACGGCCACACCTTCCGATTCCCTCTGCATTGTCGCAAGAGTGGTCCATAGCGTTGCATCGAACAGAGCAGCATACGCACGAAATGCCGGGAGGCTCGTGGCGTCCCGTGCATTTTCGGCGAGTTTCAAAAATCCTCGCGCTCTATTGGAATGCTGCACCAAATCAACAAATCGTTCCGCTTCCCCACCGGCGCCCGCGCCAATGCCACCCGCAACATTCGCCGGTATAGCCAATTGTTGGAGGATAGCGTTATGCGGAATAGCACGTAATGACCGCGGCCCTTGAACGCCTGCACTTACGCCGCTTTGTCTCCGCGAGCGGCGCGAACCCGTATTAAACAGAAGATTTGGAGCGAAAGCTGACAGTGTCACGTGATAGTCCGCATTGTTAAACAAATCTTCCTGCCAGGACTTGGCGCCCCGATAAAAATCCCAGGAATAATTTATATCTTTGTAGAAATGATCTTTCTTATCCACTACCGGGCGCGAATAAGACCATTTGAAGATTTGAGTAACCGTAGATAGCGCGAGCTCATCCGTATAAAAATGTAGAAATCCGTCACCCCCCTGAAAACTGCTCTCAGCATTGAACTTGACGCCTTCACGCTCAAACCGGGCGCGCGCCCATGGAGTCATCAAATGATCGAGCCTGCTGTCTATCGTTCCGGGAAATCCTCCTCGCCCCATGGATTCACCATGTGTGTTAAAGACCACCGCTGCAACATCGTGAATGTTTCGGTCGCCCAATGCGCGCGCCAACAAAATCTGCAATCGCTCAATGGCGAGATCGGCCGCGACCTGCCCCATAAAGCGTCCAGAATCCGAAAAGCCCAATTGGATCGTAATTCGACCACGGGCCCGGATATAACTTACATAGGCTTCTTCATCGAGCAGACGTTCAAGAAACCGCCCGCCACGCTCAAGCGCATCAGGTGTTTCAAACAACGGAGAGATATCCAGACAATGATCAACGCCATAAAGGCGCGAAAGATAGATAGCTCCCATCACTGTCGCGGGGGCTTCGCATTCGGCGATGAGGAAGCGTATTGGCGTATCGGCGTCAATATGTTTGACAATCTGCGCACATAACATGAATTGGCGGCGCGCCGTCATCTGCTCGAGAAAAACAGATGCAAAATTCACATTACGATGGGTGGCGGTCTCTACCTTCTCGGCGGCAGCGGCCAGCGTCGTACGCCCCATAAACGCCGCATCCTGTTCCAATCCGAAATCCGCCCTTAAGGCTGATCGAACCTGCGCGGCATTTATCCGCAAATGAATCCTGGCAACCCCAAGCCCATAAGCTTTCATTTCACTGCGCAACAAAGAAAGATCGAGCTGCGTATCGACGTCGCGCGCCTCAGCGATCATCGCCGTGAGCGCGTCACAGGCCGGCTTAAGGCTGACAAGTCGATGCGGTTCATCTTTCGTCAGCAGATCCGCCGCTTGCACGACAATATCGGGATCATCAAGGTCGCCCGAGAAAAGAGACGCTTGCTCGCCGGCCAATATTGAAGCGCCCCGCAACATAAGCGCGAGCGCAGTCGCGCCTGAAACCGATGACCGCTTGGTAATCCTCTCAAGCTTTTGTGCATACCGTTCCAGTTGAAGAGATTTCTCCTCCAATCGAATTCTGACCGTCTGAGCCCAATGAATGTCAGTCCGCCCATCAAGGTCGTAACCCACCCAAGTCGCGAGGCTGACCGGCGCTGGCGTTAGATGGGTCCATTCTTTAGGAAAACGCGCTCTCGCATCGAGAAGGATTTCGCGGTTGAGCTTTTCGATCGCCCCCTGTGCGCATTCGATTGATGCTAACGCATCATTATGCTCATCGAAAAGGCTCAGATTGTCATCCGGAGCATGATTGAGCTTTTTCAGCTCGTTTCGATGCTTCGCTTTGGCGCCTTCATCATGTGCGCAAGCATATGCCGCAAATGTATTTCGTAATGGCCTCGACATCGCAAAGGTCGGGTGCGCAGTGAACACAACCCCTGCTCTGGTCACCTCGACGGCGCTTTTATAGACCCCAAACCCGCCTGTCGAGGGAGCTTCGAAAGCTTTGGACACGACTCCTTTTAAATCTGCATTCTCAATGCGTGGATGCACGTCAGAAAACTGCTCCGCACGTAGAATAAACGATTCATCGCTCAACCCTTTGGCGGTATATTGCAATATATCGAGATCTGCTCGACCGTCTTCCAGTAATCGAAAGAGGTCGTATGCTAGGCGACGCACAGAGTTAGCGGCGGGATCACGGGTAATCTCAACTGCGTGCAGGTCCAAGCGTGTGACACACCAATCGATCCACGTTGCCGGGGGGGCGTCTTGCGGTGGCGCAAGGTCTGCGTTCCGTTCGCACTTTCGTTCCATCAATCCACTCCGGATCGCTTGCTTGAGCATATAGACAAAGACTGCGTTGATGCTCAGGTCACGTCAATCGCGCCATCCATGCACTACTATCAAAAGGCAGAACGAGTCATGTGCAACGGTTTTCGCGTTTAATGATGCGACTACACTAAATCTGAACAGAACGAGTACGTCTCATTTATCTCAGATTGCTATTGGCTCCGCTCCATTACGGTGTGATCGAGGCCCCACGGGGGTCATAACGTCAATCTCAACCGGTGATAAGCAAAAATCGCCGTCGGATGAACCGACGGCGAAAGCATTTTCTTGTAAAACCGCCTCGTAGAAGCGGTCTATGCCAATTTCAGATTAGCGGCGGCAGTCTTGCCGCGTTCATCCGTCAAGTCATAACTCACGCGTTGGCCATCATCCAAGCCTTGTAGTCCGGCTGCTTGAACTGCTGTGATATGCACAAAAACATCCTTACCGCCTTCATCCGGCGTGATGAATCCGAAACCCTTTGTCGCGTTGAACCATTTTACGGTACCCGTCGTCATATTCAATCTCCTTCGATGGCTTATCGGAACGCATTGCGTTGCCGGTAGGCAACCATGTCTTGGAGTCTCTTGAAGGCGGGCCGAAGGCATAGTCTTGAAGGTAGGCCAAAACAGAGTCGCGGCCCGAATAGACAACCCGTTCATGGTCCCGTCAAGTCTATTGAATCCAACTAAAGTTGGCGGCGCTTAGAGCGCTCTTTTTGACTCCTGAGAAAAGAATCGAACCCTCATTTCCTAACTCAAGCATGGCGCCCGCGGGGGTGTCGTGTACATGCGATAGTGCCTTCTCAACAGGTATTGGCGCATAATCCGACAGCCCGATGACGTCGATTTCCGGGTTAAAATCTTTGATTCGATCATCCGCATAGGGGCCGCGAAGATAGGCGAACACGTCCCGTCCTTCGCCCCCTACCAGCACATCAACGCCGTCGCCGCCGATCAAATGATCATTACCGGCGGCGCCTTCCAGGTGGTCATCTCCTCTACCGCCATACAAGACATCAGAGCCCGGCCCACCCCTAAGCTCATCATCCCCTTTAAATCCAAAGATGATATCGCCGCTTGCGCCACCATCTAAGCCATCACCACCCCCGCCGCCTAAGAGTATATCCGGACCTTCACCGCCTTTGCGGCGGCCGAGATCCTTGCGCGAGACATAATCCCCTCCCGGTAAGCGCAGTCGAAAAAGGAAACGGTTTTCCTTTTGCACGCTGCCGTGGACCTCAGCATCCCACAATACATAGTTTTTGCTTTCACGGGCCAGCCAGCCAAAAGCTTCATATGCAGATAGCGACCCTGTCTGCGACGCGATCGCCGTCAACGAGGCGTATGCCGAACTGACATAACCACTTGCAAGATCCGGGTAACCTTCCATTTGTAAAAGCTTTGATCCGCGATCCCCACCATAGGACCTTTCTGCAACCTCGGACCAACGCCCGTAAGGTCTCTGACTAATAGCCGCCTTTGCCGCCAGCGCGTAAGACGTTCCACGCATCGGATCAAAATCCGCCTCTAAAAACCGCCCGGATTGAAAATTATCCGCCCACCTCAAGAGTTTTTCGGATCGACCATCCCCTCGCCGCGCTTCTAACCACAAGGCGAGCACCAAAAAATCGTTCTGCCAGGGGCTGATACGTTCTGGTTCCCGCTCAATGAGTTCCTCAAAATAGCCCTCAAGTTCATTTGCTTCGCTCATCGCGCGGCGGACGATATATTTTTCGACCATCGCCTCCAGGTTTTCATTCAAGGCTGTGTGAAAGTACTCTTTGAGGGGATGATTGTCAGGTAAAATAAATGCTGCATCCGATAAATCCCGCAAAGTCCATGCTGAACCCCGCACCTGCTGAACGTCAAGAACCTTGAGGCCACCCTCTCGAAGATGCGGCCACTTGCCAAAAACCGACCATGCGGCTTGCATGGCGAGCTCATCCGCATAATAGCGCTCCGCCGTGACAAGGTAAGGAACAAAAGTGAGCGCCGGTTTATGGGCTTGATCCGGTGTCCAGCCCCCATCGCTTGAAGAAAATATATCTTTATGCGGTTGGTCCGATGCGTATTTCTTTTCGAGTCCGCGAGGATCCGCCCAGAATTTACGCCTCTGATCAATCCTAACCGGGGCGCCAGTGGATTCATCAATGAAATGCCAGGGAACCGCCCCGGCGGCATCAGCGTTAGCAAACATCACTCGTGCTGCTGCCTCAGTTTGAGCCACAAGATAGGTCGCGGCCCATTGTGTATAAATCCCAATATCCGCCCGCCCACCCGGCGCACGCATATTTTGTTTTATCAATGCGGGCGAGAGGAGAGGAAGATTAGAAAGCAACCGATCATCGCGCGCCGTGCTGTCGGCTGCGACCCCTAATGAAACATCAAGTGGGGCGAGTGCTCTCGCGTCGATAAATGTCTCTATATCGTTCACAACGAAAAGCAGAGGTTGCGACCCTGTCCAAAAAGACCGCCGCCATGTTGACGCGCGATAATGACCGACTTTTTTCTCTGAAAAAACAGAACCGTCTTTTGTTCCGATTGTCACATCATAAACCGACTCGCGTTGTCCAGGTGAAAAGGTTTTCTCGTTAGAGGCAATGACATCGGTTTTAATATCTCCGTCGCGGTAAACTCGTATATCGAACCTAAGGAGAAGATGTGGCGCGGCAGATTTTTCAATGCGGAATTCCTTCACCAACGGGCCATCAAGCCATATATCCACTGCGCCTTCTTCAAGCGAGGATAAAGCCAGCTTTCGCACGTCAACGATAAAATCGCTTGTCGTTTCATCAGCATAATAAAAACGTAGAGAGGCTGACATTTCAAAATTCTTACTGATTAGAGCCGTTGCGTTGAAATCCTGATTTACACCCGGAGCCTCTTTGATAAGTGCGCCTTGAATATCATTTCCCGCTTCTACTCCAGGTGTAGAAATAGTCACCGCAGCGTGGCGCACGGACCCATCATCATGGAGGGCTTTCACATCTATTTGCGCTGGTAAAATCGTTTCTCCATATCTAACAGCTATCATGTTTTCAGGTTTCAGTACTCCCGGAGAAAAGGCTTGTCCGAAGGTGATGTAATCGGGCTCACTGTCACTTTCCCAATTATTCTGAAGACGGATCATCACCAACGCATCAACATCTCGATTAAAAGTGGGCGCCTGTACAAGCCCTGTTCGACGCGCTTTCACCGGCGCAGCTTTGAGGACGTGCAGTGACTGCTGCGCCCTGATTGCCTCTCTCGGTGTTTCGACAGCAGCAACTGGCGTGGTCGCCAAGGCGACAAAAGCAACGGTCAATCCAAAAATAATGTCAATTTTCATGCCCGGCAGAATATCATGCAATCGATTACGATATCTTAAGTCACGGACCTCGTATTCACGAACATTGCTTCACGGCCTGCACCAAGGCGGCAGCTAGCCGAGTCGGCGGCATGGCGCCGGAAAATCCTGTTTGTTCATTAACGATAAATGTTGGAACGCCACTGACACCTGCGCGGCTAAATGCCGAGGCTTCCGCCGCCACCGCGTCACGGTCTACAGCATTTTCTATATCATGGCGGATCACGGCAGCATCCATACCGACAGAGGCGGCGATCTCCACCAACACATTCGCATCGCCAATATCCGCGCCACCATCCCAGAAGGATTGATAGAGAGCGATCGCAAACGGTTCCTGAAGCCCTTCGTGATGGGACCATCTCATCACCTGCTGCGCCGATAACGTATTGGGCAGCCTTTTTGGCAACATGGGATCAAACTCGAAACCGGATTCCTTGGCCGCCGTGACCAGTGTTCGAATGAGTGTAGCCCGTTTATCCGTATCCGGAAATTTCTTTTCATAATACTTTAAGCGGTCCGTTCCATCTTTGGGCGTATTCGGATTGAGTTGATACGCTCGAAATCGGGGCAATATGTCAAAAGTAGTCGATAGCGACTCCTTCGCCGCCAGAAAGCCGCGCAACCCAACATAGCACCACGGACAAACAGGATCAGCCACAATATCAACAAGCAGGCGTGGTTTTTCGGTCATCAACATCTCTTAAATTTGAAGATCTTTCTGAGAAAGAGCAAAACAAACGGTTTCCACCTCGTAACCTCGCCCTTGTGAGAAAACCTTCTCAGACTCACCAGTCGTTTTAAAGCCTATTTTGCGAAGAATCGTTCCGGATGCTGGGTTATCAATGAAATGCCCTGCCGTCACTCGCGAAGCGCCGAGGTCCTCAAAAGCAAATCGAACAATGCGCGCCGCCGATTCCGACGCAATGCCCCTGCCCCGATAAAGCACCCCGACCCAGTAACCGAGATCCCATTCATCGCCATGACGCACGACACCGACGCAAGCGACGAATTCACCGTCTTCGCGCACGGCAAAATTATATTCGCCGCCATTCTTAAACGCTGATGATGCATGTGCGACAAACTGTTGAGCATCCTCCAGCGTATACGGATAGGGGATACGCCCAGCATTTGCAGACAACTCGCGGTCATTGCAAAGATCTGCAATGCGCGGCGCATCCGCATGGGTGATCGCGTTAAGGAAAAATCGTTCGGTCGTTAATTCAGTCCACATGCCTGATTATTAACAAAAAAGGGGCTGGCTCAACACCGCCCCTCTTCACATTATTTCATAGCGCATGGCTTTAAACGCAGCGCTTTATTCTTCCGTCAGGATTGAAACGAAGTTTCGGCCTTTTGCTTTGGCCGTAAACTTTACGCGGCCTTCGACGCGAGCGAACAAAGTGTGATCTTTGCCGATACCGACATTCTCACCTGGGTGAAACTTTGTGCCGCGCTGGCGCACAATGATATTGCCAGGAATGACCAGCTCGTCGCCAAACTTTTTTACGCCAAGTCGGCGCCCGGCGGAATCGCGACCGTTGCGGGATGAACCGCCTGCTTTTTTATGAGCCATCTCTACTCCTCCTCGCCAGACGCAAGCGACTTAGCCTGCTCAACCCAATTCTCACGTTCGATGCGGCCTTTGAACGACAATTTTTCGTCAAATTCAACAATCTCAGCTTCGGTCCAAGCGGCTATCTGTGCAAATGACGTAACGCCAGCATCAAGCAATTTTTTCTCAAGCGCGGGACCCACTCCGGAAAGCTTTTTCAGATCGTCACCGCCTGTCGCTTCCACGGCCGCGGCAGATTCAACCTTTGCGGCTTTCTTGGCTGCAGTCTTCGCTTTTGGCCGCGCACCACCTGTCAGGATGTCCGTCACTTTCAGGACGGTCAAAAACTGACGATGGCCAGCTTTGCGGCGATAATTTTGGCGGCGGCGTTTTTTGAAAACAACAATCTTGGCGGCGCGAGTTTGTTCAAGAATTTCGGCCGCGACGCTCGCGCCGTCCACTTTCGGCGCGCCAACAGTTATATCCGAACCGGCGCCCACGAGGAGAACCTCATCAAGGGTAACCTGCGCGCCTTGTTCGCCGGGAAGGCGCTCAACTTTAATGATATCGTCTTTGGCGACGCGATATTGCTTACCGCCAGTCTTCACGACTGCATACATCTTCGACTCCTGGAGCGCTTTGATAGCGCCAGCGTCCTTTTTTACCCCGGTTTCTATCGCCCGGTTGTTCAATGAAGGCGGGTAGCTAGCGCGGACGGAACCGCAGGTCAAGCGGCGTGCGGCGGAGTTTGGAGCGAAATTCCCCTGATAGTTACGCCTCTATATGGGTTTCAGGGCGCAACTACATAGGCTTGAGGGCGTCGCCGTCGCGGTGATAACCACCGCCAATCGGAGAGGCGCCCGAGTGGTCGCCAGCCCGCCATCGGCAGGCATATGATGATGCGATCGACCACTCTCTGCTCTTTATTTCACGCCAATGATCGTTATAACCACCGCCAATCGGAGGGGCGCCCGAGTGGTCGCCAGCCCGCCATCGGCGGGCATATGATGATGCGATCGACCACTCTCTGCTCTTTATTTCACGCCAATGATCGTTATAACCACCGCCAATCGGAGAGGTGCCGGAGTGGTCGATCGGGGCGGTCTCGAAAACCGTTGAGCGCGCGAGCGTTCCGAGGGTTCGAATCCCTCTCTCTCCGCCATAACGCTCAGGGTCCGGCCCGGAGACATGGGTGACAATCTCGCTTCGCTCAATATTCTGATCGCGGAAAAGACAGATCGAGGATCTGACCTGGCCCTCCCTGGCCCTCCATTCATATGAAAACTAGGGAAAAAGTATTCGTAGCTTGACTAAACCACTCGATCAGAGAAGCTGCTGGGAGGGTTCCGATGGAAATCGTCGAAAATTTCTGTGAAATAAACAGGTTAGGGGTTTATTGCTATGAGAAACATACGCGCGCTGCTCATCATGTTGGGGTTGTTTTTATCAGGTAATTTAGGTTTTTCCGTAGCCTGGTCGCAAGATGCTGAAGAGCCAACGACTGACACCGAAGAAGAATGGGATACAACGCTCGCACGTGGTGAACAGCGCGACATCGATTTTGAAACTCAAGAAGGCACCTTCATGTCGGTTGATGTGTCACCCGACGGCCGCTGGATCGTCTTCGATTTGCTCGCGAACATTTATCGTATTCCCATTGGCGGCGGTGAAGCCGAAAATCTAACGGCGGCCAGCGGCGTCGCCGTCAATTACCACCCGCAATTTTCCCCTGACGGGCGTTACATCACATTCATTTCCGACCGAAAAGGCCAAGATAATGTCTGGATAATGGAGGCCGATGGCAGCAATCCAGAACAAATCATTCAAGATCTTGATGCGCGATTCTTGACGCCAGCATGGAGTGCGGACAGTCAGTATATTTATGCGCAAAAGCGCGGCTTACCGAAGCCAGGCAGTCGGCCCGATGCAGGTATTTGGATGTTCCACAAAGCGGGCGGCAAGGGAGTCGAGTTAATCGGCCGCGATCAACCAGGCGCCTCATGGCCGTCGCCGTCAACCGATGGACGTTACTTGTATTTCCAAGTTCGTACTGGTGATCAGGTCGCGCCAGGCCTCCACGACGCCATCAAGGGCGATATGCAGATCCATCGTCTTGATCTTGAGACCGGAGAAGTGATTGCCGTGAGTCACGGCGTTCACGCACAACAACGTCGTGCATCAAGTGGTGGCGCTGCCGCGCCCGAAATTTCACCGTCCAACGATGCTGTCGCCTTCGTGCGCCGTATTCCTGATGGAACGATTTCATTCAAAGGTCATGAGTTTGGTCCGCGCACGGCGCTTTGGCTTCGCGACATAAACACTGGCACGGAGCGGATCCTTATGGACCCAGCCGAACAGGACATGATCGAAGGCATGAAGACCTTACGTATTTTCCCTGGCTACAGCTTTACGCCCGATGGCCGTTCAATTGTAATTTCTCAAGGCGGCAAACTGCGTCGCGTTGATATCGCAAGTGGTAAAGTATCAGCAATTCCATTCAAAGCGCGAATCCAACGCTCAATTTCTGAACAGGCTTACAAGGCGTTTCGTATTACCGATGACCCATTCAACGCGAAGTTTATCCGTTGGGCAACCGCATCACCGAATGGCAAGCGGCTTGCTTTCCAGGCGGTCGGTAAAGTTTGGATACAGGATCTGCCGAATGGAACGCCGCGCCGATTGACAAATACGGGTGACGACCTTTTAGAATTCGGCCCCGCATGGTCGCCTGACGGTCGTTGGATTGCTTTCAGTTCCTGGCACGATACGGAACGGGGCCACCTGTGGAAGGTGCTGTCGACGGGTGGTCGACCGGTAAAATTATCTTCAGTACCGGGCGAATACGCCAATCCAGATTGGCGGGCCGACTCACGAGAAATCACCGTCGCACGCGGCGCCAACTTCACTGCGCGCCAACGCAATATGGCGAACAACGCCTGGTGGGATATTATCCGATTACCCTCAAGCGGCGGGGACGGCACGGTGGTCGGTCGCGTTGACTACTCTGGTGATTTCGGTGGCCAGCGCCAACAATTGCCACGCCCGGTCTGGGGGCCTAACAACCGCATCTTTTATCTGGTCGGCGCTCCACAAAAAGAAGATAGCTTCGGCGGCGATCCATTCTCTGAGCTGGTTTCAGTCGGACGCGAAAATACCATAGACAAACCCCGCATCCATGCACGCTTTGAGCATGCAGATGAAGCGGTGATTTCACCAGACGGCAGTCACATCGCTTTTCTCGAAGGTGACAATATCTATCTGGCGCCCTTCCCTTATAACCATGCCGGTGCGGAGCCCATCCTGATTAGCAAGCAGGAAAAGAAAGGCTTGCTGCCGGTTCGTCAGCTTTCGACAACAGGTGGTCTTTATCCTAACTGGCGTGACAACAAGACCGTGGAATTCAACTCATCGAATAATTACTATACGCATAATCTGGATTCCGATGAGACGGATGAAATCACGATCGCTCTGTCTGTATCACGAGACATTCCAAAAGGGCGCATCGCATTTACCAATGCCCGTATCGTGACTCTCAATGGATTAGAGGTGTTGGAGAGTGGGACAATTGTCATTGACGGTTCACGCATCACATGCGTCGGCGATTGCGATACAAGCGACACAGGTCGGATCATTGATGCTCAGGAGAAGACAATCATTCCGGGATTTGTCGATATGCACGCCCATCATTACCGGGAATATAATGGAATGGCGCCGGTACACGCTTATGAAACCGCATCCTATCTGGCCTACGGCGTAACAACTACACTTGATAACTCAATGTGGTCGCAGAATGTCTTCTCAGCAGCGGAGATGATTGATGCCGGAGTGATCATTGGCCCCCGGACTTATTCAAGTGGAGACCCACTGTATAATCGTGATTCACCTCGTCAAAATGAATTGACCAGCTATGAGGTCGCTGACCAGAATATCAAACGACTGAAATCCTGGGGTGCAGTCACTATCAAACAATATCTTCAGCCGCGGCGCGATCAGCGACAATGGGTGAGCGACGTCGCACGCAAAGAGGGACTCATGGTCACCGCCGAGGGTTCGGACCTAGCTTACAATCTCGGCATGATCATGGACGGTCAAACGGCTTTTGAGCATCCAATGAGTTACATGCCTATTTATAGCGACGTCGCTAAATTCTTCGGACAAGCAAAAGCTGTTTATTCCCCAACCTTCATCGTCGGCGGACCGGGCGCATGGAACGAGGAGTTTTTCTGGACGGATTCTCAAGTTTGGAAGGATGAAAAACAGCGACGCTGGTTGCCTTGGCGCCACCTCATACCAGGCACGCGAAGACCAATACTTAGACCGGATACGGATTACAGTTACCCGATGATTGCACAGGCTATGGCTGACGTTATCGCCGAAGGTGGTTACGGGGCTATCGGTTCACATGGGCAGCAACACGCCATCGGCTCCCATTGGGAAATCTGGATGGCTGCGGAAGCCATGGGCGCTCATGGGGCGCTTGATGTCGCAAGCCGACAGGGCGCCTATTTCCTTGGAGCAATTGAGGATCTGGGTACAATCGAAACCGGCAAGCTGGCTGATCTCATCATCCTTAATTCCAATCCGCTCGACGACATCCGAAACACGCTCGACATGCAATACGTTATGAAAGGCGGTGTGCTCTATAACACCGACACGCTCGACCAGCTATGGCCTGACGAAGAGCCGTTCGGGCCGTATTATTGGGTGGACCAGGAAATCTATCGCGACGACGTTCGCCCGGTAGACTATCACGAATGAGCAACTGATCCGCCGTACTGAGTTGATGTATTGCAACTCGAGATCTGAGAGATCTATTCGCGTCGATAAGCGTCAATGAATCTTGATCAGAAACTCTTGATGCATCGAATGCTTCGCGACTTTCTCCCATTTATCGGGAAGAGGATGGGATTGGGTGAAATTGTTTTGAGGCCCCGTCCCAGAGATCCCGCTGCTTTCCCTGCGTGCAGTGGCGGCAATCCGGTTGTATGCTGTGCAGTTCCGGAGACTAAAGCGAAAAGGGTGGTCGCATGCGTGTTTCACGACGGAATTTTATTCAAACAAGCAGTATGGGAGCCGCTCTCACGGCAATGGGCGGCGCGTGTGCGCAACGCGACCAAGCGGAGGCGACGGATCTCGCCCGTCTCGATGCGGTTGAAACTGCCTCCCGGATTAGAGGTGGAGAGATTTCCGCTATTGAAGCGGTGGAGGCAGCGATCGATCGTGCAGAACGCATCAACCCACAGATAAACGCCATTGTGACACCAACCTTCGACAAAGCCCGTGTTGATGCGGTTGACCCGAGAGCTGGCGTCTTCGGCGGCGTTCCAAGTTTTGTAAAAGATCTCGACGATGTGGTCGGTGTGCCGACAGGGTATGGATCTCGCGCTTTTTCTGGCTTTATTGGCGCGAAACAGTCGCCGTTCATCAATGCGTTTTTCGACAAAGGGTTTGTCAGTCTCGGTAAAAGTGCAACGCCTGAATTTGGCTTAACGGCCACAACTGAGCCTCTGAGCTCAGGACCTGCACGCAATCCATGGAATCCCGCCCATTCAACGGGCGGTTCGTCAGGCGGCGCAGCAGCGTTGGTCGCTTCGGGCGTCGTTCCAGTTGCTCACGCGAGCGATGGCGGCGGCTCGATCCGCATTCCCGCCTCGAGCTGTGGCACAGTCGGTCTTAAGGTCTCACGAGGGCGTTATCCGGCATTCCGCGAAGATGGTGCGCCGATTTCAATCGCGGCGCCTGGCGTTGAATCCCGCACAGTGAGAGATACAGCGGCGTTTATCGCGGCCATGGAGCTGCCATCCGATGTCAGCGGTCTGCCGCCGGTGGGCCTTGTCACATTGCCGCTTAACAGGCCGCTGCGTATTGGTCTTTATACGGACTCCCCCCTTGGAACGGAAGTTGACCCGCAGATTGTCGCCGCCATCAATGATGCGGGCGCCCTGTGTGAAAGCCTAGGCCATGATGTCGAATTTACGTCTTTTCCAGTCGGCGCGCAGATGTCCGCGGACTTTACACTCTACTGGGCGTTTATTGCACGAACCGTCGTGAGAAACTGGGAACAAGGCACCGGCCTTGCCGCGACGGATCAAGCTTTCGAACCCTTCACGCTTGGCCTTGTTCAGCATTTTGAAAACAACGTTGCCGAGTTTGAAGCAGCCATCGGCCGGTTAATACAATTCGAAATGCAGTATGAGGAAGCGTTTGGTGATTTTGACGTGATGCTTTCACCCGTCACCACCGCACCACCCCCGAAAATCGGTGAGCTGCGTATTGATGGCGAATTTCAGGCGGCAATGGCGACGCTTAGCGGTTTTGCGCAATTTACACCGCCCCATAATGTATCCGGCGCTCCGGCGATTTCCTTACCGCTCGCATGGTCGAGTGAAGGGTTGCCAATTGGCGCACTATTTGCCGCGCGCATGGGTCAGGAGCGATTACTGCTTGAACTGGCGATGTCCCTTGAGGAAGCCAGACCCTGGACCGCCAACCGCCCACCCATTTATGGATAGCTGTCGGCGCACCGCCAAACGATCAGCCCAACCCCATTACCAACACTGCACACAACTCTCGCCAAACCGAAATCAAGAAGGTATTCAGCAGCAGGACTCTCTAAATAAACGCAGGAGCCAAAGGGCTCAGGTCACTCTGGATTTAACCAAAAACCATTTTCTGTCTTGTTTTGGAACAGATATAAATCGATATCCACGCAAAGAAGACGTTAATCAAAATTAGCTATGTTGCTTTCGTAGCTACTATTTTGGGATATGGACCAACATCCTTCTTCGCGCGGAGGCTTTCTGAAAAGCATCGGCGCTGCGTTTTTCGGTGATATCGCCCGCGACCAGGTAAGCTGGTGGCGCGCGGCATTCGCCGACCATACGCTTGAGGACCATTACCAACGATATTTGGTCGATATTGAGTTGCCGAAAGAGCGGTTGGTCAACTATTTTGGAATTTTGACTTATATCAGTTTCGGCGTCCTGGATTTAATGACATTCAGTGATCGCTTATCGGAAGTTCTGTGGCTGAGGTGGGGTATCTGTAGCCCGCTCGCCATTCTTCTTATTACTTCGACTTACCTCAAACCCATGAAACCATATTTTCAATGGGTCACAGCGCTTGTCATGCTGATCGGTGGGCTCTCTATGGTGAGGATGATTGCTATTCTCCCAGAGGAAGGCGGCCCGCCTTACATTATGGGCATCTTGACGATCTTTATCTTCTATTCTTGCATTCAGCGAATGCATTTTCAGATCGCCGCCGCCGTGTTTCTGATCACAACTGTGACCTATTCTCTTACGATCATTTATTTTAGCTCAAAGACATCGGTCGAAATCGCATCGGGACATTTCTTCGCTATTTCGATTACCGTCGTCGCACTGGCCACGAGTTATACTCAAGAAGTGCGCTCCCGCCTTGTTTTCTACAGAAACAGGCAACGTGAACTTGACGCCGCGTTCATCGAAAAACTTCTTATTGAAGCGACCGCATCCGATCAGTCTAAAATCAATTTCCTTTCTATCCTCAGCCACGAATTGAGGACTCCATTGCATCAAATTATCGGGTTTTCAGAAGTCGTGAAAACACAAATGCAGAATGTCTCCGATAGCGATGGAAACATGCCTTCTTTCCTTGACCAAATTCATACTTCGGCTTCGGGGCTGCTCTCTATGATCGGGAAGATGTTGAGATATGCGGACGCAACAGCGGGAAAAATCAAATATGATCCTGACCAGTGTGATCTACGGTATCTTGTTGAAACAGTCGTAGATCAGGCTTTTGAGAAAGCCGCAGAAGCCGAAGTGATGATTGATTCATCGGCCATCGAGCCTGCGACGCTCAATCTCGATCATATCCATACAGCAAATGCTTTAGGCCATATCTTGGACAACGCCATAGCCGCCTCGACAAAAGGGGGGCGGATTGTTTTCTCCGGCAAGTCATCAGATTCCGGTGATTACCTCCTCAAGATCGAAGATTTTGGATCGGGAATGACGCCTGATCAAATCGAAACCGCTTTCAAGCCCTTCTCTCAAACAGAAAATGCACGCACCCGGTCCATAGATGGTATCGGCTTGGGGCTGACCCTCTCGCAAAAAATACTCAGCGACCAAGGCGCTCAGCTGAAACTCGATTCGACGCTGGGGGAAGGCACCACAGTCGAAATCAGATTCCCCGCGAATGCGCCAGAAGCCGCAGAGCCAAAACTGGTTTCGATGTAAACCAATCCGATTTATTCAACCGGCTTTTCAACCACGAGAAAATAGATAGCATCAAGCGAATCGTTAACGACTCGCTTGATAGCGTCCGGTGTTTCATTCGCCATCGCCAACATTTCCTTTTCTGTGCGGAAATATAACGACCAGTCGAGGACGTATTCCATTGACCAAAGAGTCCCGGTGCGCAGATTGTTCGCGTTCCCGATAATCAGTTGTCCGCCCGGTTTTAGAAACTCGTACATGCGTTGGACAAACCGCATCGCTAGTAGAGGATTGAGATAATCTACCAGTCCAGACGAATAAATGACGTCATGATTTGCACAGTGGTCGCCAAGTTTTGACGGGTCGATCAGCTCTCTAAAAGAGATGTTAAGGCCATTAATTTTCAGGCGGCCTTGTGTTTCAAATTTTCTCGACGCGCAGACCGCATAGTTGAGGGCGTCAGTCTCCTGATCGACAAGAGTCGCTTCCCAACGACGAGAGTCCGGTGTGGAACGCACAATATGCTCTATTTCCCTGGCAGGCCCACAACCAATACTCATTATGCGTATCGGTTTTTCCTGTTGCGGGAATCTGTTTGAATAATCAGTAATCAAACCAGCCAGTGTAATCATGCGCGTTACAATTGGCCGGCCGGCGATAAGGCCGAGAGAGTGCAGAAATTGCTCTTTTATCGAGTTCCCCACTGGCGTTTGATCATACATATAATTCATGATCATGTAATCGCCGGGATATCCCATTGGCTTATAATAGCTACGACCCCAACTGGCGCCGCCGACCAATTCACGTGTCACAACACGTTCAGTGAACGCCTTCAAAGCAAGACGCGTTTTCTTATTCTCATGAGTCGGAATAACCAGATCATTCCCGATCTCGAGTAAGAGACGCCAGGGCGGCTCTGCGGATTGCTCAAGCTCACGAACAATTTGAGAGACCTCGTCGGCAGACATGTCCGCTTCGATCGGCGTCAAATGACGTTCAATCCGCTGAAGGTAGCCGCCGACAAAATCCAAAACGTCGGCACAGTAACTTTTGTATTCTTTCGAGGGTGCGTATTCCTCAGCCATTTCTTGATGAATCTGGCCCGCGAGTGCGCAAGCATTCTCATGCGTTAACACCGCGAGGTCGAATTGGGTTTTTTCCAAAGCGAAGCCTACAGTCAACCGTCCTAACTGCCTATCGGCTCGGGCTTGACGTGCTTCAGCAGCAAAAATTTCACAACCATGCTGGATGAGGCGTAAAACACCGCGGCGCGATATAGTATCTAACGCATCGTCTTCCGACGGCGCACGCGAGGAACACCCCGCTCCCGATATGCTGATATTTTCGAGTTTATATTCTTTGTTCCCGAAATACACCTGAGGTGGAGCGCCACGAAACAGCTCGTTCGCCGTAAATCGCTTGGGCCTGAAGAAGCGATCCTTACCCTTCGCTCCGATGAGTTCTTCATACGACTTAGACATACTCGACCTAACTACGCTGGTTTCTACCCTGCCCCTGTAACAATAGGTTATCCATAACAAATTGTTAATTGCAATCGCTGAATGATCGTTAACCATTTTCAGGTTGAAAAAGGACCCAACTTTCTGCATATCGCCAAGCGTGAAATAGTGGAGGAATAAAATGGTTTACTTTTTGGTTAATCATTCCGCTAAATCGTCAGGGATCGTCTTTTGAATGAAAAAATATTACATTTTGTATCTTTTGGTGAGCGCATTTTTAGCAACTCCAGCCTATGCGGGCGGCTTCGCGCTTGAGCAACAGAACGCCGCTGCAATGGGCGTCGCCTATGCAGGGGCGCAGGCACGATCAGGAGATGCAGGGTTCGCCTATTATAACCCGGCCGCTATCGGCCACGTTGACAGTCTTCAGATTTCATTGAACGCGGCCTACATCATCCCGGACGCAAATTATAATGACGCATCAAACACACTTCTTGGCGCTTTTCCCACCACAGGTCGCGCAGCTGATGATGGCGCCTTAGACAATGCTCTCGTTCCAAATATCTCTGTTGCTTACCCTTTGACGGAGAAGATCGTCATTGGCGCGGTCGTGAATGCGCCTTTCGGCCTGAATTCTGAATTCTCGAGGGACTCGGTCATTCGATTTCACGCCCTTGAAACTGATGTGAAAACCATCTCTGTCGCCCCCCACTTGGCGGTCGAGTTTCTGCCGGGCGTCACGCTAGGCGCGAGTGTGCGTTTCCAGTTTCTGGATTTCGAAGCCACGAATGCAATCGACGCGGGCGGAATTGCTTTTGCCAACTCGATACCTGGCTTTACTCCTGGTGCGAGTGATGCTTTTTCTTCTTTAGACGGAACTGATTGGGCTGTCGGGTTCGCATTTGGCGTGCAAGCTGCGCTCAATGACCGACTGACTGCCGGCGCAAGTTACTCTTCGAAAATCGACCATAATTTTAATGGCGACGCGAATTTCGATCTTGCACCATCCGTTGCAGGGCAAACGCTAACCGTATTAACAGGCCTGTTCGCTCCTACGACGTTCACCAGTAAATTTGTGACGCCGGCATCCGCACAAGCCGGTGCGATTTTTGATGCAACCGATCGTCTATCGGTCATGACGTCAGTTGTATTTACGCGATGGAGCGAATTTGAGGGCGTGACGGCGACATTCGCTAATCCTGCCCAACCCCCTGAAATCCTCACTCAGGACTGGGATGACTCATGGGCCTTTTCAGTGGGCGCTGAGTATGACGTCACCAAAGCCGTGCGCATTCGCGCCGGTGTCATGTATGATGATTCACCCGTCAACGGCGCTTTCGCGTCACCGCGTATTCCAGATGAGGACCGATTCTGGGTCAACGCAGGATTGTCCTATGACATTCAGAAAAACCTCACAGTCGATGGCGGCATCGGCTTTGTGTTTGTTGACGACCTCAGCATCGACAACGCGTCAACACTTCCGGAGAATCTCTTTCGCGGCGATCTGACAACGGAGTTTGATACGACTGGCCTCATCTTATCACTCAGGTTGAATTACCGGATGCGCTAAGCGGATCGTCGCTACCTCACCGTTTCCAGATAGATTTACCCGATCCCGGCAGGTTGAGTGCGGGCCACAGCTCATCAATGCGATTGACGACATCGTCGGACATTCGGATCTCCTCACCCCACTCCCGTTTCGTCTCGGGAGGCCATTTATTGGTGGCGTCCAGACCGATCTTCGATCCAAGACCGGAATCAGGTGACGCGAAATCAAGATAATCGATTGGTGTGTTCTCGACGATCGTCGTATCGCGCGCCGGATCCATGCGGGTAGACACCGCCCACATCACATCTTTCCAGTCGCGCGCATCTATATCGTCGTCAACGACGATTATCCATTTTGTGTACATAAACTGGCGTAAATAGGACCAAGCGCCCATCATCACGCGCTTGGCGTGACCGGGATAGGCTTTTTTCATGCTGATGACGGCGATGCGATAGCTGCACCCTTCAGGCGGCAACCAGAAGTCGATGATCTCAGGAAATTGCTGCTGCAA
>JAJFFW010000102.1 GCA_021776435.1 Parvularculaceae bacterium | reverse complement strand
TCGAATACATACGTTAATGTTGTGGACACGCTTTCTCAGGTTTAAATACGCCGTCGATGAAGAGGCGTTTAATGACAATGACCAACACGTCGTCATTGAATGAGCTGAGAGCTATAAAATTCACTGATAAAATTATCAAGGAGGCGTGGCGCTCACTGGAATGCTGAGATACGTTGCAATATACTCATCCTCACTCTATTCGTAGTGATCAAATGCTGCTCGGGGCGTCATGGGGCGTCGAAGTTTGTCACCGATTGGGAGTCACGCACGAAATGGCGTGATCGTGGACGCCGCGCCGGGGGTGAGTGGTTTGATGAGAATTTTCCTTCAGCCGACGTAAGGTCAATGCTCAATCTATAGGAAGAGTTCGAAAATATCATTTGAAAATACATAGATTGACGGGGGTGCAATTCAGATATGTTCAATCGCCAGTTTTATCACTGCTATTTCATAGTTTTATTGAGGCTCATATAAATGAGAAAGCCAAGCATCACATTTATACAATTGAAACGATCCTTTGGTGTGATGATTGTTGTCGGCGTAGCGCTCAATATCATCAACCAATTCGATACAATCATTGGTGGGCAATCAATCAATTGGTTGAAGGTTGTCTTGACATTTTTGGTGCCGTTCTTCGTTAGTCTCTATGGCGCCTATTTCGCTCAAAAAGATAATTTGCATTAGGAACAGGTATAGAGAGAATTTGAATTGAGGATTCAGCGCTTATACCCTATGCGTTATTCGAATTCGACTGAGCCAGTATGACTTCAAGCCATCCGTCAGCGGTGAAGGCCATTGATATACCAATGGGACGGTTTAAAGAATGTCAGGGCTGAATAGGGCTGGCCGGCTAGGCGAAAGCTGCGCCGGAACAGATATCACCCAGAGACCGGCCGTGCGTCAGCTTTAAATCTAGCCCGTTTTCCGCAATCTGTGTTGACCGACGCGACTTCCTAGGCTCAGAGGATGGTGTGCTGTTTGGTTCAGTCTGATTTGCGAATGTAAACGCATTTTTCGAAGCGCCAGAAGGGTTTTTGGGTCGATCAGAAATTCACGTGATCCGTGAGAAGTGAATTATCACTTTAACGCTATTCAGCATTTCATCACTATTATAGAACTAACCCAGCCTAGTGAATATTAAACCGTATACGAAATATTAAGAGGATTTTGAAGATCGCTACAGACGTATAACATTTGATAAGGCGACCATAGGCGACCAGGCATTCTTCGAGGGTTGTCGCAACTCTCGGAATGATAACAGGTCAAATGATTCGCAACAAATTTGATTTGATTGAAGGGCCGATATGCCTTTAAGTCGCTGCTGGTTTGATGACGACTTTGTTGCGAACGTCTGATGCTCAATCGAAGTTCGTGAGGACATTATGGGTTATGATGATCTTGGCTGAGCTATACACGGGATGAAAACAACAGGGCTTGAGCGAGCATCCTCCCACGATTTTGCAAAATCTAATAAAAGTGACGCTCTAATCTATACGCCTGATACAGACTGGAGAATATGAGATGAAAAAAGTCGCCATCGCCAACTGGGACAAGTTGCAGGATCGGGAGCCGACATATGGTTTAGTTGCGGGTGTTGATCTGGTTATTGTTCGCTATGACGCTAGCGTATCAGTCCTTTATGGCCGATGTCAGCACCGGAGTGCTTTGATGTCGGATGGCGTCATTGATGGAGACAATATCATCTGCGGTCTTCATCAGTGGGACTATCGATATGACACCGGCGTCTCCTCATACAATAATGAAGAGAAACTGCATAAATTCACAGCTTGGCATAAGGGCGGTAAAGTATTTGTCGATAAAGATGAAATCGCTGCGTGGGCGGAAGAAAACCCTCAACCTTACCAGCGTGATGATTATCTAGGGTTATACGCAGATACTCATGGCACGCCAGATGAACCCCATACGGGGTTGATTCAGCGATACGCTAGAGAGGGTCTTTCAAAAGTTGGCCATCATGGCGAGATTGCCGCGATGGGTGTGCCGCGTGCTGAGCTGCCTGATTGGGATGATATCCAGATATTGACTGCGCAATTACACAGACCGCCTCTCTTAGACGAAGACCCTGTAGGAACGGATGTCGTCATTGGGCCAAATGCACGAAAACCGCTGCACTTGAAAATTCCTATATTCGTTTCGGACATGAGTTTTGGAGCCTTGTCCCAGCCGGCCAAGGTCGCCTTGGCGCGCGGCGCCGAACGCGCTGGAACGGGCATCTGTTCCGGTGAGGGGGGGATGTTGCCTGATGAGCAGGCAGAGAACTCACGTTATTTTTATGAACTTGCGTCAGCGCGTTTCGGGTTTTCCTGGGATAAGCTTCAAAAGGTGCAAGCGTTTCATTTCAAAGGTGGGCAGGGCGCGAAAACAGGTACGGGAGGACATCTGCCGGGAAATAAAGTCAAAGGTAAAATTGCTGAGGTGCGTGGCCTCAAAGAAGGCGAACCGGCAATCTCTCCGGCGAGATTTCCTGAGTGGACGACGCCATCGCAAATTCGCGAATTTGCTGAGGAAGTCCGTGAACGCATGGGCGGAATTCCAATTGGCTACAAGCTCTCAGCCCAACACGTAGAAAAGGATATTGACGCTGCGTTGGACGTCGGCGTCGATTATATAATTCTGGATGGCCGCGGCGGGGGAACGGGGGCGGCGCCAATAATCTTCCGGGACAACATTTCAGTACCAACAATACCGGCGTTAGCGAGAGCGCGAAGACATTTGGATAGTTCCGGGCGCAGTGACGTAACGCTCATCATAACAGGCGGCCTACGGAAGCCGATCGACTTCTTTAAAGCCTTGGCGCTTGGCGCCGATGCGGTCGCCGTTTCGACTGCTGCGATGCAAGCCATTGGGTGTATTGCCATGCGCGCATGTCACACGAATAATTGCCCCGTTGGCATCGCGACCCAAAAACCGGAATTAGTATCGAGATTGATAGTCGAGAAATCGGCTCATCGATTAAAGAACTATTTTGATGCGTCTACCGAACTATTGCGAGTTATGACCCGAGCAACAGGCCACAACCATATCAACGAACTTTCAGTTGACGATCTGACAACCTGGAAAGAAGAGATGGCGAAGCTTTCGGGTGTTGCATTTAGTGGTGTTATACCGGTTTCTTGAAGATCAACAAAATGATGGGATTTGAAGAATGACGGATCATTCGCACGTCAAGACGAATAAACGAGAAATCATGTTGATGGGCTATGCTGGCCTCACAGCGGCGCTGTTGGTTGGGATCGGCGAATTTGCACTCCAGTTCAATCTCGAGGGGGGATATGAAGCTGCTGATTATGCGTTTTTTGGCCGCGTGCCGATCGAAAGGCTTACCTTTGGCCATTTTCTCGCAGTGCTTTCCGCGCCGCTTTATGTTGCAGGGTATTGGCACTTTTTTAAAATGCTTGAACCTGCAGGCAGGCGTCTTGCCGGGCTGGTGTTCATATTGGGCGCCTACTCCTTCATCATTGGTACAGCATGGATCAGCCAGCGGATCTTTCTAGGGCTGACAGTGC
This sequence comes from Parvularculaceae bacterium, assembly GCA_021776435.1. Taxonomy (GTDB): domain Bacteria; phylum Pseudomonadota; class Alphaproteobacteria; order Caulobacterales; family Parvularculaceae. The sequence goes on along the minus strand of JAJFFW010000102.1, from coordinate 5,421 downwards.
ATGAGATACAGGCCGGCGCTGATTTGAGCTCTTTGCTGGCGGCGTTTTCGGAACGTAATGAGCCATTTGTCAATGTACTGCGCGTCTCCATGCTCTTAATTTCACTAATCTGGATTTACCTGATCTTGTTTACAGGCAGGACACATTATCCTCGTTGGATGGGAGTGTTCAGCCCCTTCGCACTCCTTGCCAGCATTTTTGCTTTGTATTTCGCTATCCCGGCGTTCGGCGTTTACATATTGCCAATTGCAATGAATGCGACACATTTCATTCTATTCGCCCTGTCGTTAAGGGCGGCATCGAAACTCTGAATGTTGGTTGCATAATCATCAGGACGCATTTGATAAACCAATCTTTTGTTACAGGTGGGATTTGAACAAAATTTCCTGCGACCTATCGCCCTATTTGCATAGAAAATCACTTTCAACGTGTTGAAAGTGATTGGAAAATACAGCTTACGCGCGTATATTTTTAATAGGTCAAGACAGGAGGCTGCTTCAGTCATGACGATCAAAACGATACTTACACCTATCCTTACTGAAGCTTCAATTGAGTCCAGCTTAGAGGCGGCTGTTGTGTTGGGCAGAACGTTTGAAGCACACGTTATTGGTCATCACCTTCGACGGCTTCCTGATGTGGCGGCGCTCTATGGTTATTATGCGCAGGCGCCGGCCTATATGGCGGAAAATATTGATGCATATAAAGAAGCGTCAAACAAACGCGCGATGGAGCTACGCGGTCTGTTTGACGAAGTGTGCGTCAAGCATGGTGTTCCAATTATCCTGCCAGAAGATCATAAAGAGGCGAAAGGCGTAAGCGCCTCATGGCGTGATGAAGAAGGATGCTGGCCTGTTGATCTGGCTCTGGCTGGCCGCGTGACCGATCTTTCAATTCTGCCTGCATATCAGGGGGATGGGCCAGCATCTCACGGCGATGTTCTTGAGGCCCTGTTGTTCGAGTCTGGCCGGCCAGTTCTTGTTGTCGGTGAAGGAGACTTTCCCCCCGCGCCCAAGACAGTGGTGATTGGTTGGGATGGCGGGCTTGAAGCTGCCAGAGCCATGAAAGCCGCAATGCCGCTTATCATGCGCGCGCGTCGTGTAATCATCATGAGCATTGACGAAGGGGTCTGGAAGGGACCTGATTCGGTGCAAGCCGTGGCATTTTTAAAAATGCACGGCGTCGATGCGGTGGCTGATCATGTTGCTCGTGTTGATGATGCAACCGGTAAGGTCTTAATTGCTGCTGCGAAAGATCGTGGTGCTGATCTACTCGTTGCCGGGGCTTATTCACATAGTCGTCTGCGTGAAATGATTCTTGGAGGTGTTACGCGAGATTTGACGGGACAAGCAGAATTGCCTGTGCTGTTGGCGCATTAGGCGCCTTAAAATTGGTTATTACCGGATGCCTCGAAGGCCATGAATGAGGCGTCCCAAATGCATAACGTGGTTTGTTATAGCCGATGGAGCTCGGTTTCGCGTTTTCGAAAGTGCGGGGCCGGCGAAGGATTTTAATCTGATACTGAACGAGGAATCCGAGCAGGCGCGCCGGCCGAGCCGGAAATTCGACGTCAACAGACCAGGGTGCGGGCGCGGGATAGGCACAGGCGCCTCGTATTCACTCGAGCCGACTCAAGATTTTTACGAGGCTGCAAAACGTGGGTTTCTTCGAGGGGCGATGGAGTTCGTAAACACCGGCGCGCGCGAAGGCCGGTCTCAGCACTTGGCGATCATCGCGCCGCCGAAAGCGCTCGCCGCGATATCGCAGGACGCGCTCGACAAGACGATTGCGTCGCTGTCGCTCGATTTGACGAAAACCCCGGTACACGAACTTCGCGACCGGCTGGAAGAGAAGATTCATCACTGGTAAGTGCCATAAAAATCAGAAAGATAAAATATGATAAGTGTACTGATAGAAACTGAAGGCCCCGTTCTGATCATCACGATCAACCGGCCGGAACGACGAAACGCGGTCGACCGGGAGACCGCCGTGCAGCTCGCTGATGCATTTCGCGCCTTTGAAGCGGATGAAAAGTTCAGCGTTGCGGTTCTGACCGGCGCGGGCGGCGTCTTTTGCGCCGGCGCCGATCTTAAGGCGATCGCTGAGGGCGAAGGCAACCGGGTCGAGCCGCATGGCGACGGGCCGATGGGGCCGAGCCGGATGTCGCTTTCAAAGCCGGTGATCGCTGCGATTGAAGGCCATGCCGTCGCCGGCGGGCTTGAGCTTGCGGTCTGGTGCGATCTGCGGGTCGCGGCGCGGGGCGCGGTGTTCGGGGTTTACTGCCGGCGCTACGGCGTGCCGCTGATTGATGGCGGCACGGTGCGCCTGCCGCGGCTTATTGGTCAGTCGCGCGCGCTCGATATGATCCTGACCGGCCGGGCAGTCGGCGCCGAGGAAGCCTTCGCCTGGGGGCTGGTCAATCGCCTCGCGGCGCCAGGCGGGGCGCTGGCGGCGGCCAAAGAGCTTGCTGTGGCGCTGGCGGCGCTGCCGCAGACCTGCCTGCGCAACGACCGGGCCTCGGCGCTGGCGCAATGGTCATTGCCGGAGGCGTCGGCATTGCTGCGCGAATTCGATCTCGGCGCGCGCACGCTGCAATCGGGCGAGATGATTGACGGCGTGAAGCGATTCGCCGAGGCAAAAAATGACAGCCCCTCTCAATCAGGCGGCGATTGAAATTCGATTTAGAGCGCCGGGCGAAAAAGTGGGAACCGGTTTTTCGCGAAACCGGCGCGACCACAAACAAAACTATAGCATCGGGCGATCCTGATTTATCGCTCGATGCTATACGCCTTTGGCGGCCTCGGGCAGATCGTGAAAGCACGCAACGCCGCCTTGTCGAACAGGCCCGGGTCCAACAGCTTGGCCGGGTTGGCCGGATCGATGAAGCGAAGTTCCTCGACATTTCCATACCCCACTGCTCCCGCCAGACGCGCAGAGCGATAGAGAATTCGCCTCTTCAAAAACCCCACATCGCTCGCTTTCATAGCATCGCGAAAAATGACATCAGCTTTTTTGCGCGCCTTAGTGAATTCACGCGGTCTGGCTGAGCGCTCGCCTACAGAATATAGCCAGTCATGCACGACGGCTCCAGCCGAATGATCACCCCGCTGTGCTACAATCCAACGGGCACCGACTGGGACTGAAGCGTGGTCCGTCACATAATGAGGCGGTACGACGATCGCATAATGGGGCTTGGTATTCAGGTGCAGGTAAATCAAGCCGCTGCGCAACACATAGTTTTTCGAGCCCTTGAATAGGCGTTCAATTTCAAACGGGACCGGCGAATCTCTCAATTGCGTGACAAATCGGTCTTCGTTGGAAAAGACGAGTTGAGTGATTTCCTCAATCGCGCCATGAGAAACAGGCTTACCTCGGGCTTCAACTGCGGCGTCAAGCACGCGTTGGCACAATTGAAAATCAATCAAAAATGGCATGGCGTTCTCCTTGCTTGCGGGCTAAACCCGCACCAGAAATACCGTCCCGGGTACCGAAAAGATCGCTATATTTAACGATGTGCAGCAGTGCGGCCTAATTTGTTTGGTGTTGCTGCTTGGTGAAGCATTTCGATTCGGCGTAATGCATGGGGCTATCGTGGGAGTAAGCGAGTTACATGGCAAGACGCGCAACCGGCAATAAGCAACCGGCCGACCTTTTCGGCAGCGATTACACGGCCAAAGACATTGAGGTGCTAGAGGGCCTGGAGCCTGTTCGCAAGCGTCCCGGCATGTATATCGGCGGCACTGATGAGACCGCGATGCACCATCTTTTTGCCGAGGTCCTTGATAATGCCATGGATGAGGCCGTGGCGGGTCACGCCAGCCGCATTGAGGTGGAGATGTTCGAAGACGGCTATCTGTCCGTCACCGACAATGGTCGCGGCGTGCCGGTCGATCCGCACCCCAAGGACAAAAAGAAATCCGCGCTTGAAGTAATCATGACGACGCTGCATTCGGGCGGAAAATTCTCCGGCAAAGCTTATGTCACGGCAGGCGGGTTACACGGGGTAGGTGTTTCTGTCGTCAACGCACTCTCAGATGATTTGATCGTCGAAGTGTGCCGGAACCGCAAAATGTGGCGCCAGAGTTATTCACGGGGTAAGCCGAGAACAAAGCTTGAAGACGCAGGACCGGCCCCCAACAAACGTGGCACCACGGTGATGTTCCATCCGGACCCGGAAATATTTGGAGACAAATCAGCATTTAAACCCGCACGCGTTTTCCGAATGACGCGATCGAAAGCTTATCTTTTTGGCGGTGTTGAAATCCGTTGGAAATGTGCTCCGGGCCTTATCCAAGAAAAAGATACAATCCCCGCAGAAGCGACGCTGCATTTCGAGCGCGGACTGAAGGATTATCTCGCTTCACTCGTCGAAGACCGCCCCACAGTCACTGATGAAATGTTTGCGGGCAAGATCGAGCGCAAAGACGAGGGGGGCCATGGCCGGGTGGAATGGGCTGCGGCGTGGGGCGCCGCGGGGTTCGGCGCAAAAAGCGCGATGACTGACGGTTTTATCCATTCTTATTGCAACACGATTCCCACGCCTGACGGCGGCACCCATGAAGCGGGTATGCGCGCAGCCTTGACTAAGGGGCTCAAGGGGTATGGCGAACTCTCCGGCGCCAAGCGCGCCTCGAATATCACGGCCGAAGATGTCATGGGGACTGCGGGTGTTTTATTGTCGGTTTTCGTGCGCAACCCAGAGTTTCAGGGCCAGACCAAGGACAAGCTGGCGACCGCAGAGGCGCAGCGTATTGTTGAAACCGCTGTCCGCCCGGCATTTGACCACTGGCTCGCGTCCCACCCGAAACAGGCTGATATCTTGTTGTCTTGGGTGATAGACCGGGCTGACGAACGCCAGCGTCGTCGAAAAGAGAAAGAAATTTCACGGGCTGCTGCGACCCGTAAATTACGCCTTCCCGGTAAGCTCGCAGATTGTAGTCAAAAAGAACGAACGGGCACGGAGCTGTTTCTGGTTGAGGGAGACTCGGCTGGCGGCTCGGCCAAGCAGGCGCGCAACCGTGCGACTCAGGCGATCCTTCCCTTGCGTGGTAAGATCATCAATGTTGCGAGCGCGCCGCGTGATAAAGTCAACGCCAATCAGGAGATTGCCGATATTATTTTGGCGCTCGGCACTGGCGTCGGCGCCCGTTTCGACCTGGACCAGCTCCGCTATGAGAAAATCGTTATTATGACGGATGCTGACGTTGACGGCGCACATATTGCCGCCTTGCTGATAACATTTTTTCAACGTGAAATGCCGGAACTTGTGCGGGCTGGCAGGCTCTACCTTGCGCAGCCGCCGCTGTTTCGCCTGACGGCGGGTGGAAAGACAGTCTATGCGAGTGATGAAGCGAACCGCGATGCGTTGATGAAGAGTGAATTTAAATCAAACCAGAAGGTTGAGATCTCCCGGTTCAAAGGGCT
>JAJFFW010000101.1 GCA_021776435.1 Parvularculaceae bacterium | reverse complement strand
CCTTCGCCGAAGCATAACCGTCAGCGGGCAGGCCTTGGTCCTGTTGCCAACGGCGCAAAGCCCGTTTGGTCCCGGCGCCGATTATGCCGTCAACCGGGCCGGGTTGGTAACCGCGATCCGTGAGCGCTTGTTGCAGTTGCTTACGTTCCATCAATGTTAGTGAACGGTCGTCACGCGGCCAGGGCGCGACTATTGTCGAGTCTTGACCAGCCACGTGTTCGCTCAACAATGAAACGGCGAGCGCGTATGCAGTGGACCGATTATATTTCAATATGGCGTCAAAATTTTCAAAAACAAGAAATGCTGGTCCAGCAGCGCCTGCAGGCAATAGCACCCGGCTGCGCGCATTCGGGTCAAACCGATCAATCAATGTCGCGCCCCGTGCATCCGTTACGCCTGTGACCGCCCATTCAACCATCGGTTTTCTCACGCTTTGATCAGCGAGCGCGAAATCAAAGCCGTCAGGCAGTTTAATTTCTGTTCCCCACGGGTCGTTTTGCGTATAGCCGGATGCGCTGAGATAATTGGCTGTTGATGCGAAGACATCGCCAAGGTTTGTCCAAAGGTCTCGCCGCCCGTCGCCGTCATGATCGACCGCATAACTCAGATAGGTCGTGGGAATGAACTGGGTCTGTCCCATGGCGCCGGCCCAGGAACCCTTTAGATCGCTACGTTTGGCGTAACCATTTTGTATAATTTTCAGGGCACCGATCAATTGGCTGCGTCCATACGCAACGCGACGTCCCCGATAAGCAAGCGTCGCGAGGGCCTCAATGGCGTCATGATCGCCCATGATCGCCCCATACGAGGATTCTAATCCCCAGATCGCGGTGATGATTTCCGCATCGACCCCATACGCCGTTTCGATGAGCGACAAGAGCGAGTGATTTTGTGTAAATCTTGTTCGACCTTCAGAAATGCGCGTCTGTGAAAGTGCGCTATCGAGATAGCCCCAAATCGGACGGCTGAATTCGGGTTGATTGTCATTAAGCTCGAAGACGCGCTCATTGACCTTAATGCCCACAAAAGCCTGATCGAGAATGTCAGCGCGAATGCCTGCCGATAGGGCTTCAGCTCGAAAGCCTTTCAGCCATTCTTCAAAACTGGGATCTTGAGCTGTTGCTGGCGTAAAGGAAAAAGCGGCAAGGATCGCCGCCATTATAAGCCAAATCCGATTCATGTGTGCGGCCCCCATTTATCATTTACCTCACAACGGCATAATGTGATGCGTTCATCTCCGACAAGAGCCAATATATTGGGCGAACATAAGGCGGTAGGGAAGCCGTGATAATCGGGTCTGTCCTACAATCTGGGAAAAGGACCGAAAACGCCTTCATTGAAGCGGTCTGATCACCTATGATCACAGGCAATGCACACTTGTTGGCGTCGCCTTTCCGGCGGCGGGAGGGAACGATTCATGAAAAAGCTGATTCTCGCCTTATTGATGGCGACTGCCGCCGCTTGTTCTGGTGGTCAAGACGAAACGTCGGCGACCGAGACAGAAACGACGACTGCCGTTGACAATTCGAACGTTTCGGAAACGGCAACGCTCCAGGACCCCACAGCAGTGCTCGAAAGAATGCGCGCGCAGTTCGCTGTTATTGATATGGCGCCAGATGTCGCTTTTCTCACGGATGAGGAACGAGAAGTCGTCAATCTTCTCATCCGGGCTTCCGGTTATATGGATGAAATTTATCTGCGACAGGTCAGTGTTGATAACCCGGCGTTTCGTGAAAAGATCGCCGCAACAGATGGGCCCGACAGGGATCGCTTGCTTGATCTTTTCGATTTGCATTTTGGGGTCTGGGATACGCTTGATCATGATCGGCCGTTTTTCGGCGGTCAGGCGCTTCCGGCCGGCGCAGGGTTTTACCCTGCCGACATGACCGAAGTCGAATTTGAAGCATGGATCGGCGCTCACCCTGAAGATAAAGAAACATTCACAAGCGGATATACCGTCATTCGCCGGGATGGCGCCGGGCTTGTCGCGATTCCTTATTCACAATATTATCGTGAATGGCTGGAACCTGCCGCTGCGTTGTTGCGTGAGGCGGCGGCTGTCACCACCAATGACAGTTTGAAGATCTTTCTGACACTGCGCGCCGACAGCTTCCTTTCAGACGATTATTTCCAGTCAGAGCTCGCCTGGATGGATCTCGAAGGCACGCCGATTGAAATCGCTATAGGTCCGTATGAGGTCTATACGGATGGTTTGTTTGGTTACAAGACGGCCTTCGAATCTTTCGTCACGATCAAGAATCCGGAAGAGAGCGCTGCACTTGATAAATATAAGAAGTTCTTGCGTGACATGGAGGCAAACCTCCCCGTTGATGAGTCTTATAAGAACTTCAAGCGTGGTTTTGAATCCCCTATTGCCGTGACTTACCAAGTCCATGGCGGCGGTGATAACGCACGCGGCGTTCAAACGATTGCGTTCAACCTGCCCAATGATGAGAGAGTAAGGGAAGCCAAAGGCGCCAAGAAGGTTTTGTTGAATAATGCTTTAGGCGCCAAGTTTGACCGTATTCTTAGGCCGATGGCGGACATCGTTCTGGTGGAAGACCAGGCCGATCTTCTGGTTAAAAAATATATGTCGGCCGAGACGCTTTTTCACGAACTTTCCCATAGCCTTGGACCCGGAACAATCGTGAAAAATGGCGTAGAAACGAGCGTCGGCGCCGAGCTCAAAGTGCTTTATACAAAGACTGAAGAAGGCAAAGCCGACGTGTTGGGCGCCTATAACATCCTTTACATGATGGAGCGCGGAGAACTGCCGATTGCCGAGAAAGAAAGTTTCCTTGCGACTTATTTCACGGGAATTTTCCGTGCGGTGCGTTTCGGCATTAATGAAGCGCATGGCGGTGGGGCGGCTTTCCAGTACACTTACTTTATCGAAGCGGGCGCGGCGAGTTTTGATGAGGCGGAAGGGAAATTCCGTATCGATTTTGAAAAGCTTGAGCAGGCGATCAGCGATCTGACCCATGACATTATCGTGGTGCAGGGGGATGGCGATTATGACAAGGCGCAAGCCTTTCTTGATCATTACGCGAAACTCGATACGAATGCGGAACAGATTATCGACGCATTGACGCACTTACCGGTCGATATCCAACCGATTTATCCCGAGAAGATCTGAGGCAGGGTAGTGAGTAGGCAATAGGGAATAGGAAATAGGAAATAGGCAATAGGAAAGTGTCATTCCGGGGGGCTCCGCAGGAGCGAACCCGGAATCCATTCCGCATACGGCGCCATAATCGGTAATGAGAACTGGAGAGGACTAGATTCCGGGTTCCGTGCTAACGCGCGGCCCCGGAATGACAAAGTTCCATTCATTCCTGCCTACTGCCTATTGCCCCGCTCTCGCCAGCGTGACTTTTGAGGCCGGCGCCCGTCCAAGCTGACCGGATATCCAAATGCTGGTCTTGATTAGCGCATCAAGATCAACACCCGTGTCAAAGCCAGATCCGTGCAGCATGTAAACAACGTCTTCGGTGGCGACATTGCCCGAAGCGCCAGGGGCATAAGGGCAGCCGCCCAATCCGGACACAGAGGAATCAAATGTCCTGACGCCTTCTTCCAGCGCACCGTAGATATTGGCAAGCGCTTGGCCATATGTATCGTGGAAATGTCCGGCGAGTGCTGTCATCGGAACTTCGCATGCCACCGCACGAATCATCTTGCGCGTTTCGCCTGCGGTTCCAACGCCAATCGTATCGCCTAGGGAAATTTCATAACACCCCATAGCGTAGAGTGCTTTTGCGACGCGCACGACATTTGAGGCGCTGATCTTGCCCTCATAAGGACAGCCTAGAACGCAGGAAACGTAACCGCGCACGCGAATGCCATCGGCCTTCGCCGCCGCTATAACAGGTGCGAAGCGTTCCAGACTTTCATCGATTGTGGCGTTGATGTTGTTTTTTGAAAAACTTTCTGACGCCGCCCCGAAAATCGCGATCGTATCAACTTTGGCTGCACGCGCGCCCTCATAACCTTTCATATTCGGCGCCAGCACCGGATAGGAAACGCCGCCTTTGCGTTTGATCCGCGCCAGCACCTCATCGGACGCGGCCATTTGCGGCACCCATTTTGGCGATACGAACGCGCCTGCCTCAACAGTCTTTAGACCCGCCGCAGCGAGACGTTCAATCAGCTCGATTTTGGTCTCGACGCTGACAGTCTGCTTTTCATTCTGCAGCCCGTCGCGGGGCCCGACTTCGATGATGGAAATTCGAGTATTCACGTTTCAAACCTTAACCGATTTATCCCCTCACCCAAAATCGCAGGCGCGATTTTGGCCTCTCCCCAGGGAGAGGCGAGTTAGGGTTGGCGTTGCGCGTCACCTCTCCCTTGGGAGAGGTCGAAATTGACGAAGCCAATTTCGGGTGAGGGGACCATGCTCAATCTTGCTCAAGTCTAATCGCTTTCCTCGAACTCCACCAAGAGGTCGCCGTCCTTGACCTGATCGCCGGCGGCGAAGCGATAGGCTTTGACGACGCCGTCATGGGGGGCCTTGATGGCGTGTTCCATTTTCATCGCCTCCATCAGCATTAGCGTCGCGCCAGCCTCAACCGTGTCGCCGGGTGCGGCCGTCACCATGGTGATGAGGCCCGGCATCGGCGCAGTGAGCGCGCCTTCGCTTGAGTGGTGACCGGTGACGCCGGAAAGCGGATCAGGAAAGGTGACATCCCAGAAATCGGCGCCGATCCAGATTCGCAATCCATCGCCATGGGGCGCGGCGAAGGCGGTTAATGTCTGGCCCACAACATGAAGGCGTAAATGACCTTCTGCATCGGTCCCGCCGCTGAATGAAAAATGGATCGGGTCTTCGACCTCATACTCTTCGCGGCGCGATGCGGCGCTTGCGTCAGGTTCCAGTGTAACGTCGAACGCGCCGTTTGTGCTGGATAACCTACAAATTGATGGGGCGCCTTCATAATCGATCCAGAGAACTTCATGATGCGGTCGGTTCAGGCGAAATCCCCGGAGCGAGGACCACGGATCATGATTGCATGAAGCGGTTTGTGAATGTTTCCACAGCGACGCCGCCGCCCAGACTTGAGGGCCTACCGGCGCGTCGGTGAATAACGTCGCCTCATGGTCATCGATAAATCGCGTCGACACATCCCCTGCCATAAAGGCAGGTTCAGCTGCAAGCGCATGAAGAAACCGGGTGTTGGTTTCAAGGCCCGCAACATATGTTTCCTCCAGCGCCGCACGCATGGCGCCCAGCGCTTCACCGCGTGTCTTCCCGTTGGTGATGATTTTCGCGATCATCGGATCGTAAAAGGGTGTAATCTGCTGGCCCTCTTCCACGCCGCTATCAACGCGCGCCCTATCAACCGGCAGACGCAGCGTCGTCAAGACGCCAATCGACGGGGCGAAATTCTGCGCTGGGTTCTCCGCATAAAGCCGCGCCTCAAACGCATGGCCATTTTCCGTGATGTCGTTCTGCTGAAGAGGCAAGCCTTCTCCGGCGGCGATGCGCAATTGCCATTCGACGAAATCAAGCCCGGTGATCATTTCCGAAACCGGATGCTCGACCTGCAGGCGGGTGTTCATCTCCATGAAATAGACGCCGGCGCCTGCCCCGGACGCCGATCCGGGG
>JAJFFW010000011.1 GCA_021776435.1 Parvularculaceae bacterium | reverse complement strand
GATTGGCGGGCGCGTCATCGCGCGCGAAACCATCTCTGCAATGAGGAAAGACGTCACCGCGAAATGCTATGGCGGGGATGCGACGCGAAAACGTAAGTTGTTGGACAAACAAAAAGCCGGAAAGAAAAAGATGCGCCAGTTTGGCCGCGTTGAAATTCCTCAGGAAGCCTTCATCAAGGCGCTAAAGATGGATGGTTAAAGGTTTTTTGTCAGTGTTGTGGCCAAGGTGAATATAGCGAACGCGAATGCTTAGAATAACGCTCATGGAATTTACATGCCAACACAGTCTGAGATCGATTTGACCATCTACCAGCGCTCACGAAGCCTGGCAAACTTTCATCTGTTTTCAATCTGTACGCAAATCGAGCGTATTCGAGCAGAGGTTGATGGCGACGACATTTTCATCATGAAACCGATAGCTGACTTTGAGTTCTTGGCTGTAGCGCTCGTTCGCTTTAGGCGTGCGGCAAGCCTTGCTAGCAAAGTAGCTAAACTAAAGACTGTTATGGATCGAGCGATCGCCGAATTCGACGCTGCGATTCCCGATCTTAAGACGCTCCGAGATGTTGCTGAACATTTTGATGATTACGCGGTTGGCGAAGGGCGTAACAAATCTCTGTCGGCCGATGAATTCAAATCTAATTTGCAGGTAAAGAGTTGGTCAGAAGACAAATTCGAATGGCTCGGAATGACGCTAGATTTCAATGACAGCCGTCACGCATGCGAGAAGTTGTTTGCAGTGATCCAGACGCTTCAATCTGGGTTCCCCGAGTACAACAACGAGTAAGCATTAGTCCGCTCCTCCAACAACGCGGCCTTATACCAACTTGCGATGATAAGAACCTATGTCAACGCGACGTAAAGTCCTTCTCCCCTTCGGGGAGAAGGTGGGCCGAAGGCCCGGATGAGGGGGAAGAGGTGCCAGTGAATTCCTTCAACTCCCCTTCCCCCTCACCCGGATTTTCTGACGAAAATCCGACCTCTCCCCGATGGGGAGAGGTGAATAACCGTGGTGCCGCATGAGTCAGAATCAATGCAAGTTGGTATTACTCCGCGCGTTTCACATATTCGAGGGTTTCTGTGTTGACGATGACCTTCTCACCCACGCTGAGATAAGGCGGCACCATGACGCGCAGACCGTTATCGACGATTGCCGGCTTATAAGATGATGAGGCGGTCTGACCCTTCACCGTCGGCTCGGTTTCGGTGATCTCGAGCGTGACATGCTCGGGCATTTTTACGCTTATCACACGGCCTTCATGGCTTTCAACCACAACTGGCGTACCGTCTTGAAGAAAGGCCGTCCGCTCACCGACCAGATCTTTTGTGATGTGAATATGCTCATAAGACTCTCCGTCCATGAATACCAGCATGTCGCCTTCTTCATAGAGATAGGTGTGGTCTTTTTGCTCGAGACGCACACGTTCGACCGTTTCCGAGGCGCGGAATCGTTCGTTCAGCTTGCTTCCAGTGAGGAGGTTTTTCAGCTCAACCTGGTTATAGGCCGGCCCTTTACCAGGTTTGACGGCGTTGACCTTCACCGCCAGCCATAAGCTGTCTTGATGCTGAATGACGTTTCCGGGGCGGATTTCATTGCCGTTGATCTTCATGAATGCTCTTTTCAATGCGTGATGATATGCGGGCCGCTACTAGCAGTCAGATGGAGCAGAGGCAAGCGATCAGAGCCGGAATGTGTGTCCAAATCGGATCGCTACTGTCGTGCCTTGAGCGCGAAAGGATTGCGGAAAGGCGTCACGCTCGATCAGTGCTGAATGCCCGAGTGAGATAAAGATTTCCTGCTCTGGTCGCGGTTCCCAAGTGAAGCGGCTGAAGAATGTGAAATTCTCAGAGATGTTATCATACTGCATTTCGGTATTGATGAACATTGTTGGCGTAAAGGCGATGGTCGATTCAATGGTCGTAATGTGAATATCGACTTCGCCGCTGGGTAGCGAGAATTGAGTAAAACTGTGGTCGCCTGAAACAGAAAAATATTTGCTTGGACGATATGCCATTCTTCCGCCAGCAGATAGAAAATCCCCGTCATAGATGCCGCCCCAGCGCACATTGGCGCCGATTGAGAACGGGCGAGAAGAGGTCGTTCCGCCCGAAATTTCATAGCGTGAAAAATGATATTCGCCGATGGCGACGGGAACAATGCCCGCGATGTTGAATGGCTCTCGAATATCGAAAAAACCATTTTCATATTCTAGCCGGAAATCATCGCCCGGATTTGTTTGTAAATTAAAGAAAGCCGTAATGAAGCGATCTTCCAGCTCGTCATCCAGATCTGTGATTGCGCTGAAGGATCCTCCAAGATTGTATAGGCGGATCGGGCCTGAATCCGGTCTGAACCGGCGGCGTGCGAAACTGCGATATTCTCGGATACCAGTGCGGTTGGCGAAGCCGAGTTGGGTGTCATAATTCTCCCCAATCTCGCGTGCAACAGCATTAAAACCCCACTGATCTCCGGTATAATCAACCGCAGCAGCGAATAGATCATCTTCCACGCCGTCTGTAAAACTGCGCAGATAAACAAAATCCGCCAGCAGCGTTCCTTCTCCGAGAAGGGAAGAACTCTTGTATTGAAAATCAGCGCCCGCGACTGTGTTATTGCTTTCACCGCCGGGATCGCCATTTGTAAAAATAATCCCGGCTTTAGATTCAGAAAGTATGTTTGCGGATATTCTTGCCGCAGTCAGAAATTGCCCGTCGATGTCTAACGAATCTGCGGATGCTGTCCTCGTGGCAATAGCGCCAATATTTAGCGGGCCCTGTTTGCCAGAAATTTTTGCTCCGGCAACGATATCAACCGGGGACCCGTCGACGATGCCAATGCGCCGGGTGAAAAGCGGCAACCCGTTACGGGTGCGCGAGAAGACTTCATTGCCGAATTCAAATACGGCAATGTCTTGCAAGAAAAAGTCGCGCGTTTCAGGAAAAAATAGAGAAAAGCGCCCCGTATTCACTTGACGCGAATCCAGCGGTGCGTCTGAGAAATCCGTATTGACCGTGAGCGATCCAGTTAGAGAGGGCGTGATCTTATAAAAAGCGTTGCCGCTAGGATTAAGTTCAAAGTCGATCTCATCGTTTTCCCAGTCATAAAAGGAAACACCCGTTACGAAGCTCTGAACATCGAGGCCAATACCGCCGTCTATATCTTCAACACCACCCAGCCGACCGGGGTTGGTAATGTCAATGCGACCGCGTGAGCGATCGATATTGGCCCAGCGGATTTCTTCATTATTGCGTCGGATGGTGCGAATAATTTGAAGATTCCATTCATCAAGCGATGCATCGAATGAGATCGACTGAAAGGGGATCGCAAACTCTGCAATCCATCCGTCTTCGACGACCCGCGCGGCGCCGCGCCAGATTGCGTCCCACTCACTCCGAAAAGAGGATCCGTTTTCTGTCAGCGCATCTAAACGCGCGCCGTTGGGGTTGAGGGCGAAAAAGAAGCTGTCTCGAAACGTGCCAAAAGAGTCGATTAAGACCCGAACGCCGTCGTCATCTTGTAGGCGTGGGTCGCGTTGCAGTTGTGATCGACGAATGAGATCCGGTTCAGAATCGTAGGCGTAAATACCAACATAAAGAGTCTTATTATCATACATCATATAGGCGCGAGTCGGCTGGCTCGGCTGAACGCCTTGCTCCGGTTCGACCTGGTAGAAATCATCGATGATGGCGGCATTCGCCCAAGCAGCATCGGAAAGGTCGCCGTCGATAATGGGCGTCTCATCCGCACTAATCCTCACCGCATCGACGCGTGGTGTATAGGTCGCGAAGTCTATTGGCGGATTCGCAGAAGAGGAGCTGGCGAGTGCGGCTATCGCTAAGGCGGCGGCGACAGCGATCATATTGTTTTACTCCCAACAAACTCGGGGCTCGCCTTCACCTTATAGGCGCCTAACTAGGCTCCTAGCAGGGGAAGAGGGTTATTTCAAGCTGCGGACCGGGAGTCCGCGCGACCTGCCCGCTTGCTTTTTACAACCTCAAAGTGCGACCCATACGCGGTTACAGACTGGAGCCCTGTGAGTGAAATTTCTGCAGAAAACTGAGTCCATTTGTAATATGCCTCAACTCATAAAGGACGATTGGGCCGGAATGTCCTCCCAGAAAGTGGCTGGCATCCATACTGATTCGAAAAGGTCGCCTTTAATGACCGGCGCTTCATCTGTGTTCATTCGCACAACATTTGCGCGCGGTACATAAGTGGAGATCTCTATCACGACAATTGTATTTAACGCGGTCCCGAGCAGTGTCGCAATTATGATGGGTGTAAGAGTGATCATGTCAATACAAACAATCTGTATGCATTCTATATTAATACAAAACGACTCTCGAAACCTTCAATAGCTACATTACACAAATGTTTTTGCGCAAACTTATTTGTTTGCATCAGTCTTCATCAATCCTCACCCCACCGACACGAAAGTCTCCGCGACCCGAGGTGTGAAGCGACCCTTCGTTCTCAGCAACCGTGACTGACCCTGAGCCGGATAATGAGGCGTTCAGATTGGTGGAGACACCGCCGAAGGTGAAATCACCAGAACCGGAAATCGAAACACGCAGGTTTTCCGCCCGGCCCGAAGCAATGTAAATGTCTCCGGAACCACTAATGCTGGCGTTGGTTTCCCCATTGACGCTGTCAACTTCGATATCGCCAGAACCGGAAACGGAAAGCGCTGCACTCGCAGCGATGTCGCCTAGGCGAACATCCCCCGATCCGCCGATGTTTACGGAAAGCGACCCTGCGATGTCGTTGACCTCAATGTCTCCTGATCCTCCGATCACGAGTTTGGCTTCCCCAGACACCTTACCTAGGTCGATATCGCCAGACCCGCCAATGATGAGTGTCGCCGTTCGCGCCGATGCCGCGCTGAAATCTCCCGAGCCGCCAATGGCGACATTTAAATCTGCGTTCACGTCGCCCAGCACAATGCCGCCTGCGCTGCCGATTCCAATATCGGCGTTCTTCACGTCGCCGATCACGGCTTCGACATAGCCGTGCTCAATAGAGAGGTCGCCATTCATGTCGCCCGCCGTCGCCATGATAATGGCGCTGTCGATCTCCAGATTGGAGCCTGCTGGTGCGGTTATCTTCAAGACTGGGTAATCACCGAGATATTTTTGGAAAGCATCCTCGTCTTTCCATGACCTCCGGCCATAGTCCTTTCTCCATTGATAGTTTCTCGGACGTTCATGGCCGGAGATAAAGACCACGCCATCTTTTTCGAAAATTTCAACCGGATAGGGTTTGGCGCCTTCAGTCAGGGTCAAAGTGACTGTGTCGCCGCCAACGGTAAGATCTACGACGCCAGTAAAGTCTTCGATTGCGATGTTGCGACTTGAATCAAAAGTACGTTCGATATTTTGCGCTGCCGCCGTAGAGGAAATAGCCATCGTTAGTGCAAAGGCTGATATATACGTTTTCATGGATTCCTCTCCCAAATGTTCCAAACTGGAACATAAGGGTAGGTCTGAAGCGATGGGTGAGCAAACCCACTCATCGCTCATAGGGAGCGTCTCGTCGCAGAGATTAATTTACGGCGTAAGTTATCGTGTCGCGGGCTTTATCTGTTCTCTCTCAGTGTAAAACAACTTTTCCATCGCGTTTATAAACAACGCCTTCTTTCATTACAAAATCGACCTGTTCCAAGATCGATATGTCAGAAAACGGGTCACCTTCCACAGCGATAACGTCAGCGTACAGACCTGGCGTAAGCGCGCCAATATTATCACCTTGTCCCAGCGCTTCTGCGGCCAGGGTTGTTGCCGCGCGAAGGGCTTGAACCGGCGTCATGCCGAAGCGTGTCATCCGCGAGAATTGTCTGGCGTTGTCGCCATGCGGATAAATCGCCGCGTCAGTGCCGAAAATGACTTTCGCGCCCGCCTTCACGGCTTTGGTGAAGCTCTCGCGTTGTATGGTTCCGACTTCGCGCTCTTTTTGAAGGGACTCTTCCAACACGCCATTCTTTTCGCCTTCGGCGAGCGTGTATTCTGTATTGTAAATATCCATCGAGAAGTAAGCGCCATTTCGTTTCGCCATGCGAATGGCCTCATCATCAAGAAAACTTGCATGCTCGATGGTGTCGACGCCAGCTCTCAGCGCATTCTTAATTCCGACAGTCCCATGGGCGTGAGAGGCGACTTTCATTCCGCGCGCATGCGCTTCTTCGACAATGGCTGTGAGTTCATCGACTGTTCCTTGCGCGGCGCCCAGAGTGGTGCCTTTCGAAAACACGCCGCCTGTCGAACAGGTCTTGATGAGATCAACACCGTATTTAATATTACGGCGGACTTTTTTACGCATCGCCCACGGGCCGTCAGCGACATTCTCGCCGTGATCATCATATTCGGATGGCAGCAGGTTATTATCGGAGCAGTGCCCGCCAGTGATCCCGACGGGCGGACCCGATACGAACATACGGGGACCGGGAATAACGCCGCCGGTAATTGCGTCCCGCAAGGCGACATCAGAATAGCTGCTGGCGCTGACATTGCGCACGGTCGTAAAGCCGCCCAATAGCGTTTTATGTGCTGCGGCGACACCCATTATTGTTCGCGTATGCACGGATAAACCCAGTGCGCGATAACCACGTATTGTTGGAGATTCGGTTAAATGAACGTGCATGTCGATGAGGCCCGGCAAGATCGTCTTGCCGCTAAGGTCAATGAGCCTGGCGCCTTCAGGGATCGGTAAGTTTTCACTGCGGCCGATAGCTGTAATTTTACCATCTTCAATAACAATTGCCGGGTCGTCGACCATCTTTCCTGTCAATGGATCCGCAAACGCCGTCGCTTTTAAATAAAGTGTGTCACCGAATGCCGGACTGGAAGCGAACATGATCAATAATGCCACTATTATTTTCTTCATTAATCTTCTCCTCAAAAGTGTGGCCGGTGACTGTCTACTTTCCATCAAACTCTTCGCCTGTTCAATAAGACATTAACCTGAACAACGTAGAAAAGTGACTGACGGTGACAGCGACGGAACCTTCGCATAAAAAATTGCATCGTCAAAAGGGTGGAAATGAACGTTGAAAACGTAGAGCTCAACAGCGTTGAGAAGGTTGATTCTGACAATCAGGGGATGCAAGCAACCCTGAACGCGGTCTTATCGACTCAAGCGTCCCGCTATTTCTTCATAACCGTTTGGGCGGTTGCGCTCTCAGCCATCAAAGGCTGGTGGATTGCTCTTATCTGGTATGTGGTGACCTTGGGCACAGGTCACATGCGCTCAATCATTGAAAATCGTTTTCGAAAACGCTCCACCCGATCAACTGGCCAATTCGAGAAGATTTATCCTTACATCGCAATGCTGACTGGCGTTTTCTGGGCTGTGGCGCCTCTCCTTGCATGGACTTCTGGCGAGGTGTTTGGTCAGCACATGGCGCTGATCATGATCGCTTCCGGATATCTTTTGGTGCTGTCGCAATTTCGCGCATCACCGCTAAGCGCTCTGATTGTTTCTATGCCCTATACGATAACGGTTTTCTATTTCGGGTGGGACAGTGTGAACAGCCCGGAATTTTGGCAATTTATCGCGGCTTTGCCGGTTTTGTTTAGCGCGATTGCGTTTGCGCTTATCTTCAACTTGATCTGTCAATCCAAGATGGAGCAAGCCAATCGCGATCGTTTAAAGGTCATGAAGGAACTTGAACAAGCGCGACTTGAGGCGGAGAAAGCTTCTGAGGCCAAGTCCATGTTCTTGGCGAATATGAGCCATGAAATCAGGACGCCAATGAATGGCGTCATCGGGATGGCGGAGCTCCTCACCAACACAGCGCTCGATGGCCGTCAAAGAATTTTTGCGGAAACCATTCATAAATCCGGCGCTGCTCTTTTGATGATCATCAATGACATACTGGATTTTTCGAAAATAGAAGCGGGAAAACTCGAGCTTGATCTCGCGCCGTTTGATCTTCACTCTTCAGTTGAAGACGTGGCGGCGCTGATGAGCGCTCATGCAAATGAGAAGCGGATAGAGCTTATTGTGCGTATCCAGCCGGGCTTAGGAAGAATGCTGGTGGGCGACGGGGGTCGCATTCGACAGGTCGTAACCAACTTGGTCAGCAACGCAGTGAAATTTACGTATCAAGGATACGTGCTGATCAATGTTACTGGGGAGGAATTCAACGCCAACACGAAAATTCGTATCGAGGTGACCGATACCGGCGTCGGCGTTGAAGAGGAAAAAATCCACAAAATCTTTGATGCGTTTCAACAAGCTGATAGTTCGACCACACGGGTGTTCGGCGGCACCGGGCTGGGCCTTACAATATCGAAGTGCCTCATTGCGGAAATGGGCGGTAAGATTGGCGCTATTTCCGAGATTGATAAAGGGTCGACATTTTGGTTTGAGATCGAATTGCCGGTCTATGAAAATAATGATTCAGCCCGCAAATTGATTTTTGATGCGAATAAGAGGCGTGTACTGATTGTTGACGATACTGCCGTTAACAGGCAGATTCTTATTGAGCAATTTATCTCATGGGGATTTCAACCGCAGGCGGTTCCCTGCGCCCAGGAGGCGCTTGATGTAATGCGCCGTAATGCCGATAAGGGAGACGCGTTCGCCCTCGCAATACTTGATTATCAGATGCCAGGAATGGATGGAGAAGATCTTGCTCGCGAAATCAGGGCAGATGCATCCATATGTGAAACGCCGCTATTGGTTCTAAGCTCTGTGGATCGATCGGGAGATTCTCGTCGCTTCCGTGATGTAGGCGTCGAGGGTTATCTGATTAAACCGGCGCGAGCGGCGCTGTTATACGAGACGGCGGTTGATATTGTGCAGCGTGCAGAACTAGAAACCGCGCCAGCCGATGAACGCATAGCAAAACTTGAAACGGTTTCCAACAAGACCACAGCTTTGCCTGTCCTTCGGCGTCGCATTCTTGTAGCCGAAGATAATGAGGTCAATCAGCTTGTTATTCGTCACATGCTTGATAGCAACAGTTATGAAATTGTTATGACCGGGAATGGTCGTGAAGCGGTGCAGCAATTTGAAACGGATCCCGAAGGATTCGATATTGTTTTGATGGATGTTTCCATGCCGGAGATGGACGGATATGAGGCGACGCAAGCGATTAGGCAATATGAATCGACTGCCCAGAAACAACCCACACCGATTATCTGCCTGACGGCGCATGTTATGGCGTCAGACGTTGACCGTAGCCAGCAAGCGGGCATGGATGATTTTCTCTCGAAACCAGTGAGCAAAGCCAAACTCGATGGTGTTCTTGATCGGTGGTTGAATGATCCTGCCGATGTTCAGCGAGCGCAAATGGATTAGACAGCGAGACGTTCGAGTTCTTCGGTCGAAATGTCAAAATTTGCGTAGACGTTTTGCACATCGTCGCAGTCGTCCAGGGCGTTCAACAGTTTCAATAAACTGGCCGCTTTGTCACCTGAAAGCTCGATAGAATTTTGAGGACGCCACATCAACGTGACCGCCTGCGCTTCACCGAAAGGTTTCTCGAGCCGCGCGGCGACTTCAGCCAATTCGTCCGAGGCGCAATAAACTTCATGACTGTCGTCGGATGACTGAACGTCTTCAGCACCGGCTACGATTGCAGCATCGAGCATCTCTTCTTCAGTTGCGACGCTGGCGGGGTATTCGATCATACCCATTCTGTCGAACAAAAAGGAGACCGAGCCGGTCTCGCCCATATTCCCGCCGCTTTTCGTGAAGGATGACCGCACTTCGCCCGCCGCCCTGTTGCGGTTGTCCGTCAGCACTTCGACGATGACGCCCACGCCCGCCGGTCCAAACCCTTCGTAGCGAATTTCTTCATAGCCGGCGCCTTCGCTGGCGTGGCCTTTCTTGATGGCGCGCTCAATGTTGTCCTTGGGCATGGACTGCGCTTTGGCGGCCTGAATGGCGAGGCGCAGTCGCGGATTAAACTCGGGGTCCGGCGCGCCCATCTTGGCGGCGACGGTGATCTCTTTAGAAAGCTTAGAGAACATTTTCGACCGCTTGGCGTCTTGGCGTCCCTTGCGGTGCTGGATGTTCGCCCATTTGGAATGCCCGGCCATGTTTGCCCTCGTCTGTTCGCAGTCACTACAGGAAAGAGGGCCGTTTAGCGCGGGGCGGGGCCGGTGATCAAGGGGATGGATGACAATCAGTGGTCTTGTTTGCGGTGGGATGGGGTGGTCTCATTGCTCGAATCCCGGAAATAGAGGGCTGTAGGCAAAAGGCATCGCATATGGACGCGTCACTCGCCGGAAAGAAAATCCTGATCACAGGCGCCTCGCGCGGCATCGGTGCAGCGGCGGCCAAGGCCTGTATACGCGCCGGGGCTGAGGTGATCTTGCATGCGAGCGGTCCGGGGGGCGCCGCGACGGTGCTGGCTGCTGAGCTTGGTCTATCGGCAAACCGGTTTCTCTTTGAGAACCTCGCCAGACCCCAGGCCGGAGAGCGCCTGTTCGCGCGCGCGCTTGATTGTCTGGGTCGCATAGACGGTGTGGTGAACAACGCCGGCGTCTATCTGCCGACGCCGCTGGCGCCCGCAAACGACAATAAATGGTCAACGGGCTGGGCCGATACGCTGGCGATCAACTTGCAAGCGCCGGCCGATATTTGCCGCGACGCCATCGCCCATTTTCGCGCGCGCGGTAACGGCGGAATAATTGTCAATATCGCCAGCCGGGCCGGGCATCGCGGTGACGGGCCGGACTTTGCAGCCTATGCGGCCTCAAAAGGCGCGCTGCTGGCCATGACCAAAACCTGGGCGCGCGGACTGGCGGGCGAAAATATCCTGCTTTATGCGATTGCGCCCGGCTGGGTCGAAACCCGCATGGCGCCGGAAGATATCGAAGCGCGGAAAAAAGCACTGGCGGAAATTCCACTGGCGCGTGTCGCCGACCCGCAAGAGATCGCTGCGATGATTGTCTTTCTACTGAGCGGCGTCTGCGCCTCAGCAACAGGCGCCACCTTTGACATCAATGGCGCGAGTTATGTGCGGTGAGGGGGCGGGGTGAATGATGGCCGCATGTTCCTCTTCCCTGACGTTAGCGAAGCCTTGCCGCTATTCCTTTCAACGTCTCGCCGAGCCCAGCCCGCCGCTTTTTGGTCATCGTGTCTCCGCTTTTCACATTCAGGGTCTTCGCCAGCGATTGGAGTCTCTTCGCTAAATCCTTATCGCGCGCGCCGTCTTCGAGCAAAGATTGCGAGCGGTCCAACGCCGCCGTCAAATCCGTTACGAACGACTTTGACAGCGAGCTACTACGCTCAAGTTGATCGATATACGCACGAGCGACAACAGGCTCGGCCGGCCAGGTCACGCGGAATTGCTGCTGGGGATTGAACAGCTTTCCCTGATCGGCGATCAGCGCCGCAGCAATCTCGTTTTCGGTCAGATATTCGCTCGGCGTCAGCGCCATCACGTCCAGGCCGCGCGTGATTTCGGTGCCGTAGATCTTGCCGTCATACCAATAGGTCGACCAGTATCCGCCGAGGACCAGTTTGTCCTCATGAATAGGCCCGCGGTCGAAGTATGCAATTTCGACGGGATTAGTTGAGTCAGTGAAATCGATCACAGAAAGGCCGCCCTGGTACCAGGCCTGCGCGAAAATATCACGGCCGGGGACCGGTATGATGGAACCGTTGTGCGCCACGCAATTTTCCTGATCGGTCTGTGGCGCCGGCAGCTTGTAATGACCTCTGAACTCGAGCTGACCGTCAACGATATCGTAAAAGGCGTCCGCACCCCAGTTCTTCGGGTCGGAGGCGCGACAGCGTGGCCGGCCACCGCCGCCCCACTCATCGGTGTAGAGAACTTTTGTGCCGTCATTGTTAAACGTCGCTGAGTGCCAGTAGGCAAAGCCAATGTCCACGACCTCGTCCATACGTTTGGGATTCCGAGGATCGGAGATGTCGAAGAGAATGCCATTGCCCGAGCACGCGCCGGCGGCAATCCCGCGCTCGGGAAACACGGTGATGTCGTGGCATTGGTTGGTCTGACTTGTCTTTTGTGTATCGTCACCGTGGTCGCCGCCTTGCCACAGGCCCGCCAGCCTGCCCGTTTCCGGATCGGCGAACACGGCAGGGCTGTCGACAATGCGGGCTTTGGACGGATCGTCGACCGGGATCTCAATGACATCAATGCGGAACAGTGCGGTTCTATCGTCACCGGGAATATTACCGACGCAACCTTCCAGCTCTTCTCCGTCGCGCACCGATGAGGTGCCGGAATTGTAGACGATGATCTTTCCATCTCTGCCGGGGCCAGAGACAACCGAATGCGTGTGTGAGCCGCGGCAGGTCTGGACCTGACCAACTTGCACCGGCCGAGCGATGTCGCTGATATCAAAGATGCGAAGTCCGCGGAAGCGCTCGCGGCTGACTTCTTCGCTAACGCCTTGCAGTCCGCAATCGACCCGGCCGCGCGTCTGTTCCACCGACATGATCAGGAGGTCGCCGACAATCGAGACGTCGCCCTGTCCGCCGGGGCAGACAACCGAACTAAAGAGCTTCGGAACGCCATCATCTTGCAGTTGGTAGACGTTGAAGCCATGGTAACTGCCGGCCACCATCTTGTCGCCGGAGAATGCCATGTCGGTGTTGGAAAAGCTCAGGAGCGGCGAGCGCTCGCTCCATTCGGTGTCATCATTGCTCTGACCATCATCATCGGTCTTGGCTGGCTTGTCTTCATCTTTTGGCGGCTTCACCGGCGGCAGCCCGGATGGATTGTTCGGGTCGAAAAATCCTGGCGGCTTTGGCAACGAGGCCACCAGTTTCATGTTTAACAACGCCTGTCCGGCATCGTCAAAACCTGCCGCGAGATCGACCCGGGCATCGCCGGAGAGGCTCGCCAACAACGCATTCATACGCTCGATCTCAGAAGTCTGATCGTTGGTGACGTCATTGGTGAATTCGAAAAATACTGGGTCGTATGCTGATCCCGGCTGTTTGTGCAGTTCCTCAACCATCTTCACGGCGCCCTCGTGGTGGGTGATCATCAGCGTAAGGAACATTCGGTCGAAATCTGTCCCCTTCACTTCAGCAAGCTGCGCCATCTGTTCGGGGGAGGCCATTCCGGCCATCTTATGGGATGTGTGCATGGCATCGTGTGCAGTTGGGTCCGGCACGGTCTCGCCACGCTCGCGCAACCAATCCTGCATGAATTTGATCTCATCGAGCTGTGAGGCGTCGATGCGTCCGGCCACATCGAGCAATTCCTGCCGGTTCGTGCGATCGGCGACCAGAGCGGCCATCTGCACGGCCTGGTTGTGGTGCGGGATCATGTCCTGCATGAACACCACATCGTCTGGCGAATAGTGCGCAGCGGCGAGCTTGATGGCGTCTTCAGCACTCAGCGCCTGCGTCGATTGGCCCGGTGCGCCGGGCTGAAAGATGGGGGCGTCCTGGGCCATGGCGGCGTTCGAAAGGCTGAAAAGGATCACGCTTAAGGAGGCGCGGCTCATGAGTCGCTTCAGGGAACTAGGATGTGCGGTCAATGGTTTGGCTCCTGTACAGATTTATTGATGCGGCGATCGCCGGCCTTTTAGGGAACTCAGCCTAACAGAAAGATAACTGAAGCGGAAATCGAGTCATCGTCAAGACTGGCGCCCATGCGCCGCCCGTGCGCTGCCCGTGCGCGAATGCGCACAAAAAGAGAAGTTGCGCGAAGGCGCACAAAACAAAAAGACGTGCGCTGCCCGTGCGCGAACGCGCACAAAAAGAGAAGTTGCGCGAAGGCGCACAAAATGAAGAGTTGCGCGAATGCGCAAAAAAAGAGAAGTTGCGCGAAGGTGCACAAAACAAAAGATTGGGGTGTGTGCCCGCGAAGGGGAGGCTTTGGTGATTGCCGATTTATCCTCAAAGGAGACGTTAGGAATCGCTAAGAATACGCTCGAAGTCGTCAAACCGTAGGGCGCATGAATCATGTGCGGATTCGACCGGCAACAGGCATCCACTTGAAAGCGACAAAATCATCATCGTCGTCTGGAGTGCTTGCAAGCTTTGCAGCGACAAGCCTTAATTGATCAACATCTTTCCTAGTCAGCGGCGATTTGATGGTGCGAAATAGCTCGTTACTGGTGATATCACCCGCAAGCAATCGGGTTAGCCCCTTTGCGGAGACGCGAAAATCCAAACCGCCGTCGCGGTTAGATCCACCAGCCCAGTTTCCGATATGATCAATTCGCGGGCCCCAAAAGTGATTTGAGCGCAAACGTAATTCTGCGTTGGGACTGTTGTGAATCACTTCGGGGCATTCGAGGATGACCGTTCGAAAGAATTCTTCGAGTTTCTTCTTGAGTTCTTCGTCGAGACAAAACACTCGCACACTGACGCGTTCGACATTGGCAGGAAGGCGTTTGTCGTGCCATGGCCTATAGATTTCAAGCCGATCCGTCGAAAATACAGCCACGAACGAAATATCAGGCTTTTCTGCCAAAAACTTATCGTAAAGTCCGTCGTACCAAGCCTTTCCGCCGAAAGGGCTGTCTTTCAAATAACTGCATCCGCCGTCGCACAATATGACACCTTTTAAGCGCTTGTCATCGATACGTTTTATTTTGTCGCGTGCTTTATGAAGCTGACGCCAGACAATATGCGTGTCAAAGCCGGTCGCTGTTTGCACCTGCGGATATTGGTAACTCATGTATTCCTGTTTGCCGTCATATTCGACGCGAATGTCAATTTCAGGATCGCGGTTCCAAAGTTGAAATCCGCCGTGAAGCAAGCGACTTCGCTTTAAGTCGCGCAAACGCCAAACCATGTTGTCGTTTAGAAACTGAGTGAGTTCGCCCTTGGGCGGGACGGCGGCCGCAATCTTTCCGCGGGCAAGTTTTGATTGAACCGTGTACTTAAAATGATTCGGATTGAACCCTTCTTTTGAGACGATACGGACAAATTCGTCGCGAAAGAAATCGCCGTAGATGACGTCGTCATAATTTTGTTGGAAAACGGTTTTGATCTCAGCGACGAAGTCGGGCACCTCGACCCACGAATTTGAAAACCAGATGTCGGGCCGGTCACCGCTTTCTGTTTCCGGTTCGTAGTCGACGTCGCCGAAACGGTCTAAGGCATCAAGCAGAGCCACTTCCCATTCTGTCGACAGCGCGTTCTTGCGACCTTTTTTTAGATTACTAACGATGTTCGACATCGCGTCTTTCCGCACATATCGCGAAATCCGATCCAGTGCAGATTCAATACATCTCGATGAAAATATAGCCATCTGAATTCGCCTTCATACTAATGTCGCAATTAGATAGGGAGTACATTTTTGCGAACAAGTAAGTTGAGCGTAGGCGATACCAAACCTTTTCAATTCTCGGATGGCAGGTGTCGCTTCGCTCGGCCCAGCCTACAATGTGCTGATCCGTGAAAACCTAATGTCCCCTTTTGCGCGCGACTCGGACTTCGGGCTCATGGTTCTGCCCCATTTCAGTGGACAGTTTCACAAGATCCGTTGGCTGCTCCTCACCCAACTACTCCAATTCCGGCACACGCTCCCGCAACCGGCCGCCCATGCGGAGGGCGTCGATGCGGGTCGCCAATCCGGTTTTCGGGTCGGTCTCGACCATCACGCCGCAAATGGTGGCGGGGCCGGTGGCGGTGGTGAAGCGGTTGCCCGGCATCTTCGATAAAAAGCGGTGCACGGGCTCTGATTTCTCCATGCCGATGACGCTGTCATAATCGCCGCACATGCCGAGATCGGTGATATAGCCGGTGCCGTGGGGCAATATATGATCATCCGCTGTCGGAACATGGGTATGGGTGCCGACCACGAGGCTGACGCGCCCGTCAAGAATATGTCCCATGGAATATTTTTCCGAGGTCGCTTCGGCGTGAAAATCGACAATGATCGCGTCGGCCTCGCGCCCCAATTTGACGCCGCCCATTTCGCGCTCGACCGCCGCGCACGGGTCATCGATCGGCGCCATGCCGCGCTGCCCTTGCGCGTGAACGACCAGAACAGTCCGACCTTCGCGGTCTTGATACATGCCACTGCCGCGGCCGGGATTATCTTTGGGAAAATTGGCCGGGCGCAAGAGGCGCTCTTCGCGATCATACACTGGAATCTCGTCGCGCTGGTCAAAGGCGTGATTGCCGGTGGTCAAGACATCGGCGCCGGCTTCGAACAGATCGTCGCAAATGCGTTTGGTGACGCCAAAGCCGCCCGCCGCGTTCTCCGCATTCACCACGACAAAGTCGAGAGAGAACCGACTGCGCAGCCGGGGCAGGGCGTCGAGCAGCGCTTTGCGCCCTGTGCGCCCTACAATGTCGCCAAAAACTGCAATCCGCATGGAGGCCTCTAACCAAATATATTCTTAAACGCGGATCGCTTCACGCTCGGTGATGATCCAGTCGAGCGGCTGGTCTAGGGGGGAGAGGGGCAGCGCGTCAACTTGCTGGGCCCCGTAAGCATATCCGACGGCCAGGGCGCTCCCGGTTTTGCGTAAGGATTCAAGGGTCCGGTCGTAATATCCGCCGCCATAACCAAGGCGCCCGCCTGTGCGGGTGAAGGCGAGAAGCGGCGTCACGAGAATATCCGGGCGAAGAACCTCTTGATCCGGCGCCGGGACCGACGTGCCAAATCCCTCCTTGATCAACGCATCGCCCGGGCGATAGCGGCGGAAAACCAACGGCGCCTGCTTTTTCTCAACGACGGGTAAGACGAGGGAGATGTTGCGTGCGCATAATTCTTCCACCAGCGGCCATGTCTCCAGCTCCGTCTTCATCGGAAAGTACAGTGCAATGACGGGGTCATCCGTAAGCGAAATATTTTCCAGGAACAAACGCGCGGCATGCCCCGCCGCATCCGTGCGGTTTTTTGCGGCCTGTTTGCGCTCAGCTTGCATGCGTAAGCGCAGAATGGATTTGGGGTTCGGGAATGGCGCGATCGGCGGCAGCATGGCATATCCTTTACCGTCGAAAAAAACGCCGCCCTGGCCGTCGGACTCGAGTTCGCCCTGGACCCGAAGGACCAGGTGGGCGCCGCGTGACGAGGACCACGGTCCAAACCAGAGGCAGCTCCCATTCTATGAATTAAGGCCCCGGGGAATGTCGTCCTAACGGGCCGGGCAGCCCGCGATATTTAGGTGGTGCAAGGGCGTTCGTAAAGAGGCGGCGAGATGGGCCGGCCGGTGACGTCGCGCATGGCCTGATAATCGCGCTAGATGTAAGCTTTCAATAAGGTGTCCTGATTGATCCGCGTGTTGGTATTTTACTCCGTGCATCCCGGCGGAAGCCGGGATCCAGTTCTGATTCCGCACTGGGTCCCGGCTTCTCATCCCGAGGAGCCACCGCAAGGCGGCGTCTCGAGGGGCGCCGGGATGAGCGGAGTAGGAAGAATGGTCGGCCGTCCCGACCTGATTTGAATAACTTATTGAAACTCTATAGCTATTGCCGGATTTTAAGTCCGGTTTCGTGTGTTCGAATCAAACGAAGGGAGCTCCGATGGGCAGCGGATCAAGCTCTGGCATGGAAGGCGGGTGTGCGTGTGGCGGTGTTCGCTATTTGCTGACCTCAGCGCCAATGTTTGTTCATTGTTGTCACTGCACCTGGTGTCAGCGCGAGACCGGCTCGGCGTTCGCCTTGAACGCCTTGATCGAAAGCGCATGTGTGAAGGTGTTGAGGGGCGCGCCGGAGGCGGTTCCAACACCGTCTGCAAGCGGTGGCGGGCAGCAGATTGTCCGTTGTCCAGATTGCCGTGTGGCGGTGTGGAGCCATTATTCCGGCGCCGGTGACGCACTGTGCTTTGTGCGCGTCGGAACGCTCGACGCGCCGGAAACCTGCCCGCCGGACATTCATATTTTCACGTCGACGAAACAGCCCTGGGTGGGTATTCCGGCTGGCGCGCCGGCGGTAGAGGAATATTATCGCAGAGAGGATTATTGGACTGCGGAGAGTCTCGAACGCCGTGCGGCTGTTTAGGGATAGGATTTAGCCTGTGAATTTGTAAATTCCGATCTGCGCTGCGCCATAGTGTCGGCGGTCAACTTCGGTGAAACCCGTGACGGTGACAGGGTCTTCACCCTTGCCCTGCTCAATGACAATAATGGCGCCCTCGGTGAGCCAGCCATTGTCTTTTAATGTCGCAAGTGCGGGCGCCGCCAATCCCTTTCTGTAAGGCGGATCCAGAAAGGCGAGCGTGAACGACGAGCCGGCGCTGGCGGGTTTGACCCCTAGCGCTGCTGCGGAGCGGCGGTGAATGCGGGTGCAGCCAAATAAATCGAGCGCTTCGGTATTGTGACGAATGGCGCCGCGAGCGGCGGCGTCAGTTTCCACAAAGAGACAAAATTGGGCCCCACGAGAAAGCGCTTCCAACCCCAAGGCGCCAGATCCTGCAAAAAGGTCGATCACGCGAGCGTTGTTAAAATCAAAATCGTCGCGCACCGAGAGGATATTGAACAGAGATTCCCTGGTGCGGTCAGTTGTCGGGCGGGAGGTTACGCCTTCAGGGGCGATAATCCGCCTGCCGCGAAATTTTCCGCCGATGATGCGCACTAACGCGTCCGACGTTGATGTTCCCCCTCATCCTGAGGAGCCGCCGACAGGCGGCGTCGCGAAGGACGAGGGGGAACAGTCTGCGGCCCATCCTTCGTGACGCGCGCGTCCCGCGCGCTCCTCAGGATGAGGATTGAGTTTGCATCAGCGATGAAGAAAAAATTCACAACCCGATCTCCGCGCAAAATTTCTTGCCGAGCTGTTCTTTCAACTGCTTGCCGGGGACTTCCTCGATCTCGCCGGCGGCGAGTTTGCCAAGCTGAAATGGTCCATAGGCAGTGCGGATCAGGCGATTCACGGTCAGGTCCAAATGTTCCATCAATTTGCGGACTTCACGCTTCTTTCCCTCTGTAATCGACAGAGTGATCCAGACATTGGCCCCTTGAACCTGATCGATGGCTGCGCGCACCGGACCATAGCGCACACCGTCTATCGCCACGCCGTCTTTGAGCGTATCGAGGTCGCTCTGCCTGATCTTGCCGAAGGCGCGGACGCGATACCGCCGAGTCCAGGCATTCGCCGGTAATTCAAGTTGACGCGCGAGACCGCCATCATTGGTGAGCAGCAGCAGCCCCTCAGTGGTTAAATCCAAACGTCCGATCGATATCACCCGGGGCAGACGATGGGCGACCGCATCGAATACGGTCGGTCTGCCCTGCGGATCCTTATGGGTCGTCACTAGGCCGGAAGGTTTATGGTAACGCCATAGACGCGGCGGCTGTTTGACGCCGACTCGCGTCCCATCGATGCGAATGTCCATCTCCGGCGTGACTTTGAATGCAGGTGTCGTCAGGGTCTCACCGTTAACGGTGACGATGCCCTGTTCGATCAGCCGTTCGGCTTCGCGCCGCGATGCGATGCCGGCGCGGGCGAGGAATTTGGCGATACGCTCACCGTCGGGCAGTTTGCTCGTGTCTGTCATAGGCCGGTCCTAGCATTGTCCCTCCCTCCGCGCGATAGTCTGCATCATGGAAAACGAGGAAAGATTTATGGCGCGCGCGCTTGAAGAAGCGCGAAAGGCGAGTGCGGCGGGAGAAGCGCCGATCGGGGCCGTTCTCGTCGACGCGGGCGGCGAGATCATTGCGGCGGCCGGCAATGGGCCGATATCACGCAATGATCCCACCGCGCATGCCGAAATCATTGCTCTGCGAGAAGCGGCGCAAATGCTGGGCAATTATCGTGTGATGGGAACGACACTGTATGTCACGCTGGAGCCGTGCGCGATGTGCGCCGGCGCGATCAGCCATGCCCGGATCGCGCGGCTCGTGTTCGGCGCTCGCGATGCGAAGGGCGGGGCGGTTTTACATGGGCCCAAATATTTTGAGCAGCCGACCTGCCACTGGCGACCTGAAGTCGTTCATGGGATATTTGAAGAGGAAGCGGCAGGGCTGTTGCGTGACTTTTTCCGGGCGCGGCGCCAACGCTGACTGCACGTGAGGCTTTCACCAGCGCCGTTGTGCGCTATTCTACTCTTCCACCATCAGGAGAGCTTCCATGGAATTCGCCTATTCAGATCGCTGCAAGGAATACCTCGCCCGTGTTTCCGATTTCATGAACAGGTATGTTTATGAAGGAAACGAGATCTACGAACGTCAGCACAGTGAATTTGGCCCAGACGGTCGTTGGCAAATTCCGCCTATCATTGAAGAGCTGAAAGACAAGGCGAAGGCTAAGGGGCTGTGGAACATGTTCCACCCCGATCCGCAGTTTGGGCCGGGCCTTTCGAATGCCGACTATGCGCCAATAGCAGAAATCACGGGACGCTGCCTCATCGCGCCTGAGGTTTTTAACTGCGCCGCGCCGGACACAGGGAATATGGAGGTGTTATCAAAATACGGGTCACCTGCGCAACAGGAGGAGTGGCTAAAGCCGCTGCTGGACGGCGAAATCCGTTCGGCCTTTTTGATGACAGAGCCCGCTGTGGCGTCGTCCGATGCGACAAATATCGAGACCGATATTACTCGCGATGGCGACGATTATGTCATCAATGGGCGCAAGTGGTGGTCATCAGGCGCTGGCGATCCGCGCTGTAAAGTTTATATCGTCATGGGAAAAACTGACAAAACTGCGCACCGGCATCAGCAACAATCGATGATCCTCGTGCCGGCCGATGCGCCAGGCGTCAAGATCGTCCGTCATCTGCCGGTCTTCGGTTATGACGACGCGCCTCATGGACATATGGAAGTCGTGCTCAACAACGTCCGGGCACCGAAGGAAAATCTCATTCTGGGAGAAGGGCGCGGATTTGAGATCGCTCAAGGGCGCTTGGGTCCAGGGCGGATTCATCACTGCATGCGCACTATTGGCGCCGCAGAAATGGCGCTTGAGAAAATGGTCAAGCGGCTTTTAACCCGTGAGGCTTTCGGCAAGCCAATTTATAAACATTCAATCTGGGAACAACGCGTTGCTGAAGCGCGCATCGATATCGAGATGACGCGCCTCTTAACGCTGAAGGCCGCCTGGATGATGGATACCGTCGGGAACAAAGTCGCTCAGGCCGAAGTTGCCATGATCAAAGTCGCCGCGCCGCGCGTCGCGCTGAAAGTGATCGATGACGCCATTCAGGCCCATGGCGGGGCAGGCGTGTCCGAAGATTTTGGGCTTGCGCGCTCTTATGCGATGCTTCGCACCTTGCGCCTCGCTGATGGTCCCGATGAGGTGCATTGCCGGGCGATCTCACGTATCGAATTCAAGAAATACTCGAATGCCGTTTAATACCTTCGCAGTTGCGAAATCACGCGGCGTTCGCAAATCATTGATGAGACTTGATCAGCCGTATGCTTGCCCGGCTTTGCGTTCGCGCGCACCCTTTGCGGTGTTGTTATGTAGGATGCAATCATATGGACCTCGTCGAAAAAGCTTTTCTGCAATGGGAGCGCCTCAACCAGCCACGCCGTGCGAGAGCCCGGCTCGTTCGGCCGGAACCGACTTTGTGCGCGCTGCAAAGAAACAGTCCGCGGCCGGACATGACCTCCTCAAAAGGGCGCCAGCGTAGAAGCGTCCGCGCCTCGTCTCATCCCTTGAGCACGGTTGAAGATCGTTAAGGCGCGTGCTTTCATTACAAGCGCCCGGCGCTGACGTTGGGTTGAGCAGCGTTATAGTAAAGCGCGTTAATTCGGAATCAGAACGCGGCGCTCCATCCTCCGTTCATTCCCGCGAAAGCGGGAATCCAGAAGTGAGCGTTCGGCTGGATCCCTGCTTTCGCAGGGATGGGCGGGAGCAGGAGTTTTCACCCTGTTTGCGTCCGATTAATTGCACGATGCTCTAGCCCAATTTCATGGCTTTCTTGAGGATGGAAATCTAACGCTTGATGCGCTTGGCTCTTTTGAGCGACCGTCGCTCTGGCGCGCGATGACAGGATTTGATCTTACGCGATGCGTGAATCCGGTGTATCGCCGACATGAAGCCATCTGCCAAGGCAGACGCCAACTTGCTCCATTTTTACCGGCTTTGACAAATAATCATCCATCCCCGCCTCGATACATTTCTCGCGATCGCCGACAAGCGCGTTCGCCGTCAAGCCGACGATAATCGTATGTTCGCCGCGCTCTGCATCAAGCCGCCTGATGGCCTGCGTCGCTTCAATACCGTTCATGACCGGCATCGACACATCCATCAGCACGAGATCGGGCTGGAAGTCCGCCAGTTCGTCGAGCGCGAGCTTTCCGTTTCCAACAATCTTGCTTTCATAACCGAGCGATTTAAGAATTGCTAAAATGGCCATCTGATTGACGTCATTATCTTCGACGATCAGGATTTTGCGCCCATTGGACTTCGCTTCGCCGCTCGGAATTGAAGCCGCTTTGCTTTTCGCGCCATCGATATGTTTTTCCGCCGACACATTCTTCAATTTACGGATATTCGCATCTGACATTACCGTGACAATGGCGTCGTAGAGCCGTGAGGAGCGCGCGGGCTTTGTCAGGCTCGCTTCCACAGTCACGTCTGCTTTTCTCTCATCGGCGCCTCCAAACGCGACCGAGGTCAACATGATGATTGGCAGCTCGGTTGAATCATAATCGGCGCGAATCCGCTGAACGGCTTCCAGACCGTCAATCTCCGGCATCTGAAAGTCCATAATGATAAAATCAAAACGCGCGCCTCGGCGCTTGGCCTCGGCAAGTTCGGCAAAACTCTCCTTGGCGGATGCGCAAAGCGTCGCAGTCATGCCCCAGCTGACCACCTGTTCCTTAAGGATAGTCCGGTTGACGGCGTTATCATCAACAATCAGAACCTGAGCGCCGGTTACACTGGTCGCCAATGGGCGCGTTTCGGGCGCCGTCGCGTCAAGCGGCAGAGGAATGGTGAACCAGAAACTCGACCCGCGCCCCGGCGTGCTTTCAACGCCCATCTGACCGCCCATCATCTCGATCAACCTCCGGCAGATCGCAAGCCCAAGGCCGGTGCCTTCAAATTGGCGCGTCGTAGAATTATCGACCTGGTTGAATTTCTCGAAAACATCATCGAGCTTGTCGGCGGGAATTCCGACGCCGGTATCGTCAACACGGATCGTCAATTCAGCGTCGTCGCCAGCGACATTGGCGCAAACATCGATGAGAACATGACCGGTCTCGGTAAATTTGATGGCGTTTCCAACAATATTCATGATCACTTGCCGAATACGTCCGGCATCGCCGATGAATTGGCTGGGACAGTTCGGGTGATAATGGACAATGATTTCCAGATTTTTCTCTTCCGCCCCGGTAGCGACCAGGTCGGTAATGTCCTCGATCACCTCTTTCATGGAAAACGGATCAGGAACCAAGGTCAACTGGTCGGCGTCGATTCTTGAAATGTCGAGGATGTCATTGATGATCTTCAGAAGCGCTTCGCTGGATTTCACAATGATATCAGAAAAATCCCGTTGTTTCGGCGATAACTCCGTACGATTAAGAAGTTCAGCCATGCCCATAATTCCATTCATGGGCGTACGGATTTCATGGCTCATATTCGCAAGAAACATGGATTTAGCGTGGTCCGCCGCTTCCGCCTTGGCGCGCGCCGCCTCAAGAGCGCCTTTTTCCTTAACAACGTAGCGAAGAATGCGTTGTTCCAGAGGAAAGAAGATGCCCACCGCAATGAATGCGACGAGTAACAGACCGCCAATCGCGATGGAGGTCATTGTCTGCATGGTTTGCGCATGCATCGTCTGGATTTCGGATCCCATCGTCTCGGCGACGGATTCAATCAATGGCGCGATATCATTTTGCATCAGCGCCGCATATTGCGTCAAAATTGCCGCGCGCTCTTCGGCGTCGACCTCGTTGTCGATAACCGGCAGAATCAGTATCAGCGACTTGGCGACAAGCGATTCGATTGCTCCGTTTTCTTCACCCTCACTGCGCGCTTCCTGCGCTTCCTCGGCGTCTTTTCGGTCCTCTCCTTCTTCTTCGCTCTCCCAGAATTCATCAAGAATTTCGGGAATTCTCTCGCCGGTAA
The DNA here is from genome assembly GCA_021776435.1 of Parvularculaceae bacterium. Lineage (GTDB taxonomy): Bacteria > Pseudomonadota > Alphaproteobacteria > Caulobacterales > Parvularculaceae. Next base: position 1,591 of record JAJFFW010000011.1, on the reverse strand, counting down.
TGCCAAGCTCGACCGCGGGCTTTTTAAAGTCGACGCGCCGCGCGACGGCGAGTGATCTCAAAAAGGCATAGGTTTCAAGATCTTCATCGCCTTCAATGTCGGTTATTTTTGTGACATCAATGGCGTCATTGGACTGCATGGCGAGATAATAGGCGAGGCTGGCGAAGTATTCTTTCTTGACCACCGCGGACGTTGCACCCAGCTGGCCGTCGCGCTCATCCATGACCAAATTGATCTGAAGATCGGTTAGGGAGTCGCCTAGATGGTGGAAGGCGATGGCGAAATTGCTGAGCGTCTGGGTTGAATGGATATTTATGCGGCTGACGAAATAGGACGCCCCCACTGTCGCCGCCATCAGCGTGGCGGCGGCAAGGAACGTGAATCGCAATCTCGTTTTGTTGATTTGATTTTCTATCATCTGGCTGTTCACATATTTAACACGTCATTTCAGTCAAAAGACGCGGCTATAATTCACCATTCGATTTGCATTTTCGCCAACGCCCTTGCGTCTGCGCTCTCATCGCTGACACCGGCGGCGCCCGCTACGCCGATCGAAACAAACTTGTTGAGTTCAACGATGGCGCCGGCCGATAAAAAGGCCTCTGTCTCGCGTTCAACCATCCCGGCTTCTTTCTCTCGCTCGGCTTCGCGAAGATATTCGGCAATAAGCGTCAGCTTATCAGTTGTGCGCAGCGCCGCGCCGACGCCAAACGCCCACGCCGATAGCATGTCCGCATCGGCGCCGCCGTTTGGCGTCCATTCATAGGCGCCCATGGCGTGGCCGTAAAAATTGTCCGTAATTCTCTTGCTGGCGCGCAATGAGGTCTCATAGGACCAGGCGTCAACGCCGCGCCCGGCGTCTTCGTTCCCGGTTGGCGCGCTGGCGCCAAAGCCGATGGTCAGCGCCGGAACGGACCCATTGTCCATGGTCAGCGCATAGTCGACGCCAAATTCGATATCGCCGGTTCCGGCCGGTCCCGGGCCGACCACGATTGGCGCCTCCACCGAAACCTCAATGCGGTCGGTTATTCCATATTCAATCTCGAATTCGAAAACCGAACTGGAAGGCCCAAAGCCGTGATCGAACTTGCCGCCGATCTGGGTTTCGCCCTTTTCCTGGGTATAGGCCTCTTCGAACTGGAACAGAAAATCCTGTTCGATGAATTCTGAATCTTCATCCGCGCGCGCGCCGCCGGCAAGAACGATGAACACACAGCTCGCAGTCAGCAGGCATCTGATTTTCACGCTTCGGCTCCGGATCAATAATAAAGAGATGGCGCCGAAACATAAGCGCACAAACATGAATAGACTATTATCAGTAATGTAACTCGATAAATAACAACCAGAGGTAGTAGGTTTAAATGTGGGTAATATGGTCATTTTGGTAGCGAAATGAATTTTAAGAGTCGTTCAACGCCAAGACGAAACCGTCCATCACGCGCCCAGCTATCGCCGCGCGCGGGCGGCGGAAGATCCGAATATTGACGATATCAAACGCAAAAGTTTCTTCGCATCGCAAAAGGGCACAAGGAAGACGGTGATGTCCACAGTGCTTTGCGACGAAGCAGGCGGCGCGATGGGCGATCTCCGG
>JAJFFW010000002.1 GCA_021776435.1 Parvularculaceae bacterium | reverse complement strand
GCGCCGGTAAAGCCGAAGGAGGCGTGGTAAAGCCCGTAACCCGCCAGCCCGCCCAGAAGCGCGCCCAGGAAATAATTCACGCCCTCGCCGTCGAACCCGCCGCGGACGAAAAACGCGGCCAGCGCGACGCCGAACAGCGCGGCAAGCGATATGGTCAGGTGGCCGCGTTGCATTCCTTCCTCCCGGTGCGATGGCGGAGTTTATCTCAATCCGGCGTCGTCTCTAGTGTCCCGAATCCGAAGTTCGTTACATTATGCAGCACGCTCAAGACGAACTTCGGATTCGATAAGGACACTAGCAAGTTTATGATTCTAGTGTGGTTTTGGATTTAAAGTTCGTTGTGAGCAAGCCGCGAATTATGTAACGAACTTCAAATCCACCACACTCGGGTTTCTATGGTTTCTGGACGGATTTTTCCATGACCAGCGTTCACAACTAGGTGAACGGGTGTCGGTTTCCCGAAACATGACATGCATTTTATGACGTTGAGCGAAACCCCTTGGCGCAGTGTAGCCGTCTATTGTTACAGCAATTGGATTATCCGTTTTATCCGTAGTAGGCGCTTTTTCGCCGCTCGCGCAAGGCTCAGCTTTTAGCTGACGTATGTTACCCTCTACGTTATACTAAGCCGCGTTGATTCTGACTTAAGGGTTCGCGTGTCATCCCGGCCGAAGCCGAAGGCGGAGAGCCGGGATCTCTCCTTCGGCGCTTGTGATGAAAGGGAGATCCCGGATCGCCTTCGGCGTCCGGGATGACACGGAACATTATGGGGTTAAAACCCGTGCAGGTTGGTAATACCCCAGAGCGCACCCTCGCAGAGGGGCGATTTGTGCCTTTGATAAGTTATTGATTTTTCCTATTTTGGTCGGAGCGGCGGGATTCGAACCCACGACCCCTTGACCCCCAGTCAAGTGCGCTACCAGACTGCGCTACGCTCCGACCTATGCCGACAGAGCGCGAAAGCCCCGTCAACGAGGGCCGGACTATAGGCGCGTGAATTACGCCTCGCAATGCAGCAATGGAGATTTTTCCATCTCTCAAAACTTTAGACCCCAAATCAAATCTGAGGTCATCCGCCCATCCGCAGTTGGGCATTGTCAATTACTCGTCGTCTGTATCGATCGCTTCAATTGCAAGCGTCGCTTCATCGAGTGCGTTATCAATGTTTTGAAGCCGCACAAGCAGATCATTTAAAAAATCACGCACCTGCGCTGGAAGCACAGTAGGATCGGCCAATAGTGCGGCACTCGTGTCAGCTTGTATCGGTGAACTTTTTTGGGTTTCGTTCTTTTCGTCACTCGGGCGAGACCGCAAATCGATCGGAAGTCCCGCGGCGGAGCGCCGGCCGATTTCGACAATAAATTTTGCCCCATTTTCCTTAAATATTTTCTGGACGCCTTTGGTCGTGTAGCGGTCGCCATAAAGAAGAACACGTACGCCTCGAAGAAGATCGAGATCAATGGGCCGGTAATAGCGTCGGCCACCTGCTCGCCGCATGGGCCTGATCTGTCCAAAAACGTCCTCCCAATGACGAAGCACGTGTTGCGGCACGTCAATCTCACTGGCCGCTTCGCTAATCGTCCGAAACGCCTCGGCTGACTTGACAACGTTCAATTCGTTCTCCGGCGTTTATTCCGCAGCCGTCGCACTGTCTTTTTGATGACCTGAATCTATTCGATCTTTCAAGACATGCGAGGCGCGAAAGGTTATGACCCGGCGTGGAGAAATGGGAACCTCTTCACCGGTCTTCGGATTGCGCCCCATGCGGAGTTTTTTAGACCGCACAGAATATGTTCCGAATGAAGATATCTTAACAGTATCGCCCTGCTCGAGGGAGGCCGATATCAATTCAAGTATGCGTTCAACGAAAGCTGCTGATTCATTACGCGACACCCCCAGCGCCCTATAGACCGCTTCTGTCAAATCCGCGCGTGTGACCGTTTTGCCCGCCATGCGTGTCGAGCCCCGATTAACTATCTTGCAATAAAAAACCTTAAGCCAGAAAAGATAGTTTGGTCAACAAGCCATTGAATTTTCTTGTGAGTTTTCCCCAGGATCTATGCTAAATTTTCCCCAGGGCCTATGCGTACAGTAAAGCCGCACCCCATGTCAGCCCGCCTCCCATGGCCTCAAGCATCACGAGGTCGCCCGGTTTGATGCGCCCATCGGCGACGCCGACGGCGTAAGCGAGGGGAATGGATGCGGCAGACGTATTCCCCTGCTCGGCGATCGTAGAAATGACCTGGTTCGGGCGAAGCGCCAACTTCTTCACGACGCCTTGAATGATTCGTTCATTGGCTTGATGCGGCACAAACCAATCAATGGACGAAACATCGATGCCCGCAATCTCAGAAACGCTTTCCATTGCTTCAGAGATTCTTGTGACAGCTTCACGAAAAACTCTGTTGCCCTGCATCCGCACACGGCCTGCTTCACCCGTAGTGGAAACGCCGCCATCGACGTAAAGCAGGTCAGCCAGTCGGCCGTCACAACGCAAATAGCTGGCGACCACTCCGCGCCCGTCCGCGACTTTTTCATCCTGTGCTTCGAGTACAAATGCCCCGGCCCCATCTCCAAAAAGCACACAAGTCGCCCTGTCCTCCCAATCAAGAATTCGGGAAAACGTTTCAGCCCCGATGATCAATGCACGCTTATGTTGACCATAGGTGAGGAATTTCTCTGCGACTGATAAAGCGTAAACAAATCCGGTGCACACGGCTTGAATATCGAACGCTGCTCCGTTCTCAACTCCCAGCTTGGCCTGTACGATCGCCGCCGTTGCTGGAAAGGTGAGATCAGGCGTCGTTGTCGCGACGATGATCAAGTCGATGTCATCAGGACCGTAGCCTGACGCCGTAAGAGCTGCCTTGGCTGCCTCAACAGCTAGATCTGAAGTCTTTTCCTCATCCGCCGCAATATGGCGTTGCCGGATTCCCGTCCGCTCACGGATCCACTCATCACTCGTATCGACCTGTCGTGCGAGATCTTGGTTGGTCAACACTCGTTCAGGCAAATACGCGCCGCAACCACTAACAACTGCTTTAAGACTCATTCCGTCGCCTCGCACACACCATCGCTCGCGGTTTCTTTTACGCACACATCTTTCGCGTTACGCGCAACTTGCGCCATCGTTTGCGCCACTTCATCACGAAACGGGCGCCTTGCCAGGCTCGCCGCCATCATGATCGCGCTCGCCACACCTCGCGCATTGGCGCCGCCATGGCTCTTCACAACGATTCCGTTAACGCCAAGAAAAACCCCGCCGTTGTTCGACGAGGGATCGATTTGCTCATTCAGTTGGCGTAGCTGCGCCCCCATGAACAATAGACCGAGTTTCGACATAAATGTGCCCGTGAGCGTATCGCGCATGAATCCACCGACCAGACGCGCTGCACCCTCTGCCGATTTCAGGGCAATGTTACCCGAGAAACCATCGGTAACAACAACATCAACTGTGCCTTTTGAAATATCATCGCCTTCAACAAAGCCTTTGAACGCCATTTCCGGGTCGGCTTCTTTCAAGATCTTGGCGGCGCTTCGAATCAAATCGTGGCCTTTGAGTTCTTCTGCACCGACATTCAAAAGACCGACTGTGGGTTTTTCAACGCCCGTCAAGGCGCGAAAAAACGCCTCTCCCATAATGGCAAATTGGACAAGTTGATTTTTATCCGCCTCGACATTCGCGCCGACATCCAACACCACACTATGCCCACGCGGTGTTGGCCAAAGGGCGGTGATCGCAGGTCGGTCGATGCCCTGGATCATGCGAAGCTGCAGCCGTGAGACCGCCATCAAAGCACCTGTGTTTCCACCCGAAACGACGGCGTGCGCCTCGCCTTCTTTGAGCGCTGTAACGGCCGCCCACATGGACGTATCTCGACCGCGCCTCAACACATGACTGGGTTTGTCCGTCATCGAGACGACGCCTTCTGTGTGGCGAATTTCCACATCCTGTAAAATCGCATGTTCACTGGCGATAGAAACGATTTCACGTTCATCGCCGAAAAAAATTACTTTCAGTGGATTTTCACTACCCAGCGCCAACGCAACGCCGTCAATCACCGCACGCGGCCCTGAATCGCCACCCATTGCGTCAACCGCAAGGGTGAGCTGCGGCTCTTTCGAAGCGTTCTCACTCAAAACATTTGGCTCCTGGTCAGCGTAGCATGATGCGACGCTCTGGCACGGTATCGACAACAGACGAACTTTCCGCCAGTGCAGGGCTTTTACCCCTCCCCATCAACTTCGGCAACTTCGCCCAAAAGGACCGCAAAGGGTGATCGCTCTTCAACTCGGCCATATCGTTCAATTAATGTGGTCGTATCAACTTTCCGTGGGTAGGCGTCCATCATCAATGCGAGTTGCTGAACAAGAATTTCCCCAAGATCGATCTCGTCGTTTTCAACGTATTCAGGTTCTTCCAACAGGCTTAGGTCCTCGCCGTCTTCACAGTCTGCAAGTTTTCTGGTGAATTCAAGAACGAAACGCTCGTCAATGGATTCGGATAAAGGCTCCAGGGTGGAGACACACTCGCGAATCAGAGTGGCGCACAGACGGCCTTCAATGGTGAAGCCTATCGCCGTCGATTTGATCACAGCCTCGCCGACGAGAGACTCGACTGAAGGAATGCCCAGACGCCTTGCGATCCGCTTTCGGATTTCTGGATCAGTTTCTAGCGTAAAAGACCGTCCGGACGGGCAAAACCGCGTATGCTCAACAAAATAGCTGAATTCCAATGATTCTGATTCCGTGATTGTCATTTATGCGGCCCATCCTCTTGTGTTGATGACGGATCAGGAAATTCAATTTTTCCCGCAAGAATTTGCACCAAAGCGGTTTTCGAAAACGTCAAATCTACGGCTCGCACATACCGAGCCAGATCGGATGAGCGCGCGCCGCCAGGCTGACCGTAGATATTGCGCGAGAGAGCATTTGAAAGCGCCTGGTCAGATGCTTCCGGCGCCATCGCCTGTCGATAGACGCCGGATCGGCCAAAGAAGTCCTCAGCCAATTTCCTGATTTTTTTAGCGACCGACAAATCTCCAACACCCATTTCGCGTAACGAATCATCCATGTTTTCAAACATGGTATCGAACAGCTTTTGCCCGAGTTGGCTGGCGTCTGCGCCCTCCCCCTGTAGTCGCTTCAAGATGAGATAAACGTGTAACGAAACCTGCTCGAACCGGCCTTCGACCGTGTCTGGTGTTGCGAAAACCTCATACAAATAAGGCGATCGCGCCTGTTTCACCGCGGTCTCGTAAAGGCTGCGTGCGGCCTTTTTTGCAGGGTCTTTTCTAAACAGTGACAAAAGCATAGGTTTGATGTGAAAAAGGGGGTATGAACCGACGCTCACCTAACCACCAATCACTTTCGGATCAAGCAATGACGCGTGTATTTGTTTTGTTCTTCTTCTGCCTGGCGCTACAGGGCTGTATTTCTTTTCCTTCCAGCCATGGCTATATGCTCGAACGCGGAGAGACCGAACTGACCGCGCTGCTTGGGGTTGACACCAAGGAAAGCGTCCTTGCTAAATATGGCGAGCCATCGCTAATCGGCACATTCGACCCGAATGCTTGGTACTATCTCAGCAGCATTGAAGCGACTCGGGCTTTTTTCAGGCCCGACACCAGGGCGCGATCAGTCATTTCCTTTCACTTCGACGACAAAGGCGTGGTTCAAGAGATCAAGAATCTGGGCATTGAGGACGGAGATCAGATCAAACTTGTTTCACGCACGACGCCTACTCGCGGCAAAGAGCTCTCATTTTGGGAGCAATTACTTGGTAATGTTGGGCAACTCCCGGGCGGGCTCGGACAACAACAGCAAGTACCAGGACGCCAAGGAGGACCGGGTCGATGATAATGGGCGCAAAAGACGTAATCAGCGGATAAAATGGTCATAGCCGGTGCGCTTCACCAAGATCTCGTCACCCGTTTCTGATATCAGCGCAACACCGTCACCCCTCGTCACCGAACCGATTCGTGTTACGGATGTACGGGATGCGCGCGCGGCCATCTCGACCGAGCGGCGCATGGACGGCGGCGCGGAAAACAGTATTTCATAATCATCACCTAAACCCGCAAGACGCGCGCTGGCTCGATTTAGATTCGATTGCCGATGACACCAATCGCGCGCTGCAGCAGAAAGCGGTATTCGAGCGGCTTCAATCAACAACCGCACATCCGACATGCGCGCAAGATGGCCTGCATCCGCCAGCAATCCATCAGAAACGTCCAGGCCGGCTGTTGCCAAACCTGCAATGGCACTTCCCAGCGCAAGGCGCGGTTCAGGCAAATGATATCTCTCAATCAGAGTCTTCTTGTCTTTGCGTGAGAATTGAGCGCCATCCTTTAACGCCAAGAGTCCTAGCCCGGCGTCGCCAATCGTACCACTAACATAAAGATCGTCTCCGACAATCGCGCCCTTTCTCTTCAACACCCCCTGACGTGGCGGGACGCCAAGGAACGTCGCGGAAAGGGTCAAAGGCGCCTTCGCCGCCCCATGAGCCGTTGTATCCCCACCTAACAACGAACACCGATAGAGCCTTTGGTCTTCTTCCAAGCCTTTCGCAAATCGTTCAATCTCACCGAGAGTCGTTTTCTTCGGCCACGCGCAGCCAAGAAAATAGCCAATCGGTTTTGCGCCCTTCGCAGCAAGATCTGATAAATTTACGCGAATCAATTTGCGCGCAACAATGTCGAGTGGATCCGTTTCGAGAAAATGCACCCCGGCGATCATCATGTCTTTGGTAACGACAATCGGGCCTTGATCGACCAAGGCCACATCATCTGTCAGAGAAAACGCGCCCGGCGCACCTGAGGAAAGAGGCGCCAGGACATCCCGAATGATTTCAAATTCGCTTTCTTTCACCCGGATATACCGTCCGTTAAAGTTCATCCTTGCGCGCTTCGCGCGCTGCGGCATCCAGAACGGCATTGATAAACCGCGGCTCATCGCCATCGAAGAAATCATTTGCGATTTCCACATACTCGTCGATCACCACACAAAAAGGAACGTCAGGCCTTTGGATCAGTTCAAAAAGACCCGCCCGCAATATCGCGCGCGCCGTTGCGTCAAGCCTTGCCAATGTCCAGTTCTTTGCAAGCTGGCGCTCGATATAGGGATCAATCCGTGATTGTGCTTCAATTGCGCCCCGTAAAATATCGGCAAAGAATTCCGCGTCAGCTTCATGAAAATTCACCCCATCGATCTCATTACCCAAACGATGGGCAATAAATTCTTGTATGGTGCTTTCGACGCCAACCCCAGCAGTCTCCATCTGATACAATGCCTGAATCGCCGCTAGTCTCGCCGCTGATCGGGCCTGAGTTTTCTTACTCTTCATGGAATTCAATATTTCATATTACAAACAACATTAGCTTCGGTCCGGCTCCTCCATACCACCCAGGAATTGCTCGAAATCCTTGGCTTCACGAAAGTCCCTGTAGACCGAAGCATATCGCACATAAGCGACATCATCGAGATTAGCGAGGCCTTCCATAACCAGTTCGCCAATTTTTTTTGATTCGACTTCGCTCTCCCCCATAGATTCTAACCGCCGCACAATACCTGAAACCATTTGGTCAACACGTTCAGGATCAACGTTTCGCTTGCGAAGCGCAATGCCAATAGAACGCATCAGCTTATCGCGATCGAATGGCGTCTTACGGCCTGAGTTTTTGAGAACGACCAGCTCGCGCAACTGCACCCTTTCGAAGGTTGTAAACCGTCCTCCGCAGGCAGAGCATTGGCGGCGGCGACGGATTGACGATCCGTCTTCAGCTGGCCGTGAATCCTTAACTTGCGTATCTTCGCATCCGCAAAAAGGGCATCGCATTAACTTTATCCCGTATTGTCGAATTTCGACGGATTAAGCGTAAATCGGAAACCGCCTCGTCAGTTCGCTAACGCGCGCTCTGACAGACTGTTCTACGCTCGTGTTGTCTTCGTATTTGGCAAGCCCGTCCAGCACTTCCGCCATCAACGCTCCGATTTCTTGAAACTCGGTGACGCCAAAACCACGCGTCGTCCCTGCAGGTGAGCCGACACGCACACCAGACGTAATCGTCGGTTTCTCCGGATCGAACGGGACGCCGTTTTTATTACAGGTCATACCCGAGCGTTCGAGACTTTGCTCCGCAGCGTTTCCTTTTACGCCTTTGGGGCGAAGATCGATCAGTGCGAGATGGCTATCCGTACCTCCGGACACAACCGCATAACCAGCTTCAATGAGAGCGCTGGCCAGAGCCTTCGCATTCTCCACGACAGATTTTGCATAAACCTGAAATTCAGGTTGCAAGGCTTCACCAAAAGCAACTGCCTTGGCCGCTACTGTGTGCATCAAAGGCCCGCCTTGAATACCTGGGAACAAGGCGGACCGACATTTTTTTGCAAGGGCAGGATCATTCAAAATGATGAGGCCACCACGGGGCCCGCGTAATGTTTTGTGGGTAGTCGATGTAACCACATGCGCAAATTCAACCGGGTTCGGATAGACACCACCAGCGACCAGCCCGGCAAAATGCGCCATATCCACCATTAATGTTGCTCCCGTATCATCAGCGATCTCACGGAACCGTTTAAAGTCAATGATGCGAGAATAAGCGCTCCCGCCGGCAACAATGACTTTAGGTTTATGCTCATCGGCAAGGCGCGCGACTTGATTATAATCAATCAAGCAATTGTCCTTGTGCACACCATAATGAATAGCATTGAACCATTTTCCGGATTGGTTGGCCCGACCCCCGTGCGTCAAATGCCCGCCTGCCGAAAGATCCATACCGAGAAAAGTGTCCCCCGGTTTCATCAACGCCATAAAAACTGTTTGATTGGCCTGGCTGCCGGAATGCGGTTGAACGATTGCTTCTTCACAATTGAAAAGTTTTTTAGCCCGCTCTATCGCAAGACTTTCCGCCTGATCAACGAATTCACAACCACCATAATAGCGACGGCCGGGGTATCCTTCAGCGTATTTATTCGTAAGTATCGAACCTTGTGCGTCGAGCACAGCGCGGGAAACAATGTTTTCCGAAGCGATCAATTCAATCTGTGATTGTTGTCGCTGGTGCTCTTTTTCAATCGTAGAGAAAAGCTCGGGATCCATTTCACTCAATTCACCTGAAAAAAACCCGCTCGCCGGTGGCGCCGTCACCGATGCGCTCATTATTTAACTCCTGTTTTAAAACCGTTGGACCTGCAACAGCATAAGCAATGTTGAACAACATTCAGGGCCGGTATACGCGGGCCCAGTACTACCTGCAATGCATTCTATTACCAAGTATTTACGTTAGAGGAAGATCCTTTGATCTGCCTCAAAGCGACCAGGGGTTGTGAATTTATATCGATACAACGGAAACGAAACTATGCGTAGGGCCAAGAATAGAAACGTTACGGACAATTTATTCTTAGTATAAAGCCCGAACGTCACTTGATTTTCTTTGTTCTGATAGTTATTCGATTGATATGTAAATATGCCGGCAATATTCCGGCCGCGTCAGAATGACGATATTCAACTGCAAATATTCATACGGGTGACACATAGGCGGTCGGGTATCGGCATTGGGCGGTCGGGTATCGGCATTAGAACGTCCAACTTGAATAGGAGTATAGGACCATGAAAAGCGAAGCCGCCGAAGTTGACTTCGGCGAAGCCCTTCACCTCACTACCGATATTGTCTCGGCGTTCGTCAGCAACAATCAAGTCGATACAGAAAAGCTGCCGGAACTCTTGCAAGAAGTCTTTGATGCGGTAAAGGCGCTCGCAGCGGGCGGCGCAGCCTTTGCAGGAAGCCGTGATCCAGCCGTGCCGATAAACAAGTCGATTACGCCAGATTTTGTAATTTGTCTTGAGGACGGCAAAAAGCTCAAAATGCTCAAACGCTATTTGCGAACTCAGTATAATCTAACCCCTGAGGACTATAGGCGGAAATGGGGTTTGCCGGCTGATTACCCGATGGTGGCGCCAAATTACGCAAAACGTCGTTCAGCGTTCGCCAAAAAGATTGGCTTGGGAACCGAGAGAACGTCTTCCAAGAAAAAGAAGGCAAAAAAACAAGGTACGCGAAAAAGAAGAGCTGCGTAAATCGCAATGAGATGTGGAACATTCAAGCGGGGCGCAAAATTTGCGCCCCGTTTTTTATGTTGAAAATCATTAAGCCGCCCGCCGAAGATCAAGCTTCTTCCATGCGTCATTGAGCGCGGCGGTCAAATGACCCATATGATCATCAGAATGCAGCGGCGATGGCGTAAAGCGTAAGCGTTCTGTCCCTTTCGGAACTGTAGGGTAATTAATCGGCTGCACATAAACATCCCAGCGCTCAAGCAAATAATCCGTCACTTGCTTGCACTGCACCGGGTCGCCAACCAAAACTGGAACGATGTGACTTACCGAGGGCATAACGGGAAGCCCTTCGTCTCTCAGCAGAAACTTAAGGCGCGCCGCACGCTCTTGGTGGCGTTCACGCAAATCCGTCGCTTCTTTAAGATAACGAACGCTCGCAAGCGCGCCGGCGACCAACACAGGAGACATTGCCGTCGTAAAAATAAACCCTGACGCATAAGAACGGATAGCATCAATGAATGCCGCGCTTGACGCGATATAACCACCCATCACGCCGAAGGCCTTGCCTAAAGTACCCTCAATGACATCAATCCTATGGGCGACACCGTCGCGCTCTGCCACACCGCCGCCATGTGCACCGTAAAGGCCCACTGCATGGACTTCATCAAGGTAGGTAAACGCATTGTATCGCTCTGCAAGCTCACAAATTTCCGCAATCGGCGAAATATCACCATCCATTGAGTAGACCGATTCAAAGGCGATAACCTTTGGTTGGTTCACCGGAAGCCCGCTCAATAACTCCTCCAAATGATCAAGATCATTATGGCGCCAAATCAACTTGCGGCTGCGCCCGCCGCGAATGCCCTGGATCATTGAGGCATGATTAAGCTCGTCCGAGATGATTACGCAATCAGGTAATATTCGCGACAGCGTCGATAGCGTCGCTTCATTCGAGACATATCCAGATGTGAAAAGAAGCGCAGCCTGCTTGCCATGGAGCTTTGCAAGCTCCTGCTCCAAAAGCACATGGTAATGCGTTGTACCGGCAATATTTCGTGTGCCGCCAGCGCCAGCGCCGACTTTATCGATGGCGGCGTGCATTGCATCCAGCACGACCGGGTGCTGACCCATCCCAAGATAGTCATTCGAGCACCAGACCGTGATCTCGCGTGGAGTATCACCGCCATTGTACGTCGCCTGCGGAAAACCGCCGCGGATACGCTCTAAATCGGCAAATACACGATACCGGCCCTCGAATCGAACCGCCTCCAGCGCTTCTTCAAATGCGCGATGATAATCAACCATATCCGTGCTGGATCCCGCTAACTGTTTTCCCTAATAGGAGTTCGAAGATAACGGGCTCACACTCAAAAAAGCTAGTCTTTTTACATTCACGCAAAGGGTCGGATCGCCACAATGTAATATAAAATTACACAAACCCACTCTTCCAAGTGAGATTTGTGTTAGCAATTGATAATTATTCTTAATTGATCCCTAGAGACGGAAGCGAACTTGGTCAGCCCAAAAACGCTCCAAGCGCTGCAGTGTTTTGTTTGTGTCTTCCATCAGAGACATATTCACGCCCCCTACTTGCTCGATAGAACCAAGTTGGCGTTCAAACAAGCACGCTAGGCAATCCCGCACTTTCAGACCAGCCGGGGTCAATGACACACGCTTTGAACGCCTGTCCGTATTTGAGCGTTGGTCACTAATATAGTTTTTTTCGACCAGCTGCTTCAAATTGTAGGAGACATTGGAGCCGAGATAGTGCCCCCGTGAGCGCAGCTCGCCGGGTGTCAGTTCAGCATCGCCAATATTGTAAAGCAACAGCGCCTGCACCGAGTTAATGTCGGTTTGCCCGAGCCGCTCCAACTCATCCTTGATGACATCAAGCAATTGACGATGAAGCCTTTCGACAAGATGCAAGAGTTGGAGATATCCAGCCTTTAACTCGTCAGGATTGGACTTTACGCCTGATTGTTCGCTGAAACCGATGACTTCTGATCGCAGCGAACTTTCCAATACCGTCATTTTGCGCCTCACTACTACTGTACATGTACGAGACCATACCCCCCAACCTCTAAAGGCGCGTTAAGTCAGGAGGTTCAATTTGAAATCAAATTCTAAACGGTGCAGTAATCGTTACGTAGATTTTGGGAATTAACCATTGAGCAATGAATCGGCATTTACCGCCCGTTTTCCGACAGCCCGACTGAGGCGGCTGCGCAGATCCTCATGGTCACGGCGGCTCATCGCGGAGTCGCATCTCGGTTCACAAGACTTAATCTGGGCGATAATTTTAAAACACGGATCGAACATTCGTGAGCCCGTCCCCTCAATGCCCGGCGTTTTTCGCTTATCAACGGATCAGGCCGTCGAGGCCGCGAAGGAGGCGCGCGACCTCGGCATCCCGGCGCTCGCCCTGTTCCCCTATACAGACATCAAAGACAGAACGCCGAGCGGCGAAGAAGCCCTCAACCCTGATAATCTCATGTGCCGCGCTGCACGCGCAATAAAGAAAGAAGTTCCCGAGGTGGGCTTGATGGCCGATGTCGCTCTCGATCCCTACACAGATCATGGGCATGACGGCCTTCTTCGTGACAATGAGATCCTCAATGACGAAACGGTAGAAGTTCTGATCAAACAAGCGGTCATTGAAGCGGAGGCCGGGTTCGACATAATCGCACCGTCTGACATGATGGACGGTCGTGTCGGCGCAATTCGCGCAGGCCTTGACAGAGCGGGACATCAAAACGTTCAAATTATGGCGTATGCGGCAAAATATGCGTCCGCTTTCTATGGACCTTATCGCGACGCCATCGGTTCATCAGGCGTACTCAAAGGAGACAAACGAACCTATCAGATGGATCCAGCCAATTCGGATGAAGCCCTTCGTGAAGTCGCTCTCGACATCGCCGAGGGCGCAGACAGCGTTATGGTCAAACCGGGCATGGCCTATCTCGATATCGTCCGGCGAATAAAGGACACTTTCAAAGTGCCTACCTTTGCATTTCAGGTTTCTGGCGAATACGCCATGCTGATGGCGGCGGCGCAAAACGGCTGGCTCGACGGTGATGCGGCTATGCTTGAATCGCTGCTTGCGTTCAAACGCGCTGGCGCCGACGGGATCATCACCTATTTCGCACCCAAAGCGGCGCGGCTACTGTCAGCCTGATGGGCCTCAAAGAGCAGCGCCGAACATTCAATACCCGATTACTGCGCCGTCCTTTCGCATCTCGGTCGCACCAGCATAAACGCCCGTTTCAGGGTCGCGCCAGATGGCTTCATAACCGCCGAAGATGACACCATCATCAACCACGGTGACGTTGTGACCCATGGCGCGCAACCGCTTGACAGTCTCCTCTGGCACCCCTGATTCCACATTCAACACACCCACAGGATCCATATTGGGCCCGGCTGGTTTCCTGCCGCCATCGTGATTGATGCGAGCCGCATCTCCCGCCTCCTGAATGTTCATGCCATAATCAATCATGTTGACGAGCACCTGCACATGGCCCTGCGGCTGCATCGAACCACCCATCAGGCCAAAACTCATGACAGGCGCCCCGTCTTTCATCACAAAGGCCGGAATGATCGTGTGGAACGGGCGCTTGCCAGGCGCATAGACATTGGGATGACCGGATTCGAGCGAGAAAAGCTCTCCGCGATCCTGGAACATGAAACCGAGCCCGTCTGCGACGAGACCAGACCCCATGCCGCGATAATTGCTCTGGATGAGCGAGACCATCATACCGTCTTTATCCGCGACAGTCAGATAGGTTGTATCGCCCTCTTTCTCGAGTATAGGCGCTCCCGATTCAGGCCTCGGCATGGCCTTCTCAGGGTTGATGAGAGCGAATCGCTCGCGGCCATATTGCTCGGAAAGAAGCCAATCAAGCGGCGCCGGAGAGAACTCAGGATCCGCGTAAAAGCGCGCCACATCTTCGAAAGCGAGACGTTTCGACTCCGTTATATAATGCAGCACTTCGGCCGAACCGCGCGGCCATTGCGTGACTTCGACATTTTTAAGGATGTTCAACATCTGTAACGCAGCAAAACCTTGCCCGTTTGGCGGCAGTTCGCAGACATCATAACTACGATAATCAACGCATCCGGGTTCAACCCATTCGCTCTTGTGTTCAGCGAAGTCGGCATATCTCAGATCCCCGCCAATGCGTTTGAAATACGCATCCATCGTTTTCGTCAGCCCACCCCTGTAAAATGCATTGCGTCCCTTTTTCGCGATTATCTCAAGAGTGTTCGCCAGGTCCGGGTTGCGAAAGAGTGCGCCAGTTTTTGGCGGGCCGTCTTTGAAATATGTCGCACGCGCATTGTCGAATTCTTCTATCATGGTGATGTTACGTTCGAAGCCGACAAAATTGCGGTTAAAATAATAGGCAATCACTGGTGAGACCGGAAAACCTTCACGGGCGTAACTGATCGCTGGCGCCAACACCGTCTTCATTGGCAGTTTCCCAAAACGCTTATGCATTTCGAACCAGCCATCAACTGTGCCAGGCACAGTTACGGGTAACGAGCCAAGGGGTGGAATGACGCCAGCATCGCCGACTTTCTCTATCATGTCGGCGTATGAGCGTTCCCGCGCCGACCGACCCGAAGCATTCAAGCCGTAAAGTTTTTGCGTCGCCGGATCCCAAATGATGGCGAACAAATCCCCGCCAACTCCATTGCCGGTCGGCTCCATCAATCCGAGCGCCGCATTTGCGGCGATCGCTGCATCGATCGCCGATCCCCCTTGTTTGAGAATGTCGATGGCGATCTGACTGGCGAGCGGGTGCGCGGTCGCAGCCATGCCGTGCTCGGCATAAACCGGGCTCCGCGACCAAGAGGCGCCGACGGGGCGCCCGCCCGGCCCCAGTTCAAGGTCTTGCGCGCTCAACGGCGCCGCTGACGCCAGGCACCCCATGAGTGCGACTGCAAGTATTGTCGTTTTCATCAATTGCTCCCTTGGCAAGGCCCGTACAAAGCCCGCATCAACGTTTTCGGAAATCGTTTACTAAAATAGTATGCCCCGCCACATATCAAAAACAATCCGGGCCGCTTCTCTCGAGGCTGTGCAAGAGTGTTGCACGTGTTCCCGGCGCCTCCTAGCGTGCCCGCCTTGCAGGAGAAATCAAATGCCAACCTTTGCTGATATCAAATCCCAATTGCGAATCCCGGTTATCGGGTCGCCGATGTTCATCGTCTCCACGCCCAAACTCGTGATCGCGCAATGCAAAGCTGGGATCATCGGCTCATTTCCCGCATTAAACGCCCGCCCCCAAGAAGCGTTAGACGATTGGCTGAGCGAGATTGAGGACGCCTGTTCACACCATAATGAAGCCAATCCAGACCAACCGGCAGCGCCGTACGCCGTCAATCAGATTGTCCATCGTTCGAATGACCGTTTGATGAAAGACCTTGAGACCTGCGTTAAACACAAGGTCCCCGTCGTCATTACATCTCTGGGAGCGCGCGAAGAGGTTTTTGAAGCTGTTCATTCTTATGGCGGCATTGTCTTGCACGATGTCATCAACAATGAATTCGCCAAAAAGGCGATTGATAAGGGCGCGGACGGAATTATCGCGGTAGCGGCGGGCGCGGGCGGGCATGCTGGCCTGCTATCGCCTTTCGCATTGGTGCAAGAAATCCGCGAGTGGTTTTCCGGGCCCCTGATTCTGTCTGGCTGCATCGCGCGCGGTGACACGGTCTTAGCCTCTCAAGCCATGGGCGCCGACCTTGCCTATATCGGATCGGCGTTTATTGCGACACAAGAGGCCAACGCATCGCAAGACTATAAACAAGGCATCGTTGATGGTTACGCCAACGACATTGTCTACACGAATTATTTTTCCGGCGTGCATGGAAATTACCTTAAATCTTCCATTCGCAATTCCGGACTCGATCCTGACAACTTGCCCGAATCCGATGTTTCGAAAATGAATTTTAAATCCGGCGGCGAGGACGCCAAGAAGGTTTGGAAAGATATCTGGGGGTGCGGTCAGGGCATCGGCGCCATCCATTCCGTCAAATCCACAGCTGAATTTGTTGACGAATTGACGGCTCAATACCGCGATGCCCAAAACCAATTGTGCGGATAAAGACGGAGCAGCGCCCACACATTCCTGTCCGTCTGGTTCAACACAGCCCCACCGCTGAAGCGGACGAAGAAGGCGAGCCCAAGGCCGAGATTGAAACGGACGGCGGCGACCATTTATTCTTCAGCCTGCCAATCACGATTTTCATTCAGCAGCGCCGAAAGGCGGCCAAAGAAATTCGCGCCGGATTTAGACTGGCGCCTATCTGTCGCTTCCGAAACCCAGTACCTTCACGCATATCAAAAAGGAATTTCTGATGCGTAAGCGTTTTTGCAAAATCGTCGCGACCGTCGGACCGGCAAGTTCTTCGCCTTCTATGCTTCGTTTGCTCCAGCAAGCGGGTGTCGATGTCTTTCGGCTGAATTTCAGCCACGGCGATCACAAGAAAACGGCTGAAAATATGAAAGCGCTTCGTCAGATCGAGGCGGATACGGGCAACCCGATTGCCGTATTTGCTGATCTGCAAGGGCCAAAAATCCGCACCGGCGTGCTCAAGAATGACGGCATAGACCTGAAATACGGCGCACAATACCGACTGTTGCTGGCAACCGAGAGCGATGAACCCGACGTCATTCCGATCCCGCATCCTGAAATCATGAATGTGCTTGAAACCGGCGATGTCTTGAAGCTCGACGATGGCAAGCTGCAGCTCACAGTGACGGAACGCAGCGGTGACGTGGCGATCGCGAGAGCCGACGCGCCCGGCCGTCTGACCAACCGTAAAGGGGTCAATTTACCCGGACGCCAGTTGCCGATTTCAGCGCTGACCGAAAAAGACCGCACCGATTTGACTCATGCTCTTGATATCGGCGTCGACTACATCGCTCTGTCTTTCGTTCAGCGCCCGGAGGATGTCGCCGAAGCGCG
>JAJFFW010000001.1 GCA_021776435.1 Parvularculaceae bacterium | reverse complement strand
TGCGGCCTTCGCGTTAGTCATCTGTTGATCCTCTCGCGAACACCCTATACATCGCGCAGGGAACGCGACCGTCAAATCCGACGGCCGCGCGTTTTGTGTTGTCAATAACGGTGATTTTGCGCGATGAGTTTGGTTTCTGGCACGGCCTCGATTGGCGCTGAGGAAGCATGGAAGGGGCAGGGCGCCCTGACGGTTTATGGTGCGCCGGATGGCGCAGACGCGATGGCGCTTGCGCAAGCTGCCGGCACGCGCGGCGGTCTCATCGTTTATGTCGCCCGTGACGGCGCCCGCGCCAGCGCGATGGCGAAGGCGCTGCATTTCTTTGCGCCCAGCGTTGCCGTCATAAATTATCCCGCTTGGGATTGCTTGCCTTACGATCGCGTTTCTCCGTCAAGCGCAGTCTCGTCAGCGCGTATGGCGGCGCTGGCGATGCTGGCGCGCTATGAAGGTGGGTCTCCGTTAATTGTCGTCACTTCCGTCAACGCGCTCACTCAACGAACGCCGCCTAAAGATGTTGTCTTGAACGCTGCTTATAGTGCTCGAACCGGAAATGATGTGAACATCGATGCCTTCACCCGCTACCTGGCCGCGAATGGGTATGCCCGTGCGTCCACGGTGCGTGAGGCTGGCGAGTTCGCGGTTCGGGGCGGTCTCATCGATATTTTTCCGCCCGGTTCCGATGAACCTCTTCGGTTGGATTTTTTTGGCGACAGTCTTGAATCTGTGCGGGCTTTTGATCCGGCGACGCAACGCACAACGCGTCAGTTGCGCGGCCTTGATATGACCGCCGCAAGCGAAATTCTGATGACGGAAGAAAATATCTCCCGGTTTCGCGCTGGCTTTCTCGCACAATTCGGCGCCGCTGGCGATGATCCAGTTTATGAGGCCGTTTCCGCAGGTCGTAAACATGCGGGCATGGAGCATTGGCTGCCGCTCTTTTACGACCATCTCGACACGCTATTCGATTATATCGATGATGGGCTCGTTATTTTGGAGCACCTGTCGGAGGAAGCCTCGGACGAACGCTTTAAGACAATTGCGGATTATTACAGCGCCCGGGTTGAAGATACCGATGACAAGCGACCACGATCATTGGAATTTTCAGCGCCGGCGTATCGTCCTTTGCCGAGTGATCGACTCTATCTCTCACCAGACGAGTGGAGGGAGCGTTTGCACGCTGTCGATCTTCGCCAATTCACGCCCTTTGCTCCCCCGGAAGGGAAACGTGCTTTTTCTTTTGGCGCCAAGATTGGCCGAAGCTTTGCGGCTGAACGCGCCGCCGAGAAAATCAATGTCTTTGATGCGGTGGCGGAGCACCTCTACGAAAAGATTGAGCAGGGCAAACGGATCGTTATTGCGGGTTGGTCAGACGGGTCGGCGGATCGCATGCGCACGGTCTTAAATGATCACGCAGTCCATGATATTGCGCATGCGGGTGACTGGCCGTCAGTTCAAAAAAACAAAACAATAATTACCACTGCTGTGCTCGGACTGGAGACCGGATTTGAAACTGCTGACATTGTGTTTGTCTCAGAGCAGGACATTCTGGGCGACAGGTTGGTTCGCAAAGGGCGCAAGAAACGCGCTGATAATTTTCTCACCGAAGCGTCCAGCATCTCGCTCGGAGATCTGGTTGTCCATGTCGAGCACGGCGTCGGGCGATATGAGGGATTAAAAACGCTAGTGGTTCAAGACGCCCCTCATGATTGTTTGCACATCGCATATGCAGGCGGTGACAAACTGTTCTTGCCGGTTGAAAATATCGAACTTCTTTCACGTTTTGGCGCCGACGATCAGGCGACGCAGCTCGATAAACTTGGCGGCGCTGCCTGGCAGGGCCGTAAGGCGAAAATGCGCGCCCGTGTGCGCATGCTAGCCGAACAGTTAATCGCGATCGCCGCCAAACGGATGATGAAAACCGCTGAGGCGATGACACCGGCTTCCGGCGCCTACGATGAGTTCTGCGCGCGTTTCCCTTATTCCGAAACGGAAGATCAGGAAAACGCGATCGTTGATGTTATGGAAGACCTTGCGAGAGGTCGCCCGATGGATCGTCTTATTTGTGGCGATGTCGGGTTTGGAAAAACGGAAGTCGCTCTACGCGCGACCTTTGTCGCCGTGATGACCGGTCGTCAGGTGGCGATCATTACACCGACAACTTTGCTTGCGCGTCAGCACCACAAGAATTTCATCGAACGGTTCAGAGATCTACCCGTCAATGTCGCCCAACTTTCGCGTATGGTATCGCCGAGCGACGCCAAAATCACACGTGAGGGTCTTACAGATGGTCGTGTTGACATCATCATTGGTACACACGCCTTGTTGTCGAAGACCATACAATTCCATGACATAGGTCTGGTTATTGTTGATGAAGAGCAACATTTCGGCGTCAAACACAAAGAGCGCCTTAAAGAGTTTCGCTCCGATACCCATGTCTTAACCCTGACGGCAACACCAATCCCACGGACGTTGCAACTCGCCATGAGCGGCATTCGTGATCTGTCCTTGATTGCGACGCCACCGGTCGATCGTCTTGCTGTGCGGACAACCGTGGGTCCATTTGATCCGATCGTGGCGCGTGAAACACTTCTACGCGAGCATTATCGTGGAGGGCAAAGTTTTTATGTCGCCCCGCGCATTGCAGACCTTGAAGGCATTGCAGAATTTTTACGAAATCAAATTCCCGAAATAAAATTCAAAATTGCTCATGGGCAGATGGCGGTCGGCGAACTTGAAGATATTATGACGGCCTATTACGATGGCAAGTTTGATGTTCTTGTTTCAACGACGATCATTGAATCCGGTATTGATATTCCGACTGCAAACACGCTGATCGTCCAGCATGCGGATCGATTTGGCCTGGCGCAACTCTATCAGTTGCGGGGCCGGGTAGGGCGCTCCAAAGTACGCGCCTACGCCTATTTAACTGTGTCCCCCAGAAAATCCCTCACAGCGGGAGCAGAACGCCGGCTGAAAGTCATGCAGTCATTGGATACACTTGGCGCTGGCTTCACGCTTGCCTCCCATGATCTCGACATTCGCGGCGCTGGCAATCTTCTGGGGGAAGAACAGTCAGGGAGCGTGAAGGAAGTTGGCGTCGAGCTTTACCAGCACATGCTCGAAGAAGCCGTTGCGGAATTGCGCGAGGGCGGCAGCGTGAACGAAGAAACCTGGTCGCCTCAGATTGGCACAGGCGCGTCCGTGCTGATCCCCGATTCCTACGTTGCAGATCTTGATGTGCGTATGGCGCTTTATCGACGTTTGGGAGGTTTGACGGGTGAGGAAGAGATCGCTGGTTTTGCCGCCGAGCTGGTTGACCGTTTTGGCCCGGCGCCTTCGGAGGTTGAACACCTGTTGGAAGTTGTCGCGATTAAAGGCCTGTGTCGCAGCGCCGGGATTGCAAAATTGGATGCGGGTCCTAAAGGCGCCGTAGTGACATTCCGCAATAATGTATTTTCGAACCCGGCTGGTCTCGTCGCGTTCATTTCCAAGTCGCCTCTCGACATGAAATTGCGGCCAGACCAAAAGCTTGTTTTCCGGCAGCATTGGCCGGATGAACGCGCCCGCCTTAAGGGATGCCATCGGATCGCCGTCGAGCTTGAATCGATCGCAACTGCCCCCCGATAGGGTCCTAACTTTCTGCGAAGCGTTTCTTAGCTGTGTTTAATGACGTGAGAAGACCCGCCACGGATTCTTCGATGCAGGTTCCGTGTGCTCGTGCGATGGCTGCAATTTCGACATCGATCGAGAATATTTGATCGTCGCTCTTTCCCCGAAACATCGTGTTCGTAATGACGCCCTCGATACGGCGCCCAATTGTTTCAGCATCTTCCACAAGCGTTGACGGCAGAGCGATGACGAAAAGATTTTGCGCAATGCGTGCAAGAAAATCCTCCGCCCGTGTGACCCTGCGCAGTAATGTTGCTGCTTGTCTTAAAACCACAACCTGATTGTGGCCGCGGTGATCTTCGGCTCCGCTTTTATATTGTTGTAACCTCACGCCAAGGAGGGCGAGAGGCCTATTTGTCTGATCAGCACGGGCGCAAATACGAGCGCCATGGTGTTGGAAAAAATGGCTGGAAAAGGCGCCTGAAATACGGTCGCGAACCGCTTCTCCTGAACACGCAGTCAAAAATCGGCGCATGGATGCGGTTAAGCGCGCGCGCCTTGTCCAGGCCTGAAGGCGTGACCCCAGATCGTTTCGGATATGATCGTCCAAGATGACTTCGCGTGCGCCCCGCTCCACGAAACTTGTTTGCTCGACTTCATTGCGCGCTGTGAACAGGACGGGCAAATCTTGAAATTTAGGATGACGGCGCATCGAACGAGCGAGCGTGAATAACGGATCGTTTTTGCTTTCAGGGATAAAAACGGCGCAATCAAAGGATTTAGATTCGAGTGCGCGCATGGTCTGACCGACCGACATGACACCCGTGCAGGATTTGCTGACGCTTTGCGCGGCTCCAATCGCAGCGAGAGCAGCGATGCCTGGTTGGCCGGCGATCAATATGCTCGGCGCAGCGTTGGATGTTTCTATTGGCGGAAATTCCGCCAACTTGTTGGTCGTGGCCAGGCTTTTCAGGCGCTCGCCCGTTTCTTCCGCCAAGTTTCGAATCCGCAGAAGATGACGACAGCGTTCGATGGCGGGCGACAGGTTCTCACCGGTTACCACGACCTCTCCCGATTGGCGCAGGGCTGCCCGACTGGCTGCTGGTAGATCCGGCCTTACCAGAAACACCATGGAGGACTCAGGGGAACGCCGCCTTATTTCAGTGGCGAGTTTGCTTGCGCCTGCGGATGAGATCGATCGTTCTCGTAAATCGACCAGCCCTAGATCCGAATCCCCACTTTGGTCTCCATTCAGACAGGTATAGCCGGCTTCTGAGAAACCGTGGCGCAAGAGGGCGGAACGGTTTTCGTCAGTCGATACGCAGGCTATCCGCGCACGCGCCGGTGGTGTGATGAATTGTTTATCCATTGGGCCCTAATCATGCTGGTGTCTCGCGCCAAGTTGACCCACCTATCAGCGAGTGCGTGCGCCACCTGCTGCATCATTCAAGATACGGGCCGAATTGTCTTTTTCGCCAAGGGGTTGTGCGACAGTCTTTTGAGGCGTCGCAGCAGTGATAATTTCGGTCTCTGCGAGGCAGAGATCCGGTTCGCCCGCGGTTGAGAATAATCCGGCCGCCGCTCGCTCTCGATAGCATGGCAAAAAGGCTAAAAATTCCTGCGGATGATCGAGTGGGCCGGTTTCGCGATATAGCTGAGCGGTTTGGACACCGACATAGCGCCAATGCCAGGGTTCGAAGCTGTCCATTCCAGGCAGGTAATTATTTCCGGGCGGATAGGATAAAATAAACCCAAAGCGGAACGCATTCTCTTCGAAGCATTGATTGGTGCGATCGCTCCGGCGCATGAGACGTCCATTGATGTTAATATCGACCGCGAGACCGAGTTGATGTTCTGACATGCCGGGTGGTGTCACCGTCCCTTTAAATCCGATCCGGTTATAGAGTGCGTGCTGGGTGCGGAAAGACCGATACCCCGACCGCAAAGAGATATTCTCGCCGGACTCAGAACGGCACAATGAGATGAGCTGCGCCAGGCGCGCCGGCAGGTTGGCTTCGCGGGGGTCGGCTGTTTCATCAGCCGCCAGACGCACCTTCATTTCCTCGATTTCCGGATCTTTCCCTACGGGTACGGAGTATTTCGCCGCTGCAACAAGGTCCCGTGGCGTATAGTCATCGGGAAGCAGGAAATATTGCGAAACAGGTCGATCTATATCGCTGCGGCGGTCGTGCTGACGATTGGCGGCGTATCTTTGCGGGCCGAAGGCATCACGAAACAGGCTTCGCATATGTTCATGCAGCGCTTGCGCCTCAGTCAGTCGGCCCTGGCGTTCATAAACACCAGCAAGAAGCTTAATATAAAGGCTCAGGTCAGGACTGTTCGCGCCTTTCACGCGTTCTTGGGCATGAAAGGCCTCAAGATAAAGCGTTTCTGAATCGTGTAACCGTCCCATCCCCACATAGACCGGACCAAGGATCAGCACGAGTTGAACCGTGTCTTGATGATCCCCGCCGAGAAGTTCGCGTCGTATCTCATAGGCTGCAGATAAGAGTCCGGCAGCTGCGTAGAGGCCGGTTTCACGCATGCCGAAAAAAGCGCCTAAATTTGCCATCTCGTTTGCCGCAGCGAGACGAGCTTCGAAACTACCGCTGAATAATTCACCGCTCCCTGTCGGTTTTAACGCTTCCGCGAAAAGGTCACCCGAGTCGCGAACGCGTTCTGCAAAGAAGGCTTCGAGTGACCCGGTATTTTCAGGTAGGGCACGGGCGCCTTCATCTTTTGCTAGCTCCAGAAACGTTGAATAGATCGACACGGCGCGTTCAAGTTCACCGGCTAGAATATAAGCACGCGCGAGGCGGTTTTCTAAAACGGCATGTTCGCGCGCGTCGTACCGTCTGGAAATGGGCGATGACAAAACCTGTTCATAGAGTGTGGCGCCGCGCTCATAATTCCGGGCTTCAAGATGCACCGTCGCCAGCCTTTTCTTTAGCTGGACGATACTCTCTTCTGGCGCGCCGTCCTTGATGCTCATCGCTAAAGCGCGTTCGCCATAAACGGCGGCGGTTTTCGGCGAGCCGGAGTCAGCCAAAACGCGAAAACGCGATTGCGTCGCGTCAGGATCGACCCGGACGACGATATTGAAATAGGCCGCATATATGAGTGCGAGGAACACGAACGCTCCTGCAAACATAATTGGCGATCGCAACCTCATCGCCGCTACCTTTCCCCTCAACAACCCTGAACCCCTGAATCTGTGGGACATTATCACCTTACGGGTGAAGAGGCGACTCTTCGCGCATTCAATACTGTTCAATGTAGCACTTTGCAGGTGAATTGCTTAAGGCGTAACCGATGAACAGATTAGAAACAAAAAAATTGAATATCGCCGGACGGCGGCGGGTCTATCTGATGCGGCACGGTCACGTCGATTATTTTAACCCGGAGATGGCTGATCCGCGTCGGGTTCCGCTCACTCAAGAGGGGCGTCGACAGGCTCAAGCGGCACGGGACGCCTTAGCGCATATACCGTTTGATGTGGCCGTATATTCTGGTTTGCCGCGAACGTGTGAAACCGCCGAGATTGTTCTCAGCGCGCATCAACGTCCTCCGGCATTGGAAATAGAGGAGGGCTTTGAAGAGCTAAAGAGCGGCTGGGTGAAAGCGGCGAGCCGTGAGGAATTCGCGGCCAGGATTGCCTTCTCGTTCGACGATGCTGATGCGCCGGGCGCGCGATTTTTGCCTGATGGCGAAATGTTCAGCGAAGCCGAAGCGCGCATCCGCAGTGCTTTTGAGACGCTCCTGACCAAACGCGCCTGGCGGTCAGCTCTTATCGTCGCCCATGAGGGCGTCAACAGAATTTCGCTTGGTTGGGCATGCGGCGGGGGACTTTCGACCATCGCGGCATTTGAACAGGATTTGTGCTGCGTCAATGTGATCGATTTCGATGTGACGCCTTTATCTGAGGGATTTCGGGTCGAACGAGCCGTTTTGAAAGCCATGAACGTCACCCCTTATGATTATGTCAAACATGGGCTCCCACGCACCAGTCTGGAGCATCTTTTTGACGTGGATTTTGGCGCTGCGCGTCCGGCGGCTAAGGTCTGAACAACTCCATTTCCCCTATTTGAACGGGTC